>JAPPNT010000069.1:409-8149 GCA_028873745.1 Chloroflexota bacterium | reverse complement strand
CAGGGTGGCTCAATGTTCGTGGGTAACCTGGCTCAAAGATCTTGGGTAACGACACTATGGCATTGCCAGGCGCGAGGCATGGAGATTGAGGAATAGTCACGGGAACAAGAGGAAGGTCAAGGCATCTCAATGAACGGCACGCCGTCGAACCGCCCGCAGTGGACGTCCCAACGCGCTTTCATCATATCGTCCGTGGCAGGTGTCGTGGGTCTGGGCAACCTCTGGCGCTTTCCGTATATGGTGGGCGACAACGGCGGGGGATCATTCATCGCAGCCTACCTGATCTGCATCGTAGCCGTGGGGTTGCCCCTCTTCGTGCTGGAAACGAGCGCCGGGGGGCTGGTCGACCGCGGTCCGGTGGGGGTGTTCCGCCGTGCTGGAGGGCGGTGGGGCGCGTGGATTGGCTGGGTCATCGTCGCGGTCATCGTGACGCTGATGAGCTACTACTTCGTGATCACAGGCTGGACGCTGGGATACTTCGCCGACGCACTTCGCCTCAACGTCCGCCCCTTCGACGAGTTCACCTCCGGCTACGCGTCGGTGTGGTGGTTCCTGGCGGTCGGGGCACTGGTGTTCCTGGTGCTTCGGAAGGGAACCGGAAGCATCGAGCGGCTCGGGAAGGTGCTCCTTCCAATGCTGGCGCTGATGGTGGCGGGACTGGCGGTATACGGCCAGACGCTAGGCGGCGCGGCGGAGGCACGGTCGTTCTATACGTCGTTCAGCATAGACGCCCTCCTGAGCCTTCAGACCTGGCAGATGGCCGCGGGGCAGGCGTTCTACTCCCTTGGCGTCGGAACCGGAGTCCTCATTACGTTCGGCAGCTACGTGCCAAAGAACGTCAACCTCATCACATCATCGGCCGCCATTGCCCTGACCAACTCCGCCATTTCCCTCTGCGCGGGCATCATGGTCTTCTCGATCGTCTTCACGTTCGGGCTGGTTCCAGACGAAGGCAGCCAGCTCTCCTTCACCGCATTCCCCCGCATATTCGAGAGCATAGCAGGTGGCGCATTCCTGGCCATCTTCTACTTCGGGCTGCTCTTTCTGGCTGCCTTCAGTTCTTGCTACAGCGGACTTGCGGCCGCTATGGCGCCGCTCCGGGACGAGCTGCATCTCTCTCCGACCACCGCCGCGCTGCTTCTGACGGGCGCGACACTGGCTCTGGGACTGCCCTCTGCCCTGAGTTTCTCGTCGCCCGGGCTGGAACTTGGCGGGCGGCCGTTCCTGGAGTGGGTAGACAGGTTTGCCGGCTCCGGCGTAATCGTCGCGCTTGGCATTGGAGGCGCAGCGCTGATCGCGTGGCGTCTGCCAAGAGCCGCTCTGGTCCAGGAGATGACCGCCGGTCGCTGGCAGGGCATGCCATTGGCCCTGCTGCCCCACCTTGCGATTGAGGCGGGGAGGTTCATCCCCGCCGCGACGCTTGTGCTGCTGACTGTCACGACTGTGGTCTAAGTGGGGCTACGCGGGTAGGGTTGGCAGGTGAAAGCGGGACAGGACGCCCCCTTCGACGGAGCTCAGGACAGGCTTCGACAGGCTCAGGGCGAACGGGGGACTTCTGGTTTGACCGCTTACGCGGGCGGTGCTAGCCTTCCACTCGCCAAGCTGCAAGCGAAGGGGGGAGCCATGGCCAACGCAAGCTCGACCGGACCCACCATCGACCAGATCCTGTCCATCCGGCCCGTGGTCGGCGCGGAGACGCCGCAGTGGTCGCCGGACGGCAAGAGCATCGCCTTCCTGGGCGCGTTTGGCGGCCCGCCGAACCTGTACAGCGTGCCGTCGGAGGGCGGTTTCCCCGTCCGCCTGACGGTCAACATCGGCGACGTCAACTTCCTTGCGACGCGCGCTCCCCTGTGGTCGCCGAATGGCGACTACATGTCCTACGTCTCCCGCAAGAGCGGCACGGACGAGGTGTGGCTGTGGCCCGCCAACGGCGACGAGGAGTTCCGGCTTTCGGGGCTTGGAGCGCTCATTCACTCTGCAGCCTGGTCGCCGGACGGCTCGTGCATCGCCGTGTCCTGCAGTCGTGCGGGCTCCTACGACATCTACACGGTCGACGTTCCCACCGGGGCGCACCACAAGCTGACTGGCGGGCCCCTGAACGCGGTCATGCCCGTGTTCACCCCCAACAACGAACAAATCGCGTACCTGCGCCTGAGTGACTCGTGGGAGGACCACGACGTCATGGTGATGGACAGGGACGGCGGCAACGCGCGCGTCGTCGTGTCCGACACGGACTTCTTCGACTACACCTACGGCAAGACGTTTGGCGCGCCGTCTGTGTCCGCGGACAGCGGCGACGTCCTCTTCCGGTCGCAGCGGAGCGGCTACATCAACATCTGGACCGCGCCGATCGACGGCAGCGGCGAGCCGGAACCGCTGGACCCGGGCGAGATCGAGCAGGACAACGCCGTGTGGTCGCCCACGGGGCGGCAGGTGGCGTTCACCGCGAACGTGAACGGCACGCTGGAACTGCGCGTCGCGGAGGCCGGCAGCGGGACATCGCGCGCGGTATTCGCCCCCGGAACCGGCATGTGCACGAACTTGAAGTGGTCGCCGGACGGCAAGGAGATCGCCTTCCGCTACGGCACGCCGACTCGGCCCGCCGACCTGTGGGTCGTGAACGTCGAGGACGGCGCGGCGCGGCAGCTGACCGATGCGTGCGCCGAGGGCGGCCCGGCGGAGAAGCTGATCGAGCCGGAGAAGATCTCCTACCAGAGCACCGACGGCTTTACCATCCACGCCTACCTCTACAGCCCGGCGGACCGCTCGAAGAAGTACCCGGGCCTCGTCTACATCCACGGCGGCCCCACGCTCCAGTTTTTCGACGACTTGCAGCCGAACGTGCAGTACTTCGTGCAGCGCGGATACGTCGTGCTGCTCCCCAATGTTCGCGGCAGCACGGGGTACGGTAAGGCCTTCGAGGAGGCGAACGACAAGGACTGGGGCCGCGGCGACCTGGACGACGCCATCGCCGGGACGGAGTACATGCGGGGGCTGAGCTACGTCGACCCGTCGAACATGGGGATCTCCGGTCGCAGCTACGGGGGCATTCTCAGCATGTACGCCATCACCAACGCGCCGGACGCCTTCCAGGCTGCCGCGCCCATGTCGGGCTACGGCGACTGGCCCGCCCTGCGCTGGGAGATGGAGCTCCGGCATCAGAAGATGCAGGCCCACGAGTTCGGGCCGCTCGAGGAGAATGAAGAGCTTTGGATAGAGCTGTCGTCGCAGAACAAGATCGACCGGGTGACGGCTCCGACATTCATCGTGTACGGCGAGGGCAAGGACCCATGGTCGGATGCCTCGCGCGCCTTCTGGTACGAGATGAAGCGGCAGTACAAGACGGTGCTCCACAAGGTCTATCACAACGACGGCTACTACGTGGACGCTCCCGCCAACGTGCGGCAGCTGCTCATCGACGTGGCCGACTTCTTCGACTTCTACCTGAAGGGGCAGGGGCGGTTGCCTAGCGTGTGACCAGGTTCAGCAGTCGTCCGGGCACGTAGACGGCCTTGGCGACTTCCTTGCCCTCCAGGTGGCGCTGCACATTGGCCTGCGACATCGCGAGGTCCTTCGCTTCGTCCTCACCGAGGTCAGGGGCGATGGAGAGGCGGTCACGGACACGGCCATCGACCTGCACCACGAGAGTCACCAACTCCTCGGCTGCGAGGTCGTCGTCCCACTCGGGGAATGACTGCTGGTGGACGCTGTAGGTCTCGCCCAAGCGCTCCCAGAGCTCCTCGGCGAGGTGGGGCGCGATGGGCGCGAGCAGCACGAGCATTGAGCGGCGCGCCTCGTTCCAGGCCTGCGGGCTGGCTGAGTTGTCCTCCCAGACGTGCTGCATCAGGTTGGTCAGCTCCATCATGGCGGCTACGGCGGTGTTGAACTTGAAGGCGTCCAAGTCCTGGTAGACCTTGCGCATGGTCTGGTGCAGCTTGCGGCGCAGCTCCCGGCTGCCCTCGGCGTCGTCGGAGGCGGTCAGGCCGGCGGGATCGCGGCTCCAGATGTCCCACACGCGGTTGTACCACCGGGCGACGCCGTTGATGCCGCTGTCGCTCCAATCACCGCCGCGGTCCCAGGGGCCGACGAACATGAGGTACGTCCGCACAATGTCCGCGCCGAGGGTCGACACGTACTCGTCGGGGGCGACGACGTTGCCGCGCGACTTACTCATCTTGGCGCCGTCCGCGATGATGTGGCCCTGGTTGTAGAGCCGCAGGAACGGCTCGTCGAACGACAGCAGGCCGATGTCCCGCAGCGCCTTCACGAAGAAGCGGGCGTACATGAGGTGCATGACCGCGTGCTCCGCGCCGCCGGTGTACTGGTCTACGGGCGCCCATGACTCGGCCTGCCCCGGCCCCCACGCCTCGGCGTTGTTCTTTGCGCTCAGGTAGCGGAGGAAGTACCAGGACGAGTCGAAGAAGGTGTCCATGGTGTCGGTCTCGCGGTGGCCGCCGGCGCCGCACTGAGGGCACGGGGCGTGAACGAACGCCTCGTTGCGCGCCAGCGGGGACTCGCCCGTCGGCTGGAAGTCGGCGTCCTGCGGCAGGAGCACGGGCAGCTCGTCCTCCGGCACGGCGACCGGCCCGCAGGCGGGGCAGTGGACGATGGGGATCGGCGTCCCCCAGTAGCGCTGCCGGGAGACCAGCCAGTCGCGGAGCCGGTAGGTCTGCGTCCGCACGCCGGTGCCGCGCGCCTCGAGATAGGCGGCGATGGCGTCGGCGCCGCGGTCGTTGGGCATGCCGTTGAAGTCGCCGGAGTTGACCATCGTGCCAGGCTCGACGTAAGCGGACTCTAACACTTCGTCACCCGTGGCGCCCGGCGGGGCGATGACTGTGACGATAGGGAGGCCGAACCGGGTGGCGAACTCGAAGTCGCGGTGGTCGTGGGCGGGCACGCCCATGACCGCTCCTGTCGCGTACCAGGCGACGGCGTAGTCGGCGGTCCAGATTGGCACGGGCTGGCCGTTGGCGGGGTTGATGCACGTGGTGCCCAGCGGGACGCCCGTCTTCTCGCGCTCGGTGGACATGCGCTCGATGTCGGACTTGGCGCGGGCCTCGGCGACGTAGGCCTCGACCGTCTCGCGTTGCTCAGGGGCGGTGAGGGCCTCCACCATGGGATGCTCGGGGGCGAGGACGAGGAAGGTCACGCCGAAGAGCGTGTCCACGCGGGTGGTGAACACGGGCAGCGACTCCTCCTCGATGCCGAGGTGGGAGATGTCGAAGACGACCTCCGCGCCCTCGCTGCGGCCGATCCAGTTGCGCTGCATCGTCAGGATGCGCTCGGGCCAGTCGGTGATCCCGGAGGAATCGAGGAGCTGGTCGGCGTAGTCGGTGATGCGCAGGAACCACTGGTCGAGCTCGCGGCGGGTGATGGGCGTGCCGCACCGCTCGCAGGCGCCGTCGAGCACCTGCTCGTTGGCCAGCACGGTCTGGCACGAGGGACACCAGACGGCGGGGGCGTGGGCACGGTAGGCCAGCCCGGCCTTGTAGAACTGCAGGAAGAGCCACTGGTTCCACCTATAGTACTCGGGGAGGCAGCAGATGATCTCGCGGTCCCAGTCGTACACCGTGCCCATCGAGCGAAGCTGGCCGCGCATCTTCTCGATGTTGGCCATGGTCCACGCGTGGGGGTGGACGCCCTGCCGGATGGCGGCGTTCTCGGCGGGGAGGCCGAAGGCGTCGAAGCCCATGGGGTGCAGGACGTTGTAGCCCTGCATCCGGCGGAAACGGGCGTGGGCGTCCGACGGGGCCATCGCGTACCAGTGGCCGATGTGCACGTCGCCCGAGGGGTAGGGGTACATCGTGAGCTCGTACCACTTGGGACGTGGGTCGTCGTCACTGACGGCGTGAAGGCCGTCGGCGGCCCAACGCCGCTGCCACTTCTGGTCGACGGCGTTAGGGTCCCACCGGAGCTCCGACTGTCGAGAACGCTGCTGGGTCATAGTCCTTCCATCTCCTTGCACTGTCGCTCAAACAAAAGGCCCGCCCCACAAAGGGACGGGCTGCATTCAAGCTACCCGCGGTACCACCCAGATTGCCCCGCGCAATCCTGGCGCGGAGACCGCTTGTTGCGGCGATAACGGGGCCACCGTCCGGCCTTGGGAGAGCGCTGTTGCTTCTCGTTGGGGCCGCCGCTCCGGGGCGAGTTCACGGGCCTTTCGCCGCCGGCCTTCCACCACTCGCCGGCTCGCTGCTGCGACGGTTGCCGCTACTGCTCCCCTTCGTCGCGTTTCGCCTTCAAACGTAGCATCGGGCCGCTTGGGGTGTCAACGGCGAGAGGGGCGGGCATCGGGCCGGCGCGCCCTTCGACAAGCTCAGGGCGAATGGGCGGTGGGTGAGGTTGAGGGGCGTCAGGGTCGCTGTCCGTGCAGGGTGGCGGTTGAGGAATTGAGTTGCATTGTGTTGCGGGTGACAACTTGTCAGCTTGGGCGCGTATTTGGGGGCGGAGCGAGAGGCAGATAGCGGGGGACGAGGATTGAGTTGCCGCACAGAGGATATTTTTTGAAGCTCGACTCAGCTATGAAATGGTCTCCTACAGATACGAGTCGAGTTTTCACGCCCCAGATAGCGGAGGGGGTCTCACGAGGACGGGCTAGGGGTGGGTTCCGGCTGAGTTGTTAACGCTGCGGGGTGGTCGGCCGCCCCCTTCGAGAACCTCAGGACAGGCTTCGACAGGCTCAGGGCGAACGGAGGGGAAGGGGCGGGCGAGGATGAGGCCGTTGGAGGCTGGGTTTTTGGGTTCCCGCCTGCGCGGGAACGACGGTGAGGGCAACAGGCTTTGCGGTGGCCGTTGTGCGCAGGGTTTCTGGATGCCGTCCGCTGACTCCGTAGCGGGGCGTGCGCCGGTAAGACGGAGGGAGAGGGGGAAATGCAGGTGGAATGAGGAGGTGGGATGTGTTGCGCCGGGCTCCTCCCTTCTGCTAGAATCATGCGCAAGAGCACATGCTCGATATACTTGAAAAGTGGGCTCGCCCCACTTTTTTCTTTGATAGAGGCCTGTAGGGGGAGGTCCTGGGAATGAAGAGCGACTTTTTCATCGCCGTGACCCAGCTGGCCGCAGAGCGGGGCTTGCCCCGGGACACCGTTCTGGGCGTGGTTGAGGCTGCGCTGGTGTCCGCGTACCGCAAGGAGGGCGTCGGCGCCGGCCACGACCTCTCGGTGCGGCTCGACCCGGGCGATGGTGAGGTCTCCGTCTTCATCCTGAAGCGCGTCGTAAAGACCGCGGCGGAAATCGAGGACGATCGCCGCGAGATAACTCTGCGGGAGGCCAAGAAGATCAAGTCGGACGCCGCCGTCGACGACGTCATCGAGATCATCGCCGACTTCGCCTCCGCCGGACGCATTGCGGCGCAGACGGCCAAGCAGGTCGTGCTGCAACGGCTTCGCGAGGCGGAGCGGGAGCTTGTCCTGGCCGAGTACACCAGCCGCGTCGGGGAGATCATTGCCGGGCGGATCGAGCGGGTCGAGCCGCACCAGGTGGTGGTGAACCTCGGCCGTACAGACGCGCTCATGCCGCGGGACGAGGGCGTGCCCAGCGAGCGCTACCGCCCCAACACGACGCTGCAGTTCTACCTGGCGGAGGTCGCCGAGAGCTCCCGCGGGCCGGAGCTGATCCTGTCCCGCGCTCACCGGAACCTGGTGCGCCGCCTCTTCGAGCGCGAGGTGCCTGAGGTGTTCAAGGGCGTCGTGGAGATCAAGGCGATCGCCCGGGAGCCCGGCTCCCGCACCAAGGTTGCCG
>JAPPNT010000069.1:0-399 GCA_028873745.1 Chloroflexota bacterium | reverse complement strand
GTGGCGCGGCAGGAGGGTGTCGACCCGGTGGGGTCGTGCGTGGGGCTGCGCGGCTTCCGCATCCAGAACATCGTGAACGAGCTGCAAGGCGAGAAGATCGACGTGCTGCCCTTCAGCGACGACATGGAAGACTTCCTCGCCAATGCGCTCAGCCCGGCGCAGGTGGTCAAGGTCGACCTGGAGCAGGAAGAGAAGTCGGCAATGGTCGTCGTGCCGGACCGCTACCTCTCGTTGGCCATCGGCCGCGAGGGGCAGAACGCGCGGCTAGCCGCCAAGCTGACGGGATGGCGCATTGACATCCGCAGCGAGTCCGAATTCCAGGTCATCGAGGAAGAGGCTGCGGCGGCGGGCGCAGAAGCGGCCGGGGGGGAGGGTGGCGTAGCAGCGGCCGCGGCCGCC
>JAPPNT010000109.1:619-8189 GCA_028873745.1 Chloroflexota bacterium | reverse complement strand
CCCTTTTGGGGGGGGGGGGGGCGCGCCCCCCGCTTCCGCTCGGGGGGACAGGGTGGGGTTCGGGGGTGGATGCGGCCGTTGGGCGCGGGGTTTCTGGGTACCGTCCGCTGCCTCCGTAGCGGGGCTTTCGGCGGTAAAACGGGGGTTGGCGGGGATCGGTTCGTCGGGGTTCCTGCCTGCGCAGGACCCTTCGACGTTGCTCAGTGCGATCGGGGGTGGGAGTGGGGTTTCTGGATACCGGCTTTTGCCGGTATGACGGTGGGGGGTATGGCGGGGCGGGGTGTGCTAGGATGGTGACGATTTGGCATTTCTGAGAAAGGCAGGAAGAGCGTTATGACCGGGGCGCTTGCGCGTATGTGTGCCAATCACCCGATCCGCACGATCATCGTGTGGGTCGTTTTGCTTGTGGCGGCGCTTGGTATCGCTGGGGAGTTCTTGGACAGCGCGACGACGACGGACCTGCGCATCGGCGGGCAGTACGACTCGGAGAAGGGCGCCGCGTTGCTGGCGGAGAAGCTGCGGGGGCCGCAGAAGCTTGCGGAGATTGTCGTGGTGCAGTCACCGTCGCTGACCGTGGAAGACGACGGGTTCCGGGCGAAGGTGGACGAGGTGCACGCGAGGATTGTTGCGCTTGGCCCGGAGATAATCTCTGGCGGACTTGCCGACAGCCCGGTGCTTTACCACTACTACCAGGCGGAGCAGCTCCTGCAGGGGGCGACGGTGGTGCAGTCGCTGGGGATCACGCCGCCGTTCTCCGCGGAGGACATGCAGCAACTGCAGGCGCTGGCGGCGGCGGCGGGGCAAGCGGATGTTGCGGCCGCGCTGCTGGCATCGCCGGAGCAGGCGGCGGCGGTCCTCTCGGAACTGGGCGACCCGGTGCGGGCGGAGCAACTGCTGGCGATTCTGGTCTCGCCGGCGCGGAACACGGTCCTGATGCACTACACGATGGCGGGGGACTCGGAGGAGGCGACGGACAACGCCGGGGAGCTGCTGCACGTCATGGAGGAGCTGAACGGGACGGACGGCTTCCGGGTGCTCGTCGGCGGGTCGGCGACGACGGCGTACGAGAACAACGAGCTGTCCGAGCAGGACTTGCAGCAGGGCGAGCGGTTCGGGGTGCCGGTGGCGCTGCTGGTGCTGCTGCTGCTCTTCGGCGCAGTAGTGGCGACGCTGCTGCCGCTGGGGCTGGCGATCCTCTCGATCCTGATGGCGCTGGCCGTCGTCGCAGTCATCGGGCAGGCGTCGCCGCTGCTCTTCTTCGTGACCGTCATGGTGGTGATGCTGGGGCTGGCGGTGGGGATCGACTACTCGCTGGTGATCGTGTCGCGGTTCAAGGAGGAGATGCTGCACGGGCTGTCGCCGCACGACGCGGTCGTACGCACGGGCGACACGGCGAACCGGACGGTGCTGTTCAGCGGGATGACGGTGGTGCTGGCGCTGCTGGGGCTGCTCATCGTGCCAGCGTCGTTCTACCAATCGCTGGCGCTGGGGGCGATCATCGTCGTCCTCGCGACGATGGCGGCGACGCTGACGCTGCTGCCGGCGGTGCTGACGCTGCTGGGGCACAAGGTCGAATTCCTATCGATCGGATTCCTAAAGCGGTTCTCGCTCAAGAGCCCGGAGGAGAACGAACACGGGTTCTGGGACGCGATCACGCGCATCGTCACGAAGGCGCCGGTGGTCAGCATCCTGCTGGTGGGCGTGCCCATGCTGGTCCTGGCCTCCTTCTATCTGGACATAAGGACAGGGTTGAACGACGTCAACTCCTACCCGGACAAGGCGGAGACGAAACAGGCGTTCCTGGTGTTCGAGGAGGAGTTCTCCTTCGGCGAGGTCAACCCGGCGGGGTTCCTGACGCCGGCGGAGATCGTCGTGTCCGGGAACATCAGCGACCCGGCGGTCATGGGCGCCATCGAGCGGGTGCAGACGGGGCTGGCGGCGGACGCGGGGTTCCCGGTGCCGCCGAACCCGCTGGAGGTCAACGCGGCGGGCGACCTGGCGCTGCTCTCGGTGCCGTACCCGGGCAAGCCGGCGAGCCCGGAGGCGGCGGAGGAGATGCGGCGGCTGCGGAGCGACATCGTCGAGCCGGCGTTCGACGGGGTGGACGCAGAGGTGTACGTCACGGGGCTGACGGCGGAGGTGACGGACTTCTACGACATCGTGCGGGTGTACACGCCGATCGTCTTCGTCTTCGTGCTGGGGCTGAGCTTTGTCATCCTGATGATGGTGTTCCGGTCCATCGTCATCCCGCTGAAGGCGATCATCATGAACCTGCTGTCCGTGGGGGCGACGTACGGGCTGCTGGTGCTGGTGTTCCAGAAGGGCGTCGGCGCGAGCATCTTTGGGTTCCAGCAGGCGGACGTCATCGACGCGTGGCTGCCGCTGTTTCTGTTCACCATCCTCTTCGGGCTGTCGATGGACTACCATGTCTTCCTGCTGAGCCGCATCCGGGAGCGGTACGACGAGACGGGGAACAACACGGAGGCCGTCGCGTACGGGCTGCGGTCTACGGCGGGGCTGATCACGGGAGCGGCGCTCATCATGGTGGTGGTGTTCGGCGCGTTTGCGTCGGGCGACACGGTGGTGAACCAGCTCATGGGCTTCGGGCTGGCGGTAGCCGTGTTGCTGGACGCGACACTGGTGCGGTCCATCCTGGTCCCGGCGAGCATGGAGGTGCTCGGCCGGGGAAACTGGTACCTGCCGAAATGGCTGCGCTGGCTGCCGGACCTGCGGGTCGAGGGGGACTGAGGACACCCGCGGACATATCGAGCGACAAATGGAGAGCGCCCTCCGGCGATACGGAGGGCGCTCCTTGCATCAGGCGTGAAGCAGGCTAGCCGTCGGCGGCGGGCTCCGGCGCGGCCATGGACGGCGACGCAGTGGGAGCGCGGCGGAGGATGCGGCCGGCGAGGCGCGGGAAGGTGTCGTTGAAGAGCATGTAGACGATGGGCAGCACCAGCAGGGTGAGCACGGTGGAGCTGGTGAGGCCGCCGATGACGACCGTCGCGAGCTCGGCGCTGATGATGCCGCCGCCCTCGGACTCGACGGCGAGGGGGAGGAGGGCGAAGCTCGTCGTGATCGCGGTCATGAGGATGGGGCGCAGCCGCACGCGGGCCCCGGAGATGAGGGCGTCGTAGACGGCGAGGCCGCGGGCGCGCTGCTGCTCGACGAAGGAGATGAGCACGATGGCGTTGGTGACCACGATGCCAATCAGGAGCAGGATGCCCATCATCGCGGCGAGGCCGAGGGCCCTGTCGGTGATGGCGAGGGAGGCCATGACGCCGACGAGGGCCAGAGGCAGCGTGAGCACGATGACGAAGGGGTTTCGGAGGCTACCGAGGCTGGCGACCATGACCAGGTAGACGAGCACGATGCCCACAGCCATTGAGATGAAGATGGCCTGGAAGCCCTCGGCGATGTCGGCGAAGATGCCGCCACTCTCGACGTTGACGCCCGGGGGCAGATCGAGCGCGGTGATTTGTTCGTCGACGAGGACGCCGACGGCCTGGGTGTCCTCAGCGACGATGTCGGCGGTGATGCTGGCGGAGCGCTGACCGTCGGTGCGGCTGATGGTGACGGGGCCCTCGCGGAGCTCGGGAGTCGCGAGCTCGAGCAGAGACGCCGAACCACCGGGACCGACGATCTGCAGCGCGCCAAGACCCTGGGCGCCGCCGGCGGCAAAAAGGTCTCCGGAGAGGTATACGTCAACCGACTCACCATCGATGTCGATGGACGTGACCTGCTCGCCGATTAGGAACTTGTTCAACTGGGTGCCCACCTGCTCCGTGGTCAAGCCGATGTTGGCCGCTTTCTCCGGGTCGACCTGCACAGCCAACTCCGGCCGGGCCTGCGTGACGTTGCTCTCCATGTTGACGATGCCGTCAATGGCGCCGATGGAGTCCGCGAGCTCGCGGGTGACCTCGGCAATGTCGTCATAATTTGGGCCGGTCACGAAGATCTCGACGCCGCCGGCGGGCGGGCCCGCGGAGAGCTCGGAGACGCGGACCGTCTGGCCGGGCTTGGCGAGCTCCTCCCTCAGCGTTTCGGAAATGTCCTCGGGGGCATCTTCGGAGAGCAGGGCGAAGAATCTGGCCTGCTGCAGGCCCGCCGGGCCGGTGCCAAAGTCGAAGTCGATCCCGCCGATGCTGGCGCTGTAGACCTTCGAAATGCCGTCGAGACGGGCCTCGATTGCCTCCGTTTCCGCGAGGGTCTGCTCGACGTTGGCGCTGGGCGGAAGGCTGAGCTCGATTTGCAGGAAGCGGTCGCCGCCGCCGCCGAAGAGGTTGACGGGGATAACGGAGAGCAGGCCGAGGCTGCCGAACGTGATGACGGCGGCCGCCAGAAGCGTCACGGCGCGGTGGCCGAGCACCCATCGCAGGATGCCGAGGTAGAGACGCTGCAGGGCGGTCTCCTGCATGGGGATGTCGCCCTCGTCGCCGGCGCCCTCCGGGAGGTCACCGGGGCGCAGCAGGAGCGCGCCAAGCACGGGGACGGCGGTGAGCGCGACGAGCAGCGACGCCAGCAAGGCGAAGGTCACGGTGAGCGCGAAGGGGAGGAAGAAGGCACCCACGAGGCCCTCGATGAAGGCGAGGGGCACGAAGACAACGACCGTGGTCATCGTCGATGCGAAGATGGCCGGCCCCACCTCGGTCGTGGCCTCGAGGGCGGCCCGCCACCTCTCCCGGCCGCCCTGGATGTGGCGGTAGACGTTCTCGAGCACGACGATGGAGTCGTCAACGACGCGGCCCACCGAGATGGCGAGACCGCCTAGGGTCATGAAGTTCAGGGTCATGTCCTGCCAGAACATCAGCAGGATGCCGGTGAACACGCTGAGCGGGATGGAGAGACCGATGACGACCGTGGGACGGATGGTGGTGAATATGCCCCGGATGAAGGTGGGGCGGATGGTCAGCATGAATGCAAAGACGACGGATACGGCGAACAAGAAGCCGAACGTGCCCTCTCGGACGAGGTTGTCTATCTGACGCTTGATGTCAGGCCCCTGGTCGTTGACGACGATGATCTCGAGGTCGTCGGGGAGGCCGTTGCCGCCTTCCAGGATGTCGTTGACTACCGTCGTCACGTCGAGGGTGTTGGCCTCGGCTTCCTTGGTGACGTAGACGGCCACGCCGTCGCGGCCGTTGACGCGGGTGATGCTGGTCCGGCGGCCCTCGCCGAAGGAGACCGTCGCGACGTCGGAGAGACGGACGGGGGCGCCGTCGTTCGTGGCGATGACGAGGTTGCGCACGTCGTCGACAGAGTCGAGGGAGTGGGTGGTCTTGGCGATGATGATCTGGCCGTCAGACGGGAGTATGCCGGCGGGCAGAGAGACGTTGTTCTCGCGAAGGGCGGTCGCCACCTGCTCAAGGGTGACGCCGTTGGCGGTCATCCTGGCGAGGTCGGCCGCGACGGCCACTCGGCGCTCCACACCGCCGTCAAGATCGACCCTCAAAACTCCCTCGATCTTCTCGATCTCCGGGATAAGGAGGTCCTCGACGAGGGCCTGGACCTCGGGCAGGGGACGCTCGGAGACTACGCCGAACTGGATTACCGGGATCTCTTCCGGGTTGAAGCGGCCGACGAGAGGATCCTCGACGCTGGGGGGGAATGTCAGGCTGCTCACGGCATTCTGTACATGAGTCTCGGCAGCAGCCATGTCGGTCCCGTAGCGGTACGACACGAAAATGGCGGCGCGGCCTTCCGAGGAGTTGGACTGGATGGTCTCAAGGCCGTCGGCGCCGACGATGGCGCGCTCGATGGGGCCGGTGACGTCGCGAACGACGGCCTCGGGGTCGGCTGAAGGGTAGGTGATGAAGACGGTGACGAGAGGGAACTCGATCTGGGGAAAGAGCTCGACCTGCATGGAGCGGTAGGCGAAGATGCCGGAGGTGAGGACGATGATGATGGCGAGGATGGCGACGGTTGGACGGCGCAAGGCGATTGCCGTGAGGAATGTCACTTAGGCTACTCTCTTCCTGCCCCCGCAAGGGGCGCTTTCCGTCGAGGGAACGGCTGAAACGGGGGAATGGTTAGGCGGTGATACTTTGTGAAACTCTTACCAATATGGTAACACCATTACGATTGTGGTGTGTCAAGCATTCGAAATCATAATGCGGTAAGTTGACGTCAAATCATGACGCGGAGGGCTGAGCACCGCGACGGGTCTCAATTGACTGCCCGGCCTGCTGACGGCGCCTTTAGACGTCGGTGCGGTAAAGGTAGCGGACGTCCCAGATGCCGTACAGGGTGGGCGTGGTGTTGCCGAAGACGTTTCTGACTGCGCTCAGCCGCTCAGACAGGGCCGTGTAGATGAGGGGTGCGTTTTCCGCGGCAATCGCCTGGGCGCGGTGGTAGAGCTTGACTCGCTCGCCGTGATCCAACTCCTGGCTGGCCTGAATGTAGAGAGAATCGATCTCGGCCTCCCACTCGGTGGCAGGCGATTCCTGGTTGGGGTTCCACAGGTGCAGGGCCTCACTGCTGTGCCAGAAGCCGATGCCGGAGTACGGGTCCGGGCCGCCGGTGAAGCCAATGACCATCGTCTCCCAGTCGTACGTGGACGTGAGCTGGGTGACGAGCTCGCCGAACTCGATTGGCTCGTACGCGGCGCCGATGCCGACGCTACGGAGCCCCTCCGCGATGATCTTGGTCACCTGACCGCGGACCTCGTTGCTGACGCCGTTGGTGACCAGCTTGAACTCGATGGGGACCCCGCCAGCGTCCTCACGGATGCCGTCGCCGTCGGTGTCCACCCAGCCGAGATCGTCGAGGATATCGTTCGCCTCATCGAGGTCGTACCTGTACTTCACGACGCCGGGGTTGTGGAAGTCTCCGGTGGCGGGGCTGATGGATGACCACTGGGGATAGCCGAGGCCGTGCAGGGTCTCTTCAACAATGCGCTGCTTGTCGATGCTGTGGGCGGCGGCGCGACGGAAGTCGGCGTTGGTGAACCACGCGAGCTTCTCCGGGGCGACCAGCGGCGCGCCGGTGTCAGGATTCGCGCCGGGGTTCACGTTGAACGAGAGGAACGTGGTGCCAAAACCGGGGCCGCGCTTGTGGATGGTGAAGTTGCCCTCTTCCTGCAAGGGCTCCAGGGTGGCGAACTCCTCGCCCAGGACGCCGTGGACGTCGGCTTGCCCGGCCTGGAAGGCCTCAAACTCGTCCTCCAGCGTCTCGACGAAGTCCATGGTGACGGTGTCAAGGTAGGGAAGACGGTTGCCATCGGCGTCCGTGAGCCAGTAGCCGGGGTTGCGGCGGAGAACGAGGCTGTCCTCCGGGGTGTAGGACTCGATGGTGAAGGGTCCCGTGCCGATGACCTCCGCCGGGTCGGTCTCGATGTCCCAGACGTCGGAGAAGGTCCCTGCGTCCACGTGGGGGGCGAGGATGTGCTCGGGGTAGATGGCGGTGCCCATGGAGCGGAGAAAGGGGGCGAAGGGCGTGGGCAGCACCATACGGACCGTCGAATCGTCCAGCGCAGTGACGGTCATCGGCTCCTCGCGCCAGCCTCCGTCAGAGTCGGGGAAGCGGAAGGTGAAAGCGGCGCGAGTGTCGGTCGGGATGTCCTCGTTGTAGA
>JAPPNT010000109.1:0-609 GCA_028873745.1 Chloroflexota bacterium | reverse complement strand
TTAATCCCCCTCGCCGGCGGGCACGGGGCGTACGGCAATCCCTGGTACGCCCGGCCGGATTTGGAAGGTCCAAGTCAGGCCGTCGTCCGAGCTCTCCCACGACTCCGCGAGGGCAGGTTCCACCTCGTCCGTCAGCCACGATGTCTCCGTCAGTCCCTCAAACAGGTAGCCGAGGACGGAGGAGGAGCTGGCGTCATTGGACAGGGCGAGGTTGAACGTCAGGGGCTCCGAGACGGTGGTGAAGGAGAGGTTGCCGCCGTGCCGGCCGACGGAGTACTCAAAGTCCTCGGCGTTGTCGCGCAGCCGCTCGACGATCTCCCGCTGGGACTCGGCGCCGTCGTCCTCGCACGCGGCCAGTGCCAGGAGGCCGAGCAGGGCGGCGAGGGCGAGGGCCGCAAGCGACGCGACTCGTGCAATGGAGTGGGCTGTCCCGTGAGATACAGGCTTTGGGAGCATATCTACTTTTTCCTCTCTTCACGCGCAGTTTTGGACCGCCGTGCACCGTCAAGCCCGGACTTGGTGATCGCGCTTTTGCCGCAGGCTTGCGTTTTAACTTTACCGCATTGGCGTTTGCCGCGTCAGAACAGGGAGACGTCCTCTCCAAACCAC
>JAPPNT010000016.1:5164-8203 GCA_028873745.1 Chloroflexota bacterium | reverse complement strand
GTGGAAGGTCATCCTGTCGCCGATGGGCGATTACCGTGTTTCGAGGCTTTGGCCCGTCGTCATCGTCGGCTACGCCGCGAACAACATCCTCCCCGTCCGGCTGGGTGAGTTGGTGCGCTCCTACTTCCTGAACATCCGGGAGGGCGTCTCCAAGACCACGGCCCTGGCCACCATCCTTATCGAGCGCGTGTCGGACGGGATGGCGCTGCTGCTGTTGGTGGGCGTGGTCGCGATCTTCATCCCGCCGGTTGACCTGTTCAGGTACCTCGGCGAGCAGACCCGGGTCCCGTGGCTTCTGCTGACGATGATGCTCAGCATCCCCTTCTTCTCCTTCGCCTTCCTGCTGGTCTCCATGGCGGTCTGGCCGGAGCGCGTCGAGCGGTTCATGGATCGCGCGCTCATGTATCTGCCAGCGCGGGCCCGGCCCCTCGTCGGCTTCCTCTCGTCGCGCTTCCTGGAAGGGCTATCAGCACTGCGCGAACCGGGCCGCCTCAGCAAGATCGTCGTGCTCTCCATCCCCGTGTGGACGTTCGAGGCCAGCCTGTTCCTCATCATTGCGCTGGGATTTGGCCTGGACGACTACTTCTCTATCTGGAAGCTCATAGGCATTCTCATTTTGACGACGGCCGCTTCCAACCTCGGCACGATCATTCCCTCGGGCGGCGGCGGCATCGGCCCCTTCGAGTTCTTTGCGCAGGCGACGCTCGTCTACTTCGCCGTCGACGTCTCCGTGGCGTCTGCGTACGTGCTCGTCGTGCACGCTTCCCTGCTGGTGCCGGTGACCTTCATCGGTGTCGGCTATGCATGGCTCAGCAACCACTCGCTGACGGGGTTGGCGAGGTCCAGCCGGGAGGTGGACGAGCGTCCGTCCGCCGCCGGCGAGGCTGGCACGGCGTGAGGGTCGGCGTCATTGGCGGAGGGGCCGCGGGCCTCGCCGCCGCATTCGAGCTCCTGCGGCAGGGCCACGACGCGGAGGTCTTCGAGCGCGCCCCGTTCCTCGGCGGGCAGGCGTCCACCTTCGACGTGGGCGGCGGGCGGCTGGAGCGCGGCTACCACCACCTCTTCACCAGCGACACCGACATGGTCTGGCTCATCCACGAGCTCGGTCTTGGCGGCAAGCTGGCGTGGATCCCCTCCAAGGTCGGCCTCTTCCACCGAGACCGTATCTGGCCCTTCACCACGCCGACCGACCTGATGAAGTTCAGTGCCATCAGCCTGCCGGACCGCATGCGCCTCGGCCTCGTGACGCTGGCGTTGCGCCGCCGCCGGAGCTGGCGATCGCTGGAGGACGTGACCGCCAACGAGTGGCTGCCCCGCTGGGTGGGCCGCCGCGCTTACCAGTCCGTCTGGGAGCCGCTGCTGCGGGGTAAGTTTGGCCGCTACTACGACCAGATAGGCATGACGTGGTTCTGGGGCAAAATTGCGCTCCGCCTCGCGTCGCGAGGCCGCAGCCTCGGCGGCGAGAGCCTCGGCTACCCGATGGGCAGCTTCGGCGAGGTCTTCGACACGCTGGGCGAGCGCGTCTGCGCCATGGGCGGCACGGTGCACACCTCCGCCGAGGTCGCCCGCGTCGTCGTCGAGGAGGGCCGCGCAACCGGCCTCGAGGTGCGCCTGCCTGGCGAGCCCGCGGCCGTCCGCCGCTACGACGCCGTCCTGTCGACGACGCCCTCGCGCATCATGGCCGCGCTGGCCCCGGAGCTGCCGGAGTCCTACCGCGAGACGCTGACGAGCACCACGTACCTGGCGGCGGTGCTCATCGTGCTGGAGCTCGATCGTTCGCTGACGCCCGCGTACTGGCTCAACATCGCGGACCGGAGCATCCCCTTCGTCGCCGCCATCGAGCACACCAACTTCGTGCCGCCCGAGAACTACGGCGGCAGCCACCTGGTCTACCTGTCCAACTACCTCGACCGGGAGGACCGCCTCTACTCGCTGTCCCACGAGGAACTCCTCGCCGAGTACGTGCCCCACCTCCGCCGGCTGAACCCGGCCTTCGACGAGAGCTGGATCAAGGCCAGCTACTACCACCGCGAGGACGCGGCGCAACCGGTGAACCGGACGGGCTACGCCAAGGGCATCCCGCCGCACCGCACGCCGATTCCGTCGCTCTACCTGGCCAACACCACGCAGATCTACCCGGAGGACCGGGGCACCAACTACAGCGTGCGCCTCGGCCGCAAGGCCGCGCGCCTGCTGCTCGCGGACTACGGCCAGACTGTCACGGGAGAGTTGCCCGAGCCTGTCATCAAAGACTCCGTGACCTCGGCATGGGAGTGGTAGCGGCGTGATTGCCTTTAAGGGGCAGGATGTGGGTAAGAACGACGAAAGCCGCCAGCCTAGGAAGGGAAGAAATCTCGGGGGTCAAGCCCCAGTTGCCGCAAGGCTGAGCGAATGGTCCTTTCGTTCAGGTCCTTGCCGCCCCAGTCAGGAATGGTCCCGCTTCTGTTGGCTGCAGGGTTAAACCACTTCCTGTGCGAACCGCCTCCCCTTCGAGGCAACTCGACACAGCCCCTTGCCGTCAGCCTGCGGGCGAACTCGCGGTACCTCACACGGGCACGGAGAGTTTCGGATACGGCAGGTACATCGTGACCCCGCCGGAGCCGCTGTCCACGAACAGCTCCGCCGGGAGTGGACGGCCCAAGTCCTCGTACAGTTCCACTGCCGCTTGCCAGGCGTCCTGAACGTTCGCCAGCGCTTCTTCCAGCGTATCCCCCTCGGTAATCAGCTCGGGAATGAGCGGTGAGGTCACGGTGAATCCGCCTTCCGGCCACGGCTCCAGCACCAAGGGCAATTGAACAGCGCGGTGTTCTTGGTCTGCGGATGCCATGGACGGCCTGCCTTTCGGGAGGAACGTATTGTCAACCTATGAGTGAGGGTAGGGACGGTGATAAGTTGTGTCAAGGACGGGACGCCGATTCCGGAGCGCTGTCCCAATGTTCCCCATGCGCAATCTCAATAATTGACACCCCTTTGGCATGACCAGGATGAATATCCCCCCACGCCCTATCCCATTCCTGCTATAGTTGCGCCCTATGAACG
>JAPPNT010000016.1:1008-5154 GCA_028873745.1 Chloroflexota bacterium | reverse complement strand
CTATGAACGAGCGCAAGGGCTTCCGCTTCCCGACCATCTACTACGGCTGGGTGCTCCTCGCCGTCGCGATGATCGCCGGCTCCTTCTCGACGGGCGCGGGCGTCTGGGGCGCGAGCGTCATGGCGCGGCCAATGACGGAGGCGCTGGGGTGGTCGCGGGCGAGCTACTTCGGCGCCCTGACCGTGCGGTCGCTGGTTGCTGGCGCGCTGGCGCCCATCGTCGGCCCGATACAGGACACGCGCAACGGCCCGCGACGCCTGATGCTGATGTCCGCGGTGCTGCTGGGCGTCTCGCTCATACTGACGCGGTGGGTGGACAGCCTCTGGCAGTTCTACCTGCTGTTCGGCCTCATGGGCGGCATCGCTCAGGTCTCCGGCATCAACGCGCTCACCCGGGTCATCCTGCCCAAGTGGTTCGTGCGAAGACGCGGCCGCGTTTTGGGGCTGGCCGCTATGGGGCCGGGTCTCGGGCCGATGCTCTTCCCAATCTCCATCCAGACGGTCATCGATCTCTTCGACTGGCGCGAGGCCTGGTTCGTGCTGGGGCTGGCCGCGCTGTGCATCCTGGTGCCGGTGTCGTTCATGGTGCGCACGCGGCCCGAGGACATGGGCCTGCTGCCCGACGGCGACAAGCCGGACGACCCGCCGCCCGCGCGGGAAGAGAGGGCGCCGACACCGCCGCCGCTCGCCCGACCGACGCGCGAGGTGGAAGGCCTCACAGTCCGCGAGAGCCTCAGGACGATGGCGTTCTGGCTCATCGTCGGCGCGTTCATGCTGGTGGGCCTCGGGATGGGCGGCTTTCACGCTAATCTTGTGACGTACTTCCAGGACATCGGCTTGGCGGCGCAGGTCGCCGCGTTGAGCGGGACCGCCTTCGCGATCGCCTCCGTCGCCTTGCGTCCCGTTTGGGGTCTCCTGGCCGAGCGCTTCTCCGTGCGGTGGCTCATTGGCCCGCAGCTTATCCTGAGCGCTGGGACGGTGCTGCTTATCCTCAACGTCGGCGGGCAGACATCCATGCTCATCGCCGCTGCCCTGCACGGCCTGACCATCGGCGCGTACATCACGCTGCAGGGACTGCTGGTCGCCGACTACTTTGGCCGCTCCCACCTCGGTGCGATCAACGGCGTCATGCGGCCCTTCATGACGGGCGCGGGGGCAATCAGCCCGGTCCTGATAGCATTTCTCTTTGACCTGCAGGACTCGTACACGACGGCGTTCCTCATCATCGCGTCGGCGTGGGTCATCGCCGGCGGCCTCATGCTGTTGGCTGCCCCGCCTCGACAGCAGCCCGGCCCCGAGCCTGCGCTCGGCGGAGCGGCGCCCGAACCTGCCGGGTAGCGTAACGCTCCTTGATGCAAGCTTGGTTCGTGCTATAGTCCGGCCATGAACCGACCGCTGGGCTTGCGTCTCCCAAAGCTGTACTACGGCTGGGTCTTGCTGGGCGTCGCCATCATCGCCGGGTCGTTCTCGACGGGTGTCGGCGTCTGGGGCGCGAGCGTGTTCGTGCGACCGATGACGGAGGAGATGGAGTGGTCAAGGGCCGCCTTCTACGGCGCGCTGACGTTCCAGATGCTCGTGGGCGGCGCGCTGGCCCCCATCGTCGGCCCGATGCAGGACACGCGCACAGGCCCCATGCGGCTGATGCTCTTCTCCGCCGTCCTGCTCGGCGTCTCACTGATAGGGCTGCGTTACATCGACAGCCTGTGGCAATTCTATCTGCTCTTCGGCGTCTCCGGCGGCATCGCGCAGATCACCGGCGGCTTTGCACTCTCGATGACCATCCTGCCCAAGTGGTTCGTGCGCAAGCGAGGCCGCGTACTTGGCATCGCCGCGATGGGGCCGGGGCTCGGCCCGATGCTCTACCCCGTCTCCCTGCAGGCCCTCATCGACGCCTCCGATTGGCGAATGGCGTGGTTCGTCCTCGGCATCGTGGCGCTCTGCGTGCTGATACCCCTTTCCTTCCTGGTCCGAACGCGACCCGAGGACATGGGCCTGCTGCCCGACGGCGACTCCCCCGTTCGCCCTGAGCCTGTCGAAGGGCCGCAATCCGCGAGCCAGCCCCGCACGATTGCCGCGGGAGGCCTGACGGTGCGCGAGAGCGTACGGACGCTCTCCTTCTGGCTCATCGTCGCGGCGTTTGCGCTGGTGGGCATCGGGATTGGCGGGTTCCACGCGAACCTCGTGCCGTTCTACCAGGACAGTGGCATCCCGGAGTCCGTCGCGGCCCTCAGCGCGACGGCCTTCGCCGTCGGCTCGGTGAGCTTCCGCCCCGTCTGGGGCCTGCTTGCCGAGCGCGTGCCCCTGCGCTACCTCATTGGCCCGCAGCTCATCCTGACTGCGGGGACGGTCCTGCTGATTCTCAACGTGGGCGGGCAGACGTCGATGCTCATTGTGACCGGCCTGCACGGCCTGACCATCGGCGCGTACATCACGCTGATGGGGGTCATTGTGGCCGACTACTTTGGCCGGCTGCACCTCGGCGCCATCAACGGCGTGCTCCGGCCCTTCATGACGGCGTCCGGCGCGGCGAGCCCGCTGTTCATCGCCTTCCTCTTCGACCTGCAGGACTCGTACACGCTGGCGTTTCTCATCATCGCGGCGGGCTGGCTCCTGGCGGGCGCGCTCATGCTGCTGGCCAAGCCGCCCCGATCGCCGGAGCGAGCGGCGACAGCGAGTGGTGGCCCCTCGACAGGGACAGCGGTGTAGGGCCGCTTCTCGAGTCGCCCTACGAGATCAGCGGCCGCCCCAGGAACCGCTCCCGCCAGGCGGGAAGCGCCTCGGCGTTGTAGACGTGCTCCGGCTCCTCGCCGCGCAGCGCGTGCAGCACGTCCGCCGTCCCCCACTTGATGCCCGGCCCGATGCCCCCGCCGACGTTGTGCGACGACATGTGCGGCGAGAGCAGCACACTCTCCCCCATCGAGCGCAGCGGGCTGTCCACCGGCAGCGGCTCCACCTCGAAGACGTCGAGGCCCGCGCCTGCGATGGTCTTCGTGTTCAGCGCCTCGATCAGCGCCGGCTCGTCGACGGCCGGCCCGCGCGAGGTGTTGATGAGCACCGCCGTCGGCTTCATCAGCCCCAGCTCCCGCGTGCTGATCATGTGGTGCGTTTCCCGCGTCAGGATGACGTGCAGGCTGACCACGTCTGACTGCCGCAGCAGGTCGTCCAGCGCCAGCCGCTCGACGCCCAGCGACGCGAAGTGCGCGCCCGGCACGTACGGGTCGTGCGCCACGATGCGCATGCCCCACGGCGCCATCAGCTTCGCCACCCGTGTGCCGATGCGCCCCAGGCCGATCAGTCCCAGCACGATGCCTTCGTGGCCGTCCTCAGCGCGATAGCCCAAGTGGACGCCGGTGAGGGCCTCGCTGCGCCACGGCTCGCCGGCCTTCAGGTGGGCGTCGCGCTCGCGGGTGTTCTTGAGCAGCGTTAGCATCTTGGTGATGGTCGTCTCCGCGACTCCGCCCCAGTTCGCCTCCGTAGGTGCATGCGTGACCAGGATGCCCAGCTCCGTCGCCGCGTCGATGTCGATCTCGTCCACCCCGACGGTGTACTTGGCGACGATGCGCAGCCCCTCCGACGCCGTCAGCACCTCACGGGAGATCTTGGCGCCCTTGATGGACGTACCGGCGAGGGCGTCAGCGCCGGAGGCCATCTCCGCAAGCCTCTCCGTCGAGTCGCCGGTCGGATCGCTCCAATTCGCGCTGCCGAGGGTCAGCGAGCAGCCCGCCGCCTCTAGCTCTTGCAGGCTGTCCGAGTCAGCGGGCGCAAACACAAACACCTTGGGGTCAGGCATCACGGCCTCCGTCAGTTCAGGTTTCGCACCATCATGCCGTAGGGTGCGCGAGGGTGCAAGCCGGGGGCTCTGGCACCCCCTCCCCCTCCGTGATAAACTTCACGTAGTCTGGGGCAAGCGCCGCTAAGGGGGCCACGTGGCAGACGACGCCCTGCGAGCCCGCATCGTGCGGGCCGTTACGGAACAAACGCAGCCCACCGTCACCGTGCTCTCGTCCCTTCTCGCCATCGAGGACGAGCTCGGCTGGATACCGCAGGAGGCCATCGAGGAGGTGGCTTCTCGCCAGAGCGTGACGCCCAACGACGTCTGGGCCGTCGCCTCCTTCTACCCCAACTTCCGCTTCACTCCCCCCGGCGC
>JAPPNT010000016.1:0-998 GCA_028873745.1 Chloroflexota bacterium | reverse complement strand
CCCGGCGCCCACACCGTCGAGGTGTGCTGGGGCCCCGCGTGCCACCTGATGGGCGCGCAGCGATTGCTCGAACGCGTCCACGATGCCCTCGGCCTCTCCGGCGAGGGCGACACGCCCGACGGCGCCGTCACGCTCAGATACAACACCTGCCTCGGCGCGTGCGGCCTCGCGCCCGTTGTCTCCGCCGACCACCATCTGCACGGCCGCGCCAACGCCGGCTCCGTCGACGCGCTCCTGGCCGGGCTCCGCTCGGCGGGCGGGAACGGAGGCCACCCGCGATGACGGTGGCCGAGCGCTTCCAGAACGTTCAGGACGCGGCGCGCGCCCACGTTGACGCGCTCGAGCGCCGGACGCGCATCCGCGTCGGCGTTGCGCTGTGTGGGCATGCCGCCGGCGCCTTCGCCGTGCTGGACGCCCTGCGCGCCGAGGCCGCCTCGCGCGGGCTGGACGCCGCCGTGCAGGAGGTCGGGTGCATCGGCTTCTGCTACGCCGAGCCCCTCGTCGACGTGCAGGCGCCCGGCGGCCCGCGCGTCTTCTACCGCAACGTGACCCCGCAGCAGGTCCCCGCCATCCTCGACGCCGCCGCCTCTGGACAGTGGCACGACGCGGGCGAGGTCCTCGGCACGCTAGGCGAAGGAAGCGTCGACGGCATCCCGCGCATCGAGGATGGCGAGCAGTGGAAGCTACAGGTGCGAATTGCGACGCGCAATTGCGGCACTGTCGACCCCGGCGACATCCGCGAGTACATCGCGGTGGGCGGCTACGGCGGGATCGCCAAGGCCCTGTCGGAGATGTCGCAGGACGAACTCATCGAGGAGGTGAAGGCCTCCGGCCTGCGCGGACGCGGCGGTGCGGCCTTCCCCACCGGCGTCAAGTGGGGTTTCCTGCAGGGATCCAACCGCCCCAACAAGTATGTGCTCATCAACTGCGAGGAGGGTGACCCCGGCGCCTACAACGACAAGGGGCTCATCGAGAGTGACCCCCACACCGTCGTGGAG
>JAPPNT010000095.1 GCA_028873745.1 Chloroflexota bacterium | reverse complement strand
ATCGAGGTCATCGACACGGCAAGCGCGTCCATGGGCGAGGGCCTGGTAGCCGTCGCCGCGGCGGAAGCGGCCGACGGCGGCGCCGGCGTCGAGGAGGTCGCAGAGATCGCTCGGAGCACGGCGGAACGGGCGCGCTGCATGGCCCTGCTGGAGACGCTCGAGTACCTGCAGAAGGGCGGCCGCATCGGCAAGGCGCAGGCCATGCTCGGCTCCATCCTGCAGATCAAGCCGATGATCATCGTGCAGGACGGCGAGGTGCATGAGCTGGGCAAGGCCCGCACCTTCACCAAGGGGCTGGCCAAGCTGCGCGAGACGGTACTCGGCATGGGCCCCGCGGACTCGCTGGCCGTCATCTACAGCACCACCCCGGACGCGGCGCAGGCCTTTGCCGACAGCGTGTCGGAGGTCCTGCCCGCCGGCGCGAGCCCGTACCTGTGCCGGTTTGGCCCCGCCCTGGGCGTGCACACCGGCCCGGGCGGCATCGGCGTCGCACTGGTCCGTTCGGGAGCCTAACCGCCGAGGGCGTCCCGGCGCTCCTCCAGCGCAGCGGCCAGCAGCGCGATGACCTCGCCCCGGGCCGCCTCTTCCAGGCTCCGCACCTTGACGTGGCGCATGGCGGCGCCGGTGCCCTCCAGCAGCCCCTCGGGGTCGGGCAGCGACGCGCCGCGATAGAAGCCCAGGTTGATCCAGCCGGCATGGGGCATGATGTAGGCGTAGCCTTCCACCATCTTCCGAGTCCCTACGCCGTACGTCGCGGCGCGGTCGCCCAGCCGCACCACCTCGCTGACTTCCGGGTGCAGCCGCACGATAGCTTCGCGCAGCGACACGGCGACCGGCCGCAGCGGCTCCGGCGTCATCGCCAGCAGGTCGTCAAACGTGCCGAGCTTCGCCGTCGTCATCGTACGCCTCCCGGGACGGCATCCCTTCCCGCGTTCGCCCTGAGGGAAATCCCCTTCCCCCGTTCGCCCTGAGGGAAATCGAAGGGCCGTTACCGCCGCCACTCCGCGATGTTCCACAGCTCGCTGTCCCACGCGTTCATCCGCACGCCCTTGAGGTCGTTGGCGTGCGCCGACACCAGCCCGCGGTCGACGAGGAAGATCTCGAAGTAGTTCTGCACGTAGATGTCGTTCATCTGCTTGACCAGCGCGTCGCGCTCCGGGCCGATGGTCAGCGCGTCCAGCCGAGGCAGGAGCGCGTCGAACTCCGGGTTGCACCC
Organism: Chloroflexota bacterium; assembly: GCA_028873745.1. Classification (GTDB taxonomy): domain Bacteria; phylum Chloroflexota; class Dehalococcoidia; order Lucifugimonadales; family UBA1127; genus UBA1127. Next base: position 7,139 of record JAPPNT010000095.1, on the reverse strand, counting down.
CCGCGAGTTGTTGCCGTCGGCCCAGTTGTTCTCGCGAGACTGAATGTGCTTGCAGCCCATGCTGTTGAGGTAGCTCGCGGGGTCGATGCCGGTGTCCGTCGCGTACATCTGCACGTCCGCCAGGAACCGGCGGTACGACGCGTCCTCCGTCGACGGGTCGCCGCCGAAGAAGACGCCCGCGTCATGCCAGACCAGCGACGCCTCGATGCCGATCTCCCGCCACCACCCCTGGATGAGCTCCTGTGTGCCCTGCCGCACCTTGTTCTCCGTCGTCTGGTACGTGATTCGCAGGGGCACGCCGTTGTGCTCGCGCACCCCGTCGCCGTCCGAGTCGACGACGCCGTTCTCGTCGAGCAGCCGCTGCGCCCCGGCGATGTCCTGCGCCACGCAGCCGTCGTTCGCCGACGAGCGGTAGCGCACCGGCGCCTCGACAAGGTTGCACGCCGGCCGGCCTGCGAAGCCGTACAACTCCTCCGCCAGCCGCGTCCGGTGGATCGCCAGCGACATCGCCTGCCGGACGGGGTGGAAGGACAGGAACGGGTGCGGGTTCGCCCCGTCCAAGTATTCCGAGCGGTCATCCCCCAGCGCCGGGTCGACGTTGGTCTGGTTCAGCACCAGCCGCTCCGTCAGCCCCGCGAAGGACGACACCACTGTCCCGACGCCCTGCGCCTCCAGCGACGCCAGCATCTCCGGCGGCACCTGCAGGTTCCACCCGTAGTCGACGGTCCCTGATTCCAGCGCCGCACGCGCCGCCGATTCAGCGTCCCCGCCGCCCTCGATGATCACCCGGTCGAAGTATGGCCTGTCGCCCCGGTAGTGCGGGTTCCGCTCGTACTCGGCCCGCTCCTCAGACGCGAACTCCACAATGCGGAACGGCCCCGTGCCGAGGGGGTTGGCGTTCTGCTCCCCGCACCCCGATGCTGCGGCCCCGACGCAGTCGCGGAATTGCGCCTCGCTGATGATCGGCGTCGCCGAGCTGACGAAGGCGCTGTACGGGAACGGCGTCGGCGCGTCGAACTCGACACGCACCGTGCGGTCGTCGACAGCCGTGACGTCGCTGATGCCCTCGAAGTTGTCCTCCGCAACGCAGCCTGTCGCCTCGTCGGTGCAGTAGCGCCACGTGAAGACGACATCGCTGGCGGAAAAGTCGCTGCCGTCGGACCACTTGGCGTCGTCCCGCAACGACCACGTGATGGACGTGAGGTCTGCCGAGACCCCGCCGTTCTCGACGGTCGGGACCTCCACGGCGAGTCTCGGGACCAGGTTGCCGTCGGGGTCGTAGCTGGCCAGCGGCTCCAGCGTCAGGGCCGCCGCGTCGCTGTCCTTGAACCCGCTGGCGAGATACGGGCTGGGAAGGGTCGCCGCCTGCCAGTACCGCAGCGTCAGCACCTTCTCCTCGCCGCAGCCCGGCATCGCGAGGAGCGTCAGCAACCCAAGCAGGGCGGCAATCGTGGAAAGAGCAATTGGAGCTTTCACAAGTGTTATACCTCCAGAAAGAGTGTACCCAGCAATAAACCTTGCAGGCAATGCAGTACTGGTATGAACGCAACCGCCCTGCGGCCCGTCGCCCGTTCAACAGCCGGGGAATCTTGCTATTCAGAATTTCTATGGGTAACCGGCGGCGCAGCTATACCTCGTATTCGGCGTCGAGCTCGCGGTGCTACACTAAATTGAGAGGACTACACACCTGCCGCGGTGTTCCTGTGCCGCCCGCAGCGGCTGGAACGCCCATATCTCCCCGAATCCCGCCTCCCGGAGGACGCGCCCCGTGCTGCGCAGTCTCATGCGGAGAAAGCTCCGCACCACGCTGACCGTTCTTGGAATCACCGTGGGCATCTGGGCACTCATGGTGATGAGCGCCATGGCCAACAAGCTGACGGCGCTGGTCGACGGCGGTTCCACGTACTTCAACGACAAGATCCTCGTCAGCGACGCGACTAACCCGGCCTTCGGGTTCGGGTACGTGCCGATGCCGGTCGGCATTGTGGACGAGGTCGGCGCGGTGCCGGGCGTGGCGGTGGCCGCGCCGCGGGTGCATTTCATGCTGGACCCGGAAGACGCCGGCATCGGCTTCAGCGCCTCCGACTTCGTGGTGGCGTTCACCGCCGGCGTGGACCGGGGGCACGAGACCTTCCGGTGGGAGATCGCCCAGGGGCGGGAGACGGCGGCAGCAGACGAGGGCAGGCGCGTGGTGATGCTGGGCGCGGACCTGGCGCGGAAGTTCGGCAAGGCGCCGGGCGACCGGATGCTGATACGGGGCACGGAGTTCGAGGTCATCGGCGTGCTGGAGCCGACGCTGATGTTCTTCGACACCACGGCCGTCATCCCGTGGTCGGCAGGGCAGGAGTTTCTGGCGCGGGACCCGGCGGTTTTGGCGGAGTTCGGCCCGGAGCCGCCGGAGTTGACGTCCATGGTGATTGTCTACCCGGAGGAGGGGGAGGACTTCCACGCCCTCATCCAGGCGATCACTGCGGCGCACCCCGGGATGCGGGGCGTCACCAGCGACGATTTCGACGACCAGTTCGGGTCTACGGTTGCCATCCTCAACGCCATCATCCTCAGCGTGGCCCTCATCAGCATCGTCGTGGGCGGCCTCTCCGTCATCAACACCATGACCATGAGCGTCGCCGAGCGCACGCGGGAGATCGGCATCAAACGGGCCATCGGCGCCAGCCGGGGCGTCATCATGCGGGAGTTGGTGGTGGAGGCGGGCCTGATGGGTCTCATCGGCGGCCTTGTCGGCCTGGGGCTCGCGGGGGTTGTCGTCTATTTCGCCAACGACGCCGGCCAGACTTCCGGCACCATCCTCTTCCTGATGACGCCGTGGATCGGCGCGCTGGGCGTCTCGTTCTCGACGGTGCTTGGCGCCGTCGCGGGCGCGCTGCCGGCATGGAACGCCGCCCGCCTCGACCCCGTCGAGGCGCTGCGGTTCGGGTAGGAGCAGCCATGGCCTTTCTGGAAGCGCACAACCTCCACAAGACCTACCGGCTGAGCCGCAACAACCACGTGCGGGCGCTGCGTGGCGTCGATGTGACCGTCGAGGCGGGCGAGATGGTGGGCATCATGGGGCCGTCCGGATGCGGCAAGAGCACGCTGATGCACATCCTCGGCCTGCTCCATTCCCCCGACCTCGACACCAGCCCCGCGCCGAGCCTCGTCATCGACGACACGGACGTCACCGCTCTCGATGATCGCGAGCGCACGCGGATGCGCGCCGAGCGCATGGGCTTCGTCTTCCAGTCCTTCAATCTCGTCTCGACCCTGACGGCGGCCGAGAACGTCGCGCTCCCCGCCGAGTACGCCGGCCGCCGCAAGTCCGACGCGCGCGCCGAGGCGATGGACGCGCTTCGGCAGGTGGACCTCGGCGAGTGGGCCGGGCACCGTCCGATGGAGCTCTCCGGCGGGCAGCAGCAGCGCGTCGCCATCGCCCGCGCCCTCGTGAACTCCCCCGACCTCCTGCTCGCCGACGAACCCACCGGCAACCTCGACTCGGAGAGCACCGGGGAGGTCATGGCCCTTCTTCACTGGTTCAACCGCGAGCAGGGCCAGACTATCGTGCTCGTCACCCACGACACCCGCGTCAGCGAGGCGTGCAGCCGCGTCCTCACCATCCGCGACGGCGTCATCACCTAGCGCCGCAGTGCGCCCACGCGGAAGCCTTCTGTAATTGGCGTTCTCGCCCTTGTTCCCGCCGAAGCTGGGCTGCTATCGTGATGTACGTCGGAAAGGCGGCAACGGGGTTGGAAAAGGAGGACGATATGGAAGCGCTTCGGAAGCCGGTTGGCGCGTACCTGGTCCTGGTCGCAATTGCGGTCGCGGTGTTCTTCATCATCAACCCGCTCTTGGCCGACGAGATTGAGGTGCAGGATGTCTGGAACGTTTTGGACATTCTCATGGTCATCGCCCTCGCGCTCGGCATCGTGTACGCGTACCTCGGCAAGCGTGCCGTCGACGCCGAGGACGGCGTGACGCGGTCGTACCTGGAGGCGAACGTCATCTTCTTCGCCGTCGCCGCGGTGTCAGTGCTCTTCCTACACAACTGGTTCTCGCTGCTTGCAGACGGCAGCATCGAGGCAGGCAACCACCAGGCGTGGGTCATCTGGGCCTTCGTGGACACGGCCCTGCCCTTGTCGCTCGGTGTGCTCGGGTGCAGGCTCTGGCGCGGGTCCTAGTCGGCTTTCTGAACATCGCCCCGTCCTTTCCGGAACGACGGGGGCAAACTCTAGGGGCAGGTGCCTGAACTAGATGGCGCGTATCCTTGCATTCCTGTGGGGCCTGTGCCTCAAGTTTCCCCCGGTCATGCTCGTGTACCGCACGGTGCAGGAGCTGAAGCATGACGACGCCACGCACATGGCGGCGGGTGTCGCCTATTACTCCATCCTGTCCCTGTTCCCGCTCACCATCGGCATCCTCGCCGTCTTCAGCCCGCTGCTCCCGTCCGACACCGTCGAGAGCGCGTTCCTCGACTTCCTGCGCACCTACCTCCCCGGCTCCGACGAGGCTTTCCGCCAGAACCTCGAGGCGACGGGAGGCGTCCGCAGCGCCATCGGCATCGTGAGCGTCCTCGGCATGTTCTGGTCGGCCAGCGCGATATTCGGCGCCATCAGCAAGGCCGTGAACCGCGCGTGGGACGTGCACCAGGACCGCCCCTTCTACATCGACAAGGCGCGCCACATCGCGATGGCCTTCAGCGTCGGCCTGCTCTTCCTGCTGTCGGTCTCATCGACGTCCCTCCTGCAGTTCGCCGACACCCTCGCCGCCGATTCCGGGGGCATGGTGCGGTTCCTGGAGCACGGGACCGTGAACACCATCGCGCGCGTGCTGCCGTTCGCCTTCAGCCTTGCCATCTTCCTGATGATCTACAAGTACGTGCCCAACACCACGACCCACTGGCGCTACATCTGGCCCGGCGCACTCCTCGCCGCCTTCGCGTTCGAGGTCAGCAAGGGCTTCTTCGTCTTCTACCTCGACAACTTCGCCAACTTCGAGGCGGTCTACGGCTCCCTTGGCTCCGTCGTGGTCCTCCTCCTGTGGACCTATGTGTCCTCGCTCACGCTCATAGTCGGCGCGGAGTTCACGTCCGAGTACGAGCGCATGCTGAAGGGCGTCGAGCAGGGCCGGGCGATTCCCAAGTCATAGCGGCGGCGATTCCGGCGGTTTCCGCCGCCAGACAGTACAATGGTGTTTGCGGCCGGCGGCCGGCAACACAGTCCAGAGGGTACACGTGAGCGCCAGTCAGATTGAGGGAGACCGCGAGACGCAGGGGGGACTCGAGCGCATAACCGCACCGCTCAGCCGAATCGTGGAGTCCCGCACCTTCGAGTGGTTCATCATCGCCGTCATCCTCGCCAACGCACTCCTCCTCGGCCTCGGCACGTCTCCGCGCATCGAGCGGGACTACGGCGACCTGCTGAACCTCGGCAACCAGGTGGCACTCGGCATCTTCATCGTGGAGGCGCTGATGAAGATGCTGGCCCTCGCTCCGCGCTCCCACCGCTACTTCCACTCGGGCTGGAACATCTTCGACTTCGCCGTCATCGTCTTCTCCCTCGTCCCCGCGACGGGCGAGTTCGCAATGGTCTCCCGCCTCGCTCGCCTGCTCCGCATCATGCGCCTCATCACGACGGTCAAGGAGCTTCGAGTCATCGTGGCCGCACTGGTCCGCGCCATCCCCAGCGTGGGGCACGTGATGGTGCTCATGAGCATCGTCGTCTACATCTACGCCATCATGGGCTACCACCTCTTCCACGAGGAGGACCCGGCCCACTGGCGCAGCCTCGGCATCTCCGTGCTGACCCTCTTCAACATCGTCACGCTGGAGGGCTGGGTGGACATCATGGACGCCGTGATGGACACCTACCCGTGGGCATGGATCTACTTCACGAGCTTCATCGTCGTCGGCACGTTCGTCGTCATCAACATGTTCATCGCCATCATCGTCAACAGCCTCGACGAGGCCAAAGCCGACGCCCTCCGCGCCCTCCGTGAGCCATCGACGGCCGACGAGCTTCTGCGCGAGATCCGCGAGACGCAGGCCGCGCTCCGCCGCCTGCAGGAACGCCTCGATTCCGAGGCCGACAAGTAGGAGAACTGGAATGCGGATGATACCGGCCGGTCGCCGTTCTGGGTTCGCGCTCGCCGCCGTGCTCGCGCTGACGCTCGCCGCGTTCGCGGCCTGCGGCGGCTCCGACGACGAGACGCCCTTCCGCGTTGGCGTCATGGAGTCGCTGACCGGCCCCGGCGAGTCCTACGGCGTCGTTGCCAACCAATCCAAGCAGATGGCGCTCGACGAGATCAACGCCGCCGGCGGCATCGACGGGCGGCCCCTGGAGTTCGTGGTGGAGGACTCCATGTGCAGCGCGCAGGGCACCGTGGCCGCCTACCGGAAGCTGACCTCTGTCGACGGCGTCAAGATCATCCTCGGCACGTCCTGCAGCGGCGCGATGCTCGGCGCCGCGCCCCTCGCCGAGGCCGACGGCATCGTCCTCTTCTCCGGCATGGCCAGCAACGCCGACATCGCCCACGCCGGCGACTACATCTTCCGCACCCAGATCAGCGACATCGAGGTTGGCCTCCTCACCGGCGACCTCCTCTGGGCCGACGGCGTCCGCCGCCTCGCGACGATCACCGAGTCCACCGACTACGCCCAGGGCGTCCGCCGCAGTACAGTCGAGCGGTTCGAGGCCCACGGCGGGCAGGTGGTCGCGGCGGAGGCCTTCGCCTCGGACGTGACCGACTTCCGCTCGCAGCTCAGCAAGCTGTTCGCCGAGTCGCCGGACGCCCTGCACCTCGCGCCGCAGTCGGAGTTCTCGGCCGGCGCCATCCTCAAGCAGGCCCGCGAGCTCGGCTTCGAAGGCCCCATCTACGCCGAGACCGTCTCCCTCGGCGCGACCGCGCTGCAGGTCGCCGGAGACGCGGCCACCGGCATGAAAGCCATCGCCGCCGACATTCACCCCGACAACCGCAAGGGGCAGGAGGTAGTCGCCGCCTTCCGCGAGCGCTACGGCTACGTCTCCCTGCCGTGGCACCTGAGCTCCACCTACGACGACGTCTACATCACCGCCGAGTGCCTGCGCCAGACCGGCGACGACCAGGACGCCGACGGGTTCCGCGACTGCCTCTACGACATCACCTGGAGC
>JAPPNT010000201.1:5009-8423 GCA_028873745.1 Chloroflexota bacterium | reverse complement strand
GCTCTCCGCCGCCTCCCTCGCCGACCTCGTCGCCCACCTCTGGGGTGATGCCCCTATAGAGCCGGCAACCGCCGCGCTGAGCGATGGCCTCGCCTCTGAGCAAGCCCTCGCTTTCCCCGTCGACCTCCACGACATCAAGGGGCAGGAGCACGCCAAGTTTGCGTTGGAGGTGGCTGCGGCGGGCGGTCACAACGTCCTGATGATGGGGCCGCCCGGCAGTGGCAAGACCCTCCTCGCCCGCAGCCTCCCCTCCATCCTGCCCGGCGCCACCCCCTCCGAGGCGCTGGAGGTCACAAAGATCTACAGCATCTCCGGCCTCCTCCCCTCGGACACCCCCCTCATCACCCAGCGCCCCTTCCGCGCCCCCCACTACACCACGTCGCACGCGGGCCTCGTCGGCGGCGGCCACTGGCCGCGCCCCGGCGAGGTGACCCTCGCCCATCGAGGCGTCCTCTTCCTCGACGAGCTCCCGGAGTTTGGGCAGAGCGTCCTGGAGGTGCTGCGCCAGCCCATCGAGGACAAGGCCGTGACCATCAGCCGCGCCCAGGGCCGCGTCACCTTCCCCGCCAACTTCATGCTCATCGGCGCAATGAACCCTTGTCCGTGCGGCTACTACGGCGACCTCTTCCGCGCCTGCACCTGCAACCCATCTGCCGTCGCCCGCTACCGGAACCGCATCTCCGGCCCCCTCCTTGACCGCATCGACGTCATCCTGCCTGTCCCCCGCGTCGACTACGAGAAGCTCACCGCCGACGCCGCTGCCGAGGACTCCGCGCAGGTCCGCCGCCGCGTCGAGGCTGCCCGCGAGCGCCAGCGCCGCCGTTTCGGCGAGTCCCCTGTGCAGTGCAACGCCGATATGGGCCCGTCGGAGGTGTGGCAGCACTGTCGCCTCGACGACGCGACGCAGGCCATGGCCAAGGCCGCAATGGACAGCCTCCATCTCTCCGCCCGCGCCTACCACCGCACCCTCAAGCTCGCCCGCACCATCGCCGACCTCGCCGGTGCCGGCGACATCGGCAGCGAGCACTTCCTGCAGGCGATGAACTACCGTCAGCGAGACAAGGAATAGTCCCCCGTTATACCGGCGAAAGCCCCGCTGCCGGGGCAGCGGACGGTATCCAGAAACCCGCGCCCAGCGACCCCGTTAAAGCTCACCCGCCCCATCCCCCGCCTTGCCCGTCGCAACCTGCGCAGCTATACTTAAGCCCAATCGTCCCGCGCCCGAACGGCGCCCGCTGACATTGAGCCCACTGAACACCAAGGAGTCTGTCGCTCCATGGCCCTGATGCTGGAAGTCGAGGACAACGCCAACTGCGATGGCGTTCCGCAGCTCATCTTCAACACCATGAGCGAATCCCGGCAGGTCACCGAGGTAATCGCCGGCGACTTCGGCCAGGAGCCGTCGCCCCACCGCGTCACCGGCTGGTCCAGCGAGGGCGACGGCACCCCCTGTCCGGCCTACGCCGTCACCATCGAGGAGTCCGGCATCGGTCAGGCGCTGCTCGTCTACGGCGGCGATTGGGGGCTCCGATTCATGCCCGTCGGCGTGGACGAGGAATGGAGCCTCGCCAGCTCCAACCAGTGGGGAGAGAACTTCCTCTCCCTTGACGATGAATCTCAAGTGAGGTTCCTCGATGCCGGGTAGCCCCAATCTGCGCGAGGAGTGGAACGTGACCAAGCTGAGCATCATCGTCCTGGCGATTCTGGCAGTCCTGGTGTTCGCCGCCTGCGGCTCCGGCGACGACGAGGAAACGACGACCCCGTCCGCGGCGGACTCGACGACTACAACCGCCCCCGCGCCCGAGCCAACCACAGCGCCCGAGCCACCCGCACAAACTGAGACGATGGGAGATTCCATGAGCATGCAGTACGACGGCCCCCCTGCAATGGCCATTGACGAGGCCAAGACCTACAAGGCGGTGATAACCACCAGTCACGGCGCCATCAACGTCGACCTTTTTGCGTCCGAGACGCCCAACACCGTCAACAACTTCGTCTTTCTCGCCCGCGAAGGCTTCTACGACGACGTCATCTTCCACCGCGTCATCCCCGGCTTCATGATCCAGGGTGGCGACCCCACGGGCACCGGCACCGGCGGCCCCGGCTACCGCTTCAACGACGAGCCCGTCCGGCGGCAATACATCCCCGGCACCCTCGCTATGGCCAACGCCGGCCCCAACACCAACGGCAGCCAGTTCTTCATCATGCACGGCGCCGTCGCGCTGCCCCCCAACTACACCATCTTCGGCTTCGCGACCGAGGGCTTGGACACCGTTAACGCCATCGCCACCGTCCCCACCGCCCCCGGCGGCGAGGGCTCCCGCCCCGTGGACCCGCCCAAGATTCTCTCCATCGAGATCATCGAGGAGTAGCCAACCACTCCATCCTGAAGCCTGCGATGGGCCCGGCGGAACGCACCGTCGGGCCCATCGTTTCGACGCCTCCGCAAGAGGCTTTTGGGGCGTCGTTTCGGCATCGGCAATAGGCCCCACAAACGCTTTTCATTTGCTTGCCTCTCTCTCTATCGCGACTCTTTATGTAATCTTTTTTGAACTGCCCCAAATTCCCTATGGAGATCGCACGGACGTTCTCTTGACACCCCTGGTAACCCCCTCGTAACGTCAGGTTACAGCGACAAAGCATCCCCAAAGAAAGCGCCCCTCTTGGGTTGTGGCGACCCGGAAGAGCGGGCCCGGGGACTCCTGCCGAGAGCTGATACTCGTACCCCTGCGATTATGGTGCTCGTGCCATACCTGTGGGGGCACAAGGAGGCGGGACATGCGGATGAAGGACCTTGAAATCTATCTCCTCAATGACGGCGTCGTGAAAGTCGACGGCGGCTCCACGTTCGGCAGCGTTCCCAGGGAAGCCTGGGAGACCATGGTGAAACCGGACCGGAGACACCGCGTCCGCCTGGGCATCAACGCTCTCCTCATCAGGACCCGGGATGCCAACATCCTTGTCGACGACGGCGCCGGCGCCAAGTTCGACGACGAGGAGCGCGAGCACCGCGGCCTCAACTGCAATCGCCTCAAGAAGGAACTCCGCGAGCTCGATTTGGCGCCCAAGGACATTGACTACGTCGTCCTCACACACCTTCACTATCTCCACGCCGGCGGCTCCACCCGGCGAACGCGCAACGGCGACACCGTCGCGACGTTCCCCCAGGCCCGCTACCTCGTGCAGCGCACGGCGTGGGAGGACGCGATCGCCCCCAACGAGCTTGGCAGGCGCTCCTTCAATCCCGAGGACTTCCTCCCCCTGGAGAAGGGCGGCCACCTTGAGCTCATCGACGGCGACTATGAGATCCAGCCGGGCGTCAACATCAAGGTCACTGACGGCCACTGCAGGGGCCACCAGGTAGTCGTCGCTCAGCAGCTTGGCAATCGCTTCATCTACCTCGGGGACCTCGTG
>JAPPNT010000201.1:0-4999 GCA_028873745.1 Chloroflexota bacterium | reverse complement strand
GACCAGTTCCCGGAGGACACGCTGGAGCAGAAGCGCAGGCTCCTGACCGCTGCGGAGCGCGACGGCTCTCTCCTCCTCTTCGCCCACGGCACCGACACCCGCGGCGGCTACCTCGAGCGCCGCAACGGCAAGCTCGCCCTGACCCCTGTGCCCGTCTAGCCTCGTCTCAACCGACACGAAGAGGGCCGACGCCTCAACTCGAAGCGCCGGCCCTCTCGCTTGTCCTGAGCGACGGAGAGTTGTCGCGCCGTGGCCTCTCCGTCGTATACTGGACGCGCGCCGCTCGGTTTGTGGTCGCAATCACGCTTTGAGGTCCCGCGATGCAGTACAGGCAGCTTGGCAAGACCGACTTGACCGTGTCCGAGGTGGGCTTCGGTGTGTGGACCGTCGCCACCAACTGGTGGGGCAAGATCGACTCCGATGAGCGCGTGAAGCTGCTGCAGGAGGCCGTCACCCTCGGCGTGAACATGTTCGATACGGCTGACACCTACAGCGAGGGATTCGGCGAGGAGATTCTCGCCAAGGCCATCGGGTCAAGCCGCCACGATGTCGTCTACGCCACCAAGTTCGGCTATGACATCTACAACGCCGTCCCCCGTGAGGGCCATCGCGAGCGCCCGCAGGACTTCTCCCCCGATTTCATACGTTACGCCTGCGAGCAGAGTCTTCGCCGCCTCGACACCGACTACATCGACCTCTACCAGCTCCACAACCCCCGCGTCACCGCCATAGAGCGCGACGAGGTCTTCAACACCCTTGAGGAGCTGGTGCTGGAGGGCAAGGTGCGCTACTACGGCGCCGCCCTCGGCCCCGACATCGGCTGGTTCGAGGAGGGCGACGCGATGATGCGGGGGCGCGACGGCGTCACCCTGCAGATCATCTACAGCATCATCGAGCAGCAGCCCGCGCGCGACTTCTTCCCCATCGCGAAGGAGACGCAGACCGGCCTCCTGTCGCGCGTGCCCCACGCCTCGGAGATCCTGACGGAGAAGTTCCGCAACACGCCCCCCGTCTTCGAGGAGGGTGATCACCGCGCCCACCGCAATCAGGCGTGGCTGGACGAGGCCGTCCGCAAGCTGGACGAGCTCCGTTTCCTGCAGGAGTGCCACCCGATCGAAATGGACCAGCTCGCCATCACCTTCGCGCTGGCCGAGCCCGCCATCTGCACTGTCCTCCCCAACATCACCAGCCGCGAGACGCTGAAGAAGTACACCGCATCCTCTGAGGTCGAGCGTCCATGCGAGGACTGTCTGGCACGTCTGAGGGAGATCTTTGACGAGGTCTTCACCAAGGAGTTGCAGCCGCTGGACAGGGCAGGCAAGAGCCGCCCGTAGAAGCTCCCGCTGTTCCCGCCCAGGCGGGAATCCCAGCATACGCGCCTACCGCAGACCGCCCCTGGGTCCGCCTTGTTCACCGGCGAAAGCCGGTGCCCAGCGTCCCCGCCCCCATCTCACTCCCGCTCGCCCTGAGCTTGTCGAAGGGCAATCCCTCCGCCCGGAGAGAGACGAGCGCTTACTGGTTCTGCGGTGCCTGCCCCACTGCCGCCCGCTGGCCCGGGCCGTTGTTCCGGCCGCCGCCGCGTCCGCCGCGATTGAACCCGCCCCTGCGGCCGCCTACGCCGCGCTGTGGACGCCCTTCGTTGGAGATGGGCTGCGGCGAGGGCCGTCCCAGGATCTTCCGCATCTCCTCCTCGATGAACTCGAAGTCCTTCCGAGGCAACAGGTGCAGCTCCTCCATCAGCGCGAAGGGCCACATCTCCGGCGGCCACCGTCGCACGTACTCCATCCGGGGCCCGATCTCGATGACCCGCAGGTGCTTGTCGTCCGGCAGCACAAAGTCCGCCGTGATGCGCACGCGGTACTTGAAGCGCTCGTTGGCCTGCGACGACGTCCACAGCGGCTCCTCGTCCTCGAACACCGTGGACGCGACGGTCGCCGTCGCCGGGAACACTCGCTGCCCCCTCACGTAGAAGAGGATCCTGTCGCCCTTGACCATCCGGTCCGTCTTCCGCCGTTGCCGGACTCCGAAGCCCTGGACCGTGTACCCCTGCTCCCGCGTCACCTTGAAGTTCTCTTCAGAGATGCTCAGCATCCAGTAGTTCACGCTGACCTCCTGGCCGCCCGCGTCCGTCCCGAGACTGTCGAAGGACGGCCCCCCCGGGCGCGCCGTCATCATTGCCCCGCTCTGGGGCCGCTATCGTTAGCCCGCGTTCGGTTCGATGACCGCCCCGCGGACCTTTCGCACAACGTTTGCCATCTCCAGCCCGGCCACCGTCACGTCGAAGCCCCGGTTTCCGAGCATCCCGCCGCTCCGGTCGAGCGCCTGCTGCTCCGTGTACGCCGTCAGCACGCCGAACATCACCGGCACGCCGCTCTCCCGCGACACCGCCGCAATGCCCGCCGCCGCCTGCTCCGAGACGTGCTCGAAGTGCGCCGTCTCTCCCTTGATGACAACGCCCAGGCACACGATGACGTCGTGCCGCCCCGCCTTCGCCAGCTCCGCCGCGATGGTGGGCAGCTCGAATGATCCGGGCACCCACACGAGGGTCAGGTCATCGTTCTGCACGTCGAACTGCTGGCAGGCCATCAGCGCACCCTCCAGCAGGCGCAGCGTCAGGTTCTCGTTGAATCGGGAGACCGCCAGCGCGACTCGTACGCCCCTGCCGGTTTTCTCTCCCTCCAGCTCAATCGCCAATCTTCACGTCCCCGGCCGCATCCGGCCGCAACATCACCCCAGCGGGTCGTCCCGTTATCGTCATTCCGGCGAAAGCCGGAACCCAGGAACTCCGCGCCCAACGACCTCAGCCGCGTCCCCGCTACCCAGCGGCTCGTCGCCCCCCTACCCTCATTCCCGCGAAGGCGGGAATCCAGAAACCCCGCGCCTAACGGCCTCAGCCGCACCCCCCCTACCCCAGCGGGTCGTCGATGAGGTGCCCCAACTTCACCCGCTTGGTCTCCAGATAGTCCCGGTTTAAGGGGTTGGACGGGGCCATGATGGGCACGCGGTCGACGAGGTCCAGCCCGTACGCGTCCAGCCCCACCACCTTCTTCGGGTTGTTCGTGAGCAGCCGCAGCTTCCGAACGCCCAGGTCCGCCAGGATCTGCGCACCGATGCCGTACCACCGCAGGTCCGCCGCGAACCCCAGCTGCATGTTGGCCTCGACGGTGTCCATGCCGCCGTCCTGCAGCGCGTACGCGCGGATCTTGTTGTGCAGCCCGATGCCCCGGCCCTCCTGCCGCATGTACAGGAAGACACCGCGGCCCTCCTTCGCGATGGCGTCCAGCGCGATGACCATTTGCTCACCGCAGTCGCACCGCATGCTGCCGAAGATGTCGCCCGTGGTGCACTGGCTGTGTACCCGAACCAGCACCGGCTCATCCGGTCCGATGTCGCCCATGACCAGCGCCAGGTGCTCGTCCGCGTCCACCGTACTGCTGTACGCCACGACAGTGAAATCGCCGAACTTGGTAGGCAGTTTCGCGTCGGCGACGCGCTGCACCAGCCGCTCGTGCTGGCGCCGGTACGCGATCAGGTCCTGGATTGTCACAATGCGAAGCCCGTGCTCCTCAGCGAACTCCTCCAGGTAAGGCAATCGCGCCATCGAGCCGTCTGGCGCCATGATCTCGCACAGCACCCCACCCGGGTAGAAACCCGCCAGCCGCGCCAGGTCGACCGTAGCCTCAGTGTGCCCGGCCCGCACCAGCACGCCGCCGGGAGTGTAGCGCAGCGGGAATAGGTGCCCCGGCCGAGCCAGATCCTCCGGCTTCGTATGCGGGTCCAGCATCGCCCGCACCGTCGCCGCCCGGTCGAACGCCGAGATGCCCGTCGTCGCGCCCTCGATCACGTCGACGCTGACCGTAAAGGGCGTTCCGTGCCGGGCCGTGTTCTCCCCCACCATCTGCGGGAGATGCAGCAGGTCCAGCCGCTCGCCCGGGAGCGGCATGCACACCAGCCCCCCGGCGTGCTTCGCCATGAAGTTGATGTGGTCGGGCGTGACCGCCTCCGCGGCGACGATCAGATCGCCCTCGTTCTCCCGGTCGGCGTCGTCGACCACGATGAGCGCCTTGCCCATCTGCAGGTCTGCGATGCCCTCTGCTATTGTGCTGATAGCCATGGGACTCTCCTCCGGACTGGGTCCTTTGACCATTTCGCTTGAGGTCCTCTACCCCAGTCCGCGAGCGGCTCCTTGCTGGCGAACCGCCGTTACCCGGCAGCCGCCTGAGTCTCCCCCTCGGTCAGGAGCCGCTCCGTGTACTTGGCCAGGATGTCCGCCTCCAGATTGACCCGGTCACCCGGCCCGCGCTCTCCCAGCGTCGTGTGCTCGTCTGTATATGGTATCACTGCGACGGTAAAGTGGGCGTCCGACAGCCCCGCGACGGTCAAACTGATACCGTCGACAGCTACAAATCCCTTTTCGACGACGTAGCGCATGATCTCCCGCGGCGCGTCGAATGTTATCAGCCGGCTGTTCCCCTCCGGCGTGACCCCCGCGACGACCCCCACGGCGTCGACGTGTCCCTGCACCAAATGCCCGCCCACCTTGCCCCCGTACGCCAGCGACGGCTCCAGGTTCACCGCCGAGCCCTCCCGCAGGTCGCCGAGGTTCGTGCGCCGCAGCGTCTCAGGCGTCACGTCGACGGCGAACCGCCCCTCGGCCATCGTCGTGATCGTCAGGCACGCGCCGTTGACCGCGATGCTGTCGCCGACCGCCGCGCCCTCCAGCGCCAGCCAGCTCTCGATGACGAGCGTCTCCGCGCCCGCCTCCAGCACCTTGCCCTTTTCCGCGACGATGCCCGTGAACACGCTACTCAACTCCCCCGCGGCTCGTCGGCGTGTAGCCGGTGACGTGCACGTCCTCGCCCAACCGTCCGACGCTGACCCGGCTCAGCCGCAGCGCGTCCCCGATGCGCGAGAACCCCTCGCCCTCCACCGGCGTGCGCGCACGCTCTCCCCCGATAATCATCGGCGCCACTATCGCCTCGACCTTGCTCACCAGCCC
>JAPPNT010000225.1:230-8485 GCA_028873745.1 Chloroflexota bacterium | reverse complement strand
GATCTGGACCTACATGGGGCCGCCGGAGCTGGAGCCGCCCCTGCCGCTCCTCGAGTACAACACGCTGCCGCTTGACCACGTTTCCGTGTCCAAGCTGCGCTACGAGTCCAACTACGTGCAGGTCATCGAGGGCGACATCGACACGGTGCACGCCTCGCTCCTGCACAGCAAGCTGGACTGCCTGGAGACGGCCAAGACGGCGACGACGCTGGCGGGCAAGTACCAGTTCCCGGACCGGGCGCCCAAGTTCTTCGTTGAGGACACGGACGGCGGCATCCTCATCGGCGCGCGGCGGCGGGCTGAGGAGGACAGCTACTACTGGCGGATCTCGCGTTGGCTGTTCCCGTACTTCACCATGATCCCGCGGGAGCCGCACGGCCACGTGCAGGGCGGCGCCATGGTGCCCATCGACGACGAGAACTGCTGGTTCGTGCACATCCGCTGGAACCCGTACCGGCCCCTCGAGGAAGAGGAGCGGTTCGAGTACCACTTCGACCACTACATCATGGACGACGGCTCCTGGCTGGCGAAGGCCAACCGGCGGAACGACTACAACATCGACCGGCACGCCCAGAAGTACGAGACGTACACGGGCATCGAGTTCGTGCGGGCGCAGGACTCCGCGATGACGGACAGCATGGGAACGATCGCCGACCGCTCCAAGGAGCACCTCGCGACGACGGACATGGCGATCATCCGGATGCGCCGGTCCCTGATCCGGGCGGCGAGGGCGCTGGAGGACGGCGTCGAGCCCTTCCAGCCGCACCACCCGGAGAGCTACAAGGTCCGCTCCGGCGGCTGCGTGCTCCCCAGGGATGTATACTTCACCAAAGACTCCGTGGTGTGGGATGACATAACCGTGAAGTAAGGGCGCTGTTTCAAGGCAGCAAGAGCCCCACGGCTCACCTTGCGGAGGGTCGTGGGGCTCATATTTTGCCCGTTGGGGCTTCGGCAGGCCCAGCTCCAACAGGCGCGGCGAAAGGAACGCATGGCAGGGGGGAGCATGGAGGCCCAGGCGCAGTCGTGGCAGGGACGGCTGCCGTTCTTCTACGGCTGGGTCATCGTCGTCATCGCGTTCATGATGAGCTTCATCACGGCGGGCGTGTTCTGGGCGACGAGCGTCATCGCCGTGCCGATGCGCGAGGACCTGGGCTGGAGCCTTTCCGCCATCTACATCGGCATCACAACACGCGGCCTTGTGGGCGCCGTCGGCATGTTCATCCTGGGGCGCTTTGCGGACCTGCGGAACGGCGCCCGTACGCTGGCAGTCGTGAGCGGCGGGCTGTCCGCCATGACACTGCTGGCCGTGTCGCAGATCGAGTCGCACTGGCAGTTCCTGCTGCTCTACGGCGTCCTCGGCGGCATGACGACGGCCGGGACGGGGTTCCTCATCATGTCGGCGGTGGTGCCGCGCTGGTTCTTCCGCAAGCGCGGTCGCGCTGTCGCGATGGCCACGATGGGGTCCGCGGCGGCTGCCTTCATCCTGCCCCCGTTCATGGCGCTCATCTTCGAGAGCGTGGGGTGGCGCGGCACCTGGGTGGTGCTGGCGGCACTGACGGCGATATTCACCGTGCTGCCGGCGCTGCTGGTGTGGCGGCAGCCGGAGGACATCGGCCTGCATCAGGACGGCGAGGAGACGCCGGTGCAGGCCCGGAGCACAGCTGCGGTGCAGGTCGTCCGCAACTACACCCTCTCGGAGGCGGTGCACTCGCCGGTGCTGTGGATACTTGTGGCGGCGGTTGCGGCCGCGAGCCTCTCGCCCAACGGCCTCCCTGTGAGCCTCGTGCCGATGTATATCGAGAAAGGGCACTCAACGCAGGTGGCCGCGCTGGGATTCAGCATCTACGGGCTGTTCAGCATGCTGGCCCGCTTCTTCTGGGGCTTCCTGGCGGAGCGCTACCACATCCGCGTCGTTATCATAGGCATTGGGCTGTTTACGGGCCTCGCCTTGCCGCTCCTCATCTTCATGGACGGCAATTTCGCATTGGTGTACTCGGCGCTGGCGGGATTCGGCATCGGTGGGTTCATCGGCACGCAGCAGCTCGTGTGGCCCGCCTACTTCGGGCGCAGCCACCTCGGCGCGATCGTGGGCGTCGGCCGCCCGTTCGCGACGGTGGTGAACGCAGCGGGGCCTTTGCTGATGGCGCAGAGCTTCGACCGCACGAACAGCTACAGCTTCGGGCTGTGGTGCATGGGGCTGTCATGGATACTCTGCGCGGCGTTTATATCCCTCGCTCGGCCGGCGCGGCAGGCAGTGCCGCAGGGGGAGGCGGCGCGGGCGCAGGAGACGGCGTCGCGTCCCGAGGCCGGATAACCAGAGGGGAGTGCATGGCGGAACAGCACACAGGTGAGCACCCACGGCCGTGGCCGGCAAGGCTGCCGTTCTTCTACGGCTGGGTGATCGTCGCCATCACGTTTGTGATGGGCTTCATCACGGCGGGCGCGTTCTGGGCGACCAGCGTCATCGCGGTCCCCATGCGCGACGACCTGGGCTGGAGCCTCTCCGACATCTACCTCGGCCTCACGATGCGCATGCTGATTGGGGCCGCCAGCATCTTCTTCCTCGGCCGGTTCGCCGACCTCAAGCACGGCGCACGGATCCTCGCCATCATCGGCAGCGTGGTGGCGACGCTCTCGCTGGTGGGCGTAGCCTACGTCGAGGAGCAGTGGCAGTTCTTCGCCCTCTACGGCATCGTCGGCGGGTTCTCGGTTGCCGGGGCGGGCTTCCTCCTCATGTCGGCCGTGGTGCCTCGCTGGTTCTTCCGAAAGCGCGGGCGGGCCATGGCCTTCGCGACGATGGGATCAGGGGCGGCGGCGTTCGTGCTGCCCCCGCTGTTCGCCCTCGTGCTCGAGGCGGTGGGCTGGCGCGGGACGTGGGTGTTCCTCGGCGTGCTGACGGGGCTGATGACAAGCGCGCGGTCGCTGGTGGTGTGGCGGCAGCGGGAGGAGGGGGGGCTGGCCCCCGACGGCGGCATCGAGCCGGTCCCGGCAGGCCGGGCCGCAGCGGTGCAGCACGTACGCGACCATACGCTCTCGGAGGCGGTCCGAACGCCCCTCATGTGGGTGCTGGTCTTCGCTCTGGCGTCGGCGAGCCTTTCGCCCAACGGCGTGCCCTCGACGCTGGTGCCGATGTTCATCGACAAGGGCCACACGACGCAGACGGCGGCGCTGGGCTTCAGCATCTACGGCCTCTTCAGCGTGCTGGCGCGCTTCTTCTGGGGATTCCTTGCCGAGCGCTACCACATCCGCACCGTAATTATCTCGATCGCCCTGTTCTCCGCGGTGTCCATGCCATTGCTTATCTTCTTGACCGGCGACGTGGCGTTGCTGTACGCGGCGTTTGCAGGCTTTGGCATCGGCGGGCTCATCGGCACCAACTCGCTGGTGTGGCCCGCCTATTTCGGACGGCGACACCTCGGCGCGATCGTGGGGGTGAGCCGCCCCTTCGAGACGGCGGTCATGGCGTCCGGGCCGCTGCTCATGGCGCAGAGCTTCGACCGCACTGGCGGCTACACGTTCGGCCTGTGGGCGATGGGGATCTCGTGGCTGCTGTGCGCCGGTGCGATGCTCCTCGCAAGGCCGCCGCGGCCAGTGGCGGAGACGCCGCCCGGTGCGTCGACGACTGAGACGGCGAGGCCTCAGGAAGCGGGCTAGGGGTGCCCTTCGACAGGCTCAGGGCGAGCGGGTTCGGAAACCTGAGCTAGGCGCCAGATACCCGGAACGCTTCCAGCGCAGTCCTGCTGAAGGCCCACTCGCGCTCCTCGTCGGTCTTGAAGACGGGGTGGTCCTGGGTACCGGCGAGGGAGTTGCGGTAGCCCTCGCGGCCGGCGACGGGCGGGAAGTCGCTGCCCCACATCATGCGCCGCGCGCCGAAGGCCTCGTACGCCATCTCCATCGCGGGCGGGACGTCCTCGAACCGCAGCTCCGGCACGAGGCGGCCGGGCCGCTGCCCGAACTCGCCGATGCCGCCGAACTTGACGTACGTGTTGGGTCTCGCCGCAAGCTCCAGCGCCTTCTTGTAATTGTCGTACGGCGCGACAACGGACTCCGGGCTGCGCGGGTGGTACATGCCGCACAGGTGCTCCAAAACGATGACGGTGTCCGGCACGCTGAGGATGAGCTCCTGGAAGCCCGCGTCGGCGCTGTGGGCCGTGTTGACGAGGAAGACGCTGATGGGCAGGCCGACCTCGCCAGCCTTGCGCCAGATGGCCGCGGGGTCGTCGCCGGGGGAGCGGTCCTGCGGAAGGAGGCGGACGCCGCAGACGCCGGGGTTGGCGGCGAGCTCCTCCATCGTCGCGAGGGCGCCCGGGTCCGCGGCGTCGACGCCGGCGATGGCGCTGAACCGACCGGGGAAGCGGTCGATGCACTCGAGCAGGTAGCTGTTATCGAACATGCCGCGGTGCTGGGTGAGCAGCGCGTGGCGCACGCCGTAGTTGTCCATGCAGGCGAGCAGGGTCTCAATGGGCTCGAACCAGCTCGTGCCGGCGTGGCAGTGGGTGTCGACGACGTCCATGGCGGCCCCCTTCGTGTGCGATGGCGGTACGCTAGCATCGGGCTGCGGGGGCGTCAAACGACGAGGCCGGCCACCTCAGCGGCACGCTTGGCCAGTCTCATTTTTGTCCCAATTGCCGCCAGCGCCTTGACAGCGCCGCCCGCCGCCCGCTATTTTCATAAGTCGCGCCCACCAAAACAAACAAGGTTAACAAGTTGGATAAATTTGATACTTTATCTCATTATATACGAGTGAGAGGCAGGCTGAGTAAAGGGGACCGAGACTCGAACTGCGCGGGAGCACACCCGCTTGCCCCAGGTCGAACGAACCAGCCTTCTACAAAAGATAGGATCTCGGCGAGCACAGCGGACGAGCGGCGACCGTTCGGTTGTCGTCACACGGCTCAAGCGCAGACCAAAACAACAGATGGAACGGAGGTTGGTATATATTGATACTTTATCTCAGATAATGGAGCAGCAACATGGTCTTCAATGCTGCAAAACAGGGTCACTAATCTCTCAATTGCCAGCAACACACAGAAAGGGGTTAAGCCAGTCATGATGGGTAATGGGAACATACGGAGGTCGACGTGGGGCAGGGCGGCCAAGACCGCTACTGCGCTGCTGCTTGCGGTGGCGCTGGTGGCGGCGCTGATGGCCTGCCAGGACGAGGACGACGCTGCCACTGCAACGAACACGGAAGGGTCGTCGACAGGCACCGCGGCCTCCACACCGGAACAGGAGAGCATGGGGCCGAAGCTGAAGGTGGTGACAACTTCAAACATCGCCGCTGACTGGGCGCGCAACGTCGGGGGCGACCGTGTGGAGGTGCAAGCCCTGCTGCCGATCGGCGCCGACCCGCATTCCTACCAGCCCGGGGCGCAGGACGTTGCGGCCATCGCCGACGCCGATCTGGTGCTGACCATCGGCCTCAGCCTGGAAGAGCAGTGGCTCCACGAGCTGGTCCACAACGCGAGCGCCGACGAGTCGCTCGTCGTTGAGCTGGGCGAGATGGTCTCGCCGCTCGAGTTCGAGGAAATCCACGACGAGCATGACGACCATGCCATGGAAGAGGAAGCGGCGCTGCACGGGCGCCTGCTGATCGCCGACGGCAGCGAACCGAGGCTCTCGATTCTGGACCTGGAGACCGGGCACGTGGACCTGCACGCGCTGGAGGTTGCGGCGGCGTCCGCAACGCTGTACTCCGGCCCCAGCGGACGGTTTGTCTACGCCATTTCCCGCGGTCCCGAGGACAACGATGACCGCGTACAGATCTTCGACGGGGGCATCTACCTGGAAGAGCACGGGGACCATTTCGACCTCGTGGAAGACGACGTTTCGGCGTTGACCCTGGGCACGGCGGACGATCGTCCGGTGCACGTGACCATCCACGGGGACCAGATTGCCATTTTCCATGACGGCACGGGCCGCGTTGCCATCTTCGATGAGCATGAGCTGGAAGAGGAGCGCAACGCCTACGAGCCGGTGTGGCTCGAGGCCGGGCTCCAGCACGGCGCGGCGGTCCCCCTCGGCGAGGAATACGTGATGGTAACTTCCAACAACCCCGACTACCCGGAGACTGCGACCAGCAGCCTGCCGCTCGGCGTTGAGGTGCGCACACTGGACAACAGAGTGGTGTACGACGCCAGCAACCGTTCATGCCCCGGAATGCACGGCGAGGCGGCGAACCACCACGGCGTCGTGTTCGGCTGCGTGGGCGGCGTCCTGTTCATGGAGGGCCACGACGGGGACTTCTCCCACGTCTTCATACAGAACCCCTCGAGCATGAACGAAGCCGCCCGCATCGGCTCGGTCTATGCGCACGAGGAAGCCGAGCTGTTCTTTGGCTCCGCGAGCTACCGGAACCAGGACGGCGACAGGGTCAACGGCGGCCTGTGGGCCATCGACGCCGAGGGCGAGAGCATGAGCCTGGTCCTGCCGGCGACCGACGAGAAGCGGGTCCTCAGGGCAGCCTTTGACGGACACGGCGAGCGGGCCTTCTTCCTGACCTACGACGGGACGCTCAACGCCGTCGACGCGGAATCGGGCGACCTGCTGGAGTCCATCCAGCTGGTGGAGCCCTTTGACGGGGACACCTCCCCATTGTTCACCACCGTAGGCGACCTGCTGTACCTGACCGACCGGGCCAACGGGCGCGTCATCGAGTTCAACCTCGACCACGGCCACGAGGAGCGGGAGTGGGCCGTGGGCGGCGAGCCTCGCAGCGTGGCCTTCGCGGGCATCAGCGGGGGCGAGGACCACGACGAGCACGGGCACGACGAAGAGGGCGAGGACGACCACGGCCACGCCCACGGCGAATACGACCCGCACTTCTGGTTTGACCCGCCGCGCGTGAAGACGGCGGTGCAATACATCGCCGAGCGGCTCGCGGCCCTCGACCCTGCGGGCGCGGCGACGTACCAGGCGAACGCCGAGGCGTACTCGGCGGAGCTGGACGCGCTGCACGCGTGGACGGAGAGCACCGTGAGGGCAGTTCCCGCCGAGCACCGCGTGCTGGTCACGTCCCATGACACCCTGCGCTACTTTGCCGAGCTGTACGGGTTCGAGGTGGTCGACACGGTCCTTCCGGGGCTCTCCCCGGACGTCGAGCCCTCCGCCCAGCACCTGAGCGGGCTGGTAGCGACGTTGGAGGACCATCCCGTGCCGGCGGTATTCGGCGAAACGACCGTCTCCGAGCGGTTGGTGCAGTCCATCGCAAGAGAGACCGGTTCCGAATTCCACCAACTTTACTCAGGCTCGCTGGGGCCCGCCGGCAGCGGCGCTGACACGTACATCGGCATGGTACGTGCCAACGTTGAGATCATTGTGGCTGCCCTTCGGTAGCGGCCCGAATCCCGCGCCGGCTACCAGGAGCCTGCGCGGGGACAGACTTTAGGCCCCTCCTTCTAGTACCGGCGGCAAGTGCCAGCCGCCGGGACTCTTTCATTCCTCCGGCAAGTTGCCGGGAGGCTCGGCGGCACGGAGTCGGAGAGGCCCCCTTTCGCAATCTCCATTGCTTTGCCACACCCGCCGTATTCCTGTATGTTGATGGCGCACCGGCGGCCGACGGGAAATCGCTGCGCGTGCCGCTCCCGCTGGCGCACTCGAACAAGGAGGAGAGCCATGCAGGCCAAGGCGTTCAGCCACATCTATCTGCCGTCCCGGAGCGCGGAGGAGTCCATCGCCTTCTACACGGAGCGGCTGGGGTTCAGACTGCTGCGGAAGTACACCATGGGCGGGCGGGTCTCGGCGTACTGCGAGCTGGGGGGCGTGCTGCTGGAGGTGACGGACGGCGCGCAGAACACGCCTGACCAGGACGGGCGCTCGGAGCCGCGCATCGGCGTGCAGGTCGACGACATCGCGGAGGCGATCGCCGAGCTGCGGGCCGCGGGCGTTCACGTGGAGCGCGAGCCGTGGACGGCGCGGACGTTCTGGGGGATTCAGGCGATGATCAAGGACCCCTCGGGGTACATCGTGTCGCTGCGGGAGTGGCAGGAGCCCGACGGGCCGTACTTTGACGGCTGGCAGCCGGTGCACGACGACGTGGAGCGGCTGGCGTAGGCTCTTGCTCTATTGACCCTTCGAGAGACTCAGAGCGAACGGGGGGGCGTCCCGCATTACCATGCCCCTCTGGGTTCCCGCCTGCGCGGGCACGACGAATCATATTGGGAGGAGAAGTTCGTGAAGCGGAGTGACGAGCGGATTCTGACGACGCACGTGGGCGCGCTGCCGCGGCCGCAGGAGCTGGGCGCGCTGGTGCAGGC
>JAPPNT010000225.1:0-220 GCA_028873745.1 Chloroflexota bacterium | reverse complement strand
GCAATGACCCTCGGCGGCGACTACGACGTGGCGAAGCTGGCCGAGTGGATGCCGAGGGCCGTCGAGGACGTCGTGCGGCAGCAGCTCGACGCCGGCGTGGACATCATCAACGACGGCGAGTACGGCAAGACCAACTGGACTGGCTACATCGGCGGCAGGCTCGGCGGGTACGAGCACCGCGATCTGGCGCCGGGCGAGGCGAGCGGGTCCGGCACACAGG
>JAPPNT010000038.1 GCA_028873745.1 Chloroflexota bacterium | reverse complement strand
AGATCGAGGAGCTGCTGGAGCGCAGGGGCGAGACCGCGCTGGCCGGGGCCATGCGGCGCACGCGTGAGGAGGCCGAGTTCATCTTCGTGCGGCAGCACCAGCAGCTCGGGCTGGGGCACGCCGTGTACACGGCCCGCCACGCCGTCGGCGACGAGGCCTTCGCCGTCATGCTGCCCGACGACGTCATCGCGGGCGGGGAGGGGCCGGCCATCGGCGAGCTGCTGGAGACGGCGACGGCGCACGGGGCGTCGGTCATCGCCGTCGAGCAGGTGCCGCCCGAGCGCATCAGCAGCTACGGCGTCGTCGCGCCGGGCGAGTCCGACGGCGACGCCATCCGGGTGCTCGGCATGGTGGAGAAGCCGCCGGCGGCGGAGGCGCCCTCGGACCTGGGCATCGTGGGACGCTACGTGCTGACGCCGGAGGTCTTCGGCGCGATGGAGCGCGTCACGCCCGGGGCGGGCGGCGAGCTGCAGCTCACGGACGGCATCGCGCTGCTGCTGGAGGAGCAGCCGGTGTACGCGCGGCGGTTCACGGGCACGCGCTACGACGCGGGCAACCCGATGGGCATGCTGCGGGCGTCGGTGTCGCTGGCGCTGCGGCGGCCGGACACCGGGCCCGCCTTCCGGGCGTGGTTGCGGGCGGAGTTGGAAGAGGTATAGGAGGACGGCATGGACGTGGGGTTCATCGGCCTGGGAGCGATGGGGCGGCACATGGCGCGGCACCTGCAGACGGCAGGCCACACCATGACCGTCAACGACATCCGCCGCGAGGCGGCGACGCCCTTCCTGGAGGCGGGCGCCAACTGGGGCGACACGCCGAAGCAGGTGGCGCAGGCGGCCGAGGTGGTGTTCACGTCGCTGCCGGGGCCCGCGGACGTCGAGCTGGTGGCAACCGGGGCCGAGGGCATCATCGCAGGGGCGTCGAGCGGGCAGGTGTACGTCGACCTTTCGACGAACTCGCCCGTCCTGACGCGGCGCCTCCACGCTGAGTTCGCAGCCCAGGGTGTCCGCATGCTGGACTGCCCGGTCAGCGGCGGCACCGTGGGCGCCGAGGCGGGCACCCTCGCGCTGCTCGTCGGCGGCGACAGGGAGCTGTACGAGGAGGTGCTGCCGCTGCTGAACTGCATCGGCGACAAGCCCTTCTACTGCGGGCCCTCGGGCGCTGGGCAGGTGTGCAAGCTGGTCAACAACTACATCTCGCTCTCGCTGACGCCATTGCTGGCCGAGGCTTTCTCCATCGGCGTGAAGTCGGGCGTCGACGCGGGTACGCTCTACGAGGCCGTCGTCCGGAGCACGGGCAACACCGCGTCCATGCAGCGCAGATACCCCACGGGGCTGCTCAAGGGCAACTTCGCGCCCGGGTTCACGGTGAACCTGGGGCGCAAGGACCTGACGCTGGGGCTGCAGCTTGCCGAGGACTTCGGCGTGCCGGTGCAGTTCGGGCCGATGGCGCTCGCCGAGTACGCGGCGTCGGCGGATCGCGACCGCGGGCTGCTGGACACAGGCTCGGTGGCGCTGATGCAGGAGGAGCGCGCGGGCGTCGAGATCCGGGCGGACGTGGAGCCGCGGTAGCGGGCGGGTTGGGGAAAGCAGAAGGGACAGCGGGACGGCTTCTGGATACCGGCTTCCGCCGGTAAGACGATTGGGGACAGGCAGAGGAGGACGGTTTTGAAGGTCGGGTTCATCGGCATTGGGGCGATGGGGAACCACATGGTGCGGCACCTGCAAGCGGCCGGCCACGAGCTGACGCTGCACGACCTCCGCCGGGAGGCGGCCACGCCCTTCCTGGAAGCGGGCGCCGACTGGGGCGACTCGCCGAAAGCGGTGGCGCAGGCGTCGGACGTCGTGTTCACGTCGCTGCCAGGCCCGACGGACGTCGAGACGGTCGCGCTGGGGCCGGAGGGCGTCGCCGAGGGGGCATCGCCCGGCAAGGTCTACGTGGACCTCTCGACGAACTCGCCGGTCCTGACGCGGCGGCTGCACGCGGACATGGCGGCCAAGGGCATTCGGATGCTCGATTGCCCGGTCAGCGGCGGCACCATCGGCGCGCAGGAGGCGTCGCTGGCGCTGCTGGTCGGCGGCGACCGGGATCTCTACGAGGAGGTCCTGCCCGTGCTGCGGGCCATCGGCGACAAGCCCATCTACTGCGGCCCGTCGGGTGCAGGGCAGGTGTGCAAGCTCGTCAACAACTACATCACGCTCTCGCTGCAGCCGTTGCTGGCCGAGGCCTTCTCCATCGGCGTGAAGGCGGGCGTCGACGCGGGCACCCTCTTCGAGGCGGTTTCGCGCAGCACGGGCAACACGCGCTCGATGCAGTGGCGCTACCCGCCCGGCGTCCTGAAAGGCGAATTCACCCCCACCTTCACCGTGGACCTCGTCCTCAAGGACCTGGGCCTGGCGATAGGACTGGCCGAGGACTTCGACGTGCCGCTGCAGTTCGGCCCGCTGGCGTACGGCGAGTACGCTGAGGCGTCGAGAACGGGGCGCGGCCGCCTCGACGTCTGCGCCGTGGCCCTGCTGCAGGAGGAGCGCGCGGGCGTCGAGATCCGCGCCGACGTGGAGCCGAGGTAGCCCGAGCCGTTCGTGCAGCCCTTCGACAGGCTCAGGGTGAACGGCTTGCCCAAAGGACATTTGGAGGAGGACAAGAGATGCCGGACTTCGTGAGCACGGAAGAGATCATCCAACTGGCGCGGCGCCGCGTGCACCAGGGCGTCTGGGACTACCTGGTGGGCGGCTCCGAGTCCGAGACGACGCTGCGGCGCAACCGCCTCGCCTTCGACCGGCTGGCCTTTCGCCCACGCGTGCTGCGCGACGTGTCGAGCATCGACACCTCGACGACGTTCCTGGGCCACAAGCTGCGGATCCCCGTCATGCTGGCGCCCGTCGGGTCGCTGCAGGTGTTCGACCCGGAGGGCGGCGCGGCGGCGACGCGGGCGGCGGCCGAGTTCGGCATCATGCACGTGCTCAGCTCCGTGACGGCGCCAACGCTGGAGGAGACGGCGGCCTGCGTCGACTACCCCAAGATGTTCCAGCTCTACGTGCACGGCGACTGGGCGTGGATCGAGGACATCATCGCCCGCGTGGTGGAGGCGGACTACAAGGCGCTGTGTGTGACCGTCGATGTCCAGCACTACAGCCGTCGCGAGCGCGTCATGGTGGAGCGGTGGGTGCAGCCGACGCGGCGCGCGCCTCGCGATCCGTACTGGGGCGCTGCGCTGACGTGGGACCTGATGGACCGCATCCGCGACCTGGCGGGGCTGCCCTTCATGATCAAGGGCATCGCGACGGTTGAGGACGCACTCATCGCCGTCGACCACGGCGTCGACGTCATCTGGGTGTCCAACCACGGCGGCCGGCAGCTCGACCACAGCCTAGGCTCCATGGAAGTGCTGCAGGAGATCGTCGAGGCCGTCGATGGGCGCGCGGAGATCGTCGTCGACGGCGGCGTTCTGCGCGGCAGCGACGTGCTGAAGGCGGTGGCCCTCGGAGCGAAAGCCGTCGCCATCGGCAAGCTGCAGGCGTGGGGGCTCTCGGCTGCGGGCAGCGACGGCGTCGTGCGGATGCTGGAGATCATGGAGGACGAGATGACAAGCGCCATGGGCCTGCTGGGTGTCACCTCGATGGACCAGCTCGGCCCGGAGTACGTCGTCAAGACGGACGCCGTGGTGACGTCGCCGCACGAGATGAGCGCGTGGGTGAACATGCCTGTCGACCGCGTGCCGTAGAGAGGGGGGCAATGCGACACTCGTTCGCCAAGACTGCGGCTGCAGCTGCAGTTGCGCTGGTGGCAGTTGCGTTGACTGCCTGTGGTGTTGGCGGCGACTTCATCCAGGTCAGCGCCGGTGGCGACCACACATGCGCACTGCGCTCAGACGGCAGTGTCGTGTGCTGGGGAGACGATGAATGGGGCCAGCTGCGCGCACCTGAAGAGGAACGCTTCACGTCAATTGCGGCTGGTGGCATTCACACCTGCGGGCTGAGGGAGGACGGGACCACTGCATGCTGGGGCTATGACTTCTCCGTGAGGTATCCATGGTGGTCAGATGACGACCTTGCCCGAAATGCACCTGTCTTTCCGCCAGGAGACGAACGATTTGCGTCCATCATCGCCACCGCCAGCGCCACCTGTGGGATGCGGGACGACCGCAGCATCGTTTGCTGGGACCTAAACCCGGAAAGGAAAGGCGAATTCTCACCCTTCGAATCCGAACAGATGGTACAGATGAGCGGAGGCCCGTCGCACTCGGAAATCTGTGGCCTTCGGGAGGATGGCAGCGGTCTCTGCGTACTCTATTGGGAATACCAAGAACCACGTGAAACGCGCAGAGAAGTAGAGGACAGCCCTGAGGGAGTACGGTTGGACTCACTCAGGACAGGATTCGCGCACAACTGCGGGATACGTTCTGACGGGACCCACCATTGTTGGGGAGCCGAGGGTGCCGGGGAGTTCCCGCCAGAGGGAGAAGGGCCCTTCTCCGACTTGGCATTGGGCAGTTTCTACACTTGCGGGCTGCAGACAGATAGGGAGGTCAGGTGCTGGGGTCACGATTGGGAGCGATATGCGGAGCCTTGGATACGGCCTGGAAGTGTCACAGAGGACTGGACAACTGAGGACGTCTTACAGCGGACGGCGGGCATTGGTTGGGTGGTAAATACCCCCCGGACGGACCCGCCGCAAGGAGAGCAGTTCAAGTCGATCAGCGGGGGCACTTGGCACGCCTGCGGTGTACGAGAAGACGGGGGAATCTCCTGCTGGGGCTACAATCGATGGGGCCAAGCGTCACCGCCGAACGAATAAGCCCAGCACTCTCGCAAACAAGCCGCGCAGTCACTCGATGCTATGATGACCCCAACATGCCAGCCCTGACCGACATCCGACGTATTGCCGAGGGGGCGCTGGACTTGCTGCTGCCGCGCAAGTGCGTCGGTTGCGGCGGCACGGGCGCGTTCCTGTGCGACGTGTGCATCGCCGATGCGCCTCGCGCCGCCGACACTACGGGCATCGGCCTGGAGCTGGTGCTGGCGCCCTTCGAGATGAAGGGCGCGGCGCAGACGGCCGTCCACCGGCTGAAGTACAACGGCGTGCGCGGGCTCGCCTCCGTCATGGGCATTGCGATGGCCCAGCACCTCGAGCGGCACGGCGTCTCGCCAAACCTCATCGTGCCGGTGCCCCTGCACCCGTCGCGGCAGCGGGAGCGCGGCTACAATCAGGCCGAGCTGTTGGCCCGCGAGGTGGGGAGCTGGCTCAAGGTACCCGTCGACACGGGACTGCTGGCGCGGACGGAGAGCGCGGGGCCGCAGGCGCGGTCGGCGTCGCGGGAGGAGCGGCTGGCGAACGTTGCCGGGGCGTTCAGAGCGCGCCGCGAGGCCATTGGCAGGTCGATTGTCATTGTGGACGACGTGACGACGACGGGGGCGACGCTGCAGGAGTGCGCGGCCGTCCTTCGGCAGGCGGGCGCACGGCGGGCGTGGGGCTTGACCTTCGCCCGGGAGATCTAGCGATACCCTCGCTTTCGCGCCGCTCGTTGCCTTGATTGTGGGGGCCGACATTCCCTAGAATGTGCTTCCCTCTCCGAGGGTGGCTCCGGGAGACCGGGCCCGGCACCCCCACCGCGGCGCCGGTCGACCCCTACACCACAGAGGAGGCGGGCAGATGGAGATGCAGATTCAAGCGAGGAACCATCGCCTCTCTGAGACCAGCCGTGACTACCTGACCCGAAAGCTGGAGCGCATCGAGGGCCGCGTGAACCTGCCGGTGGACGCCCACGTGGTGGTGTCCGAGGAAAAGACCCGGTCGCAGCAGGACCGCATCGTCGTCGAGGTGACGCTGCGGTGCAACGGGACGCTGCTGCGCGGGCAGCGCCGCGCCGCGACGGTGCAGGCCGCCGTCGACGCTCTCGCCGACACCCTCGACCGGCGTGTCGCCCACTTCAAGAGCCGCGCCTACCGCAGCGAGGCGGCCTACCGCCACGGGAGCATTCACAGCATCCGCGAGATGGAGGACCCCGGCGCTCCCGAGCCGGACGAGGACGAGCCCGAGGAGATGGAGCTGGGCCGCGTCGTGCGCTCCAAGCGCTTCCCCATGAAGCCGATGGCGGTCGAGGAGGCGGTGGTGCAGATGGAGCTGTTGGACCACGCCTTCTACCTGTTCCACAACGCGGCGACCGGCCATCACAACGTGCTCTACCGCCGCAATGACGGCGACTACGGCCTCATCGAGCCGGAGGAAGCGTAGGGGCCGCTAGCCCTCCATCGCGGCCTGTACCGCATCCATACGGCCAGAGTCCTTCCAAATGGTGGGGAGGGCCAACTACCGCGACCGCAAGGTTGTTGTCGGGTTGTCGTTTCCCTGGCGAATGCGCGCGTGCATTCAACGGTTGGGATAGCTCGACGGGAGAGGTTGGGTATGACTGTGTCAGACGATCGAGACCGGGGGCTCATGGAAGGCATCGCGGTGGGGAACCTGCTGGGCATCGCCATGGAGGGCATGCCGAAGGACGAGGTGCGACGGCGTTACCCCAACGGCGTGACGGAGATCGAGGCCCGGGTGGGCTACCCGGATGACGACGACCTGGCGCAGGCGATCATCATCGCGGAGGCGTCGGCGGCAGGGCCACTCGACGTGGACGACTTGGGCGCTCGGTTCTGGGCGTGGGGCGAAGAGAACGGCCTGGGCATGGGCCTCCTGACCCACGACGTGCTGACGCGCTACGGCGGGGCTCTCCCTCGGTGCTTGGGCCGTGCGGGAGGCGGCGACGCGCGCCCTCCGGCGGGAATGCCCATTCTGGAGGCGTCCCGCGAGGCGTGGGGCGGCAACCGGGCGGGGAACGGCGCGCTGATGCGGTGTGCGCCCATCGCCGTGCGCTGGCGCGATGACCCGGCGGCCAACGCCCGCAACAGCGTCGTCAGCGCGGTGCCGACGCACTGGGACCCCCGCTGCGGATGGTCGTGCGCGCTGCTGGACCTGGCGGCTGCGGCGGCACTGCGCGGCGATACCCTTGGCGCGGATGAGCTTATGGCTCAAGCGGAGTCGGCGCTGGGAGCATCGACGGGAGAGCTATCGCGGTACGGCTACGACGCGGTCATGCCGGAGGAGGTGCGCGCCGCCGTGCAACGCGCAGCCGCCGAGTCGCTCTCCGACCTGGAGATTGACGGCGGGGACTCGGGCTATACGCTGGTGACGCTGCGGACGGCGCTGACGGCGTGGTGGACGGCGGAGAGCTTCGACGAAGGACTGCGGGCCATCGTGGAGGCGGGAGGCGACACGGACACCAACGGGACGGCGGCGGGCGCGCTGCTGGGCGCGCGCTTCGGCCTGCAGGGCATCCCGTCCCGGTGGCGAGACGACGCCGCCCGTCTGCGCGCCGGCCGACAAACGATGGCCTCCGTTGCCGACATGCTGGCGTCGGCTCGCGGCGGCTAGCCCTCCAGCGCGGCCCGCACCGCGTCGGCGCGGCCGGGGGCTCCGGCGCGCTGGCACATGGAGAGGAAGTTGGCGGTAGTGGCGCGTTCGATCTCCTCGACGGGCACGTCCTTGAGCTCGGCGAGCTTGCGCGCCACCAGGGGCACGTCGCGGGGCTCCGTCCACTTGTCGCGGCTGCCCTTGAAGGGCTGCGGGTACGTGTCCGTCTCCAGCACGATGCTCTCCAGCGGCAGGTCCGCGGCGATGGCCTGGAGGTCCGGTCGTCGCAGCAGCGGCTTGGCGAGGGAGACGTAGAAGCCCAGCTCCATGCACTCGCGGGCGCTGCGCTCGTCGCCCTGGAAGTAGTGCATGGCTCCGCCGACGCGCCAGCCCTGCTCCTGCCGCAGCACCTTCAGCGCCTCCATGTGCAGCTCCGGCTGGCCGGGAATCTCCCTCGAGTGGAAGATGACGGGCAGGCCCAGCTCCAGCCCGAGCCGTATCTGCGCGCGGAAGGCCTGGTACTGGAGTGACAGGTCGGGCGCGCCCCTGTCGAAGTCGAGGCCCGTCTCGCTCATGGTGACGACCTTGGGCGACGACATCGCCGCCCGCCGGAGCGTGTCCGCGCACTCGCCGTCGACGGGCGCGGTGACGTCCATGGGGTGGATGCCCACGCCCGCCAGGAGCATCGGCCTGCTGCGCGCCAGCTCGACGCAGGCCGCCGTCGACTCGAGCGTCGTGCCCGCCAGCATGATGGCCCCGACGCCGGCGGCGCGGGCGCGCTCCAGCACGCCGTCGATCTCCTCCGGCGGGAAGTCGTCCAAATGCGTGTGGGAGTCTACGTACACGTGTTTCACCGGCGCGCGTTCTTGGTCTGACCTATGGCCTAGTATATGCTATACCTCCGGCCCTCGCGGACGGCTTCCCATCCGAGCATTGCCCGCTGGCAGCAACGGAACCCCGAGAGGAATTGCAGCGATGTTCACTCGACCAACCGCCACCGCAGAGCGTTTGCGGGCATGACGCGCGTTCTGTTGCTCGTCGCGCTGGCGGCGTTGGGGGGGGGGGGGGGGGGGGGCCGCGCCCCCCCCCCCCCGGCCCCCCCGCGCGGCCCCGGGCCCCCGCGCGCCCCCCCGCCGCCCGGCGGGGGG
>JAPPNT010000074.1 GCA_028873745.1 Chloroflexota bacterium | reverse complement strand
CGCCAAGTCCGAGCCGAAGAACGCGAAGATCCGCAACGCGCAGCTGCAGAAGGTACCCTACATGCTGGTCGTCGGCGACCGGGAGGCCGAGGCCAAGGCCGCCGCAGTCCGGCTCCGCGACGGATCGGACCTCGGCCCGATGCCGATCGAGGAGCTGGCGGCGCGCATGGCTGCGGAGGCCGCCGCGTACTCGTAACCCGCTTCCCCAACGGAAGGAGTGACCCTTCACGCCATGTTGGACAAACTCTCGGCCCTGGAAGAGCGCTACCACGCCATCGGCGAGGAGATGACACAGCCGTCGGTGCTGGGCGACTACACCAAGCTGCAGGAGCTTGGGCGTGAGCGCGCGGGACTCGAGCGGGTCGTGTCGCTGTCGGCGCGCTATCGGCAGGTGCTGCGGGAGATCGACGATGCGCGGACGCTGCTGGCCGACGATGCCGACGACGAGCTCCGTGAGCTGGCGCGGGAGGACCTGACGGCGCTCGAAACGGAACGAGGGACGCTGGAGGCCGACATCCAGGTGGCGCTGCTGCCGGCGGACCCGGACGACGACCGGAACGTCATCGTCGAGGTGCGGGCCGGCACCGGCGGCGAGGAGGCGGCGCTGTTCGCGGCTGAGCTCGTGCGGCTGTACACGCGCTTTGCGCAACGGACCAACCGGCAGGCGTCGGTGCTGTACGTGAACGACACGGGCATCGGCGGCATCAAGGAGGCGTCGCTGGAGATCAAGGGCCGTGACGCGTTCAGCCGGCTCAAGTTCGAGAGCGGCGTGCACCGGGTGCAGCGCGTGCCGGTGACGGAGGCCAGCGGGCGCATCCACACCTCGACGGCGACGGTGGCCGTGCTGCCGGAGGCGGAAGAGGTGGACATCCAGGTCAACACGGAGGACCTGCGCATCGACACGTTCCGCGCGGGCGGCCACGGCGGGCAGAACGTGCAGAAGCTGGAGACGGCCATCCGCATCACGCACCTGCCGACGGGCCTCGTCGTCACGTGCCAGGACGAACGGTCGCAGGGGCAGAACAAGATCAAGGCGATGACCGTCCTGCGCTCGCGCCTTTACGAGATGGAACGGCAGCGCAAGGAGGACGCGCTCAGCTCCGAGCGGCGGTCGCAGGTGGGCACCGGTGAGCGCTCGGAGAAGGTGCGCACGTACAACTACCCGCAGAACCGGGTGACCGACCACCGCATCAACTTCAGCTCCCACAACCTCGAAGGCTTCCTCGACGGCGACATCGACGACCTCATCGACGCGCTCGTGCAGGACGAGCGGGAGCAACGGCTGGAAGCCGCGCTGGCCACCTCATGACGCCGGTGGCGGTCGAGGACCTGGACCCCAACGACAAGGAGACCACCCGCTGGTTCAGCCCCGGACTGTCTGTCGCTGAGGCCGTACGCGCCACCGCCGAGACGATCCAGCGCATCAGCAACGAAGCCTCCCTGGAAGCGGAACTGCTGGTCCGCCGCGTCACCGGCCTCGACCGCGCAGGCATCTTCGCCCGCTCCAAAGACGCCCTGACGCCCGCTGAGTACCATGATCTGCGACGTCTCACCCTCCGGCGAATGCGCCGTGAGCCGCTCCCCTATATCCTCGGCGAGTGGGAGTTTCGGGGGCTGAGCTTCCGTGTGACGCCCGCAGTGATGATCCCCCGGCCGGAGACGGAGACGCTGGTGGAGGAGGCCCTCGCGTGGCGGGAGCGACGGCACGCCGAGTCCGACGACGCCGTGACCATCGTCGACGTTGGCACGGGCAGCGGGTGCATCGCCGTGTCGCTTGCGACGATGCTGCCGGGCGACAGGGTCCTCGCGGTGGATGTGTCGCGTGACGCGCTGGCCGTCGCCGCCGAGAACGCCGCTCGCCACGGCGTCGGCGGGCGCGTGCGGCTGATGGAAGGCGACTTGCTATCAGCCGTGACCGAGCCGGTTGACCTCATCGTCGCGAATCTGCCGTACATCCCGGACGCCGAGGTGGCCTCGTTGCAGCCGGAGGTGCAGCTGTTCGAGCCGCAGGTGGCGCTCGGGGGCGGTCCCGACGGGCTCTCGCTGATCCGGCGGCTGTTGCGTCAGGCGCAGACATCTCTCTCGGTGCGGGGTGTGGTCATGCTGGAGATCAACCCGCCGCAGAGCGCAAGGCTGCCGGACGAGGCGCGCGCGCTGTTCCCCGGCGCGGACGTTCGAGTCGTGCGGGACCTCGCGGGGTTGGACCGGGTTGTGGTGATCGACCTTGCAGGGCGGGCTTCCTCGTGATCGTCCTCAACGTCTTCCTCGACATCATCATGCCGGTGGTGCTGGTCATCCTGTGCGGCATGGCGCTCTGCCACTTCAAGAAGACTGCCATCGAACCTATCAGCCAGGCAGCCCTCTACCTGTTCAGCCCCGCGCTGGTGCTGCTTGGGATGGCGGATACGGACCTGCCGCTGGAGAGCATGGGGAAAATCGTCGCCTTTGGCGCTCTGTTGACGGTGGCCATGTACGTCATCTCCCGCGTTGTGGGTTTTGCGCTGCGGATGGACCGGGCGGCGCAGAGCAGCGTGCTGCTGGCGGTGCTCGTGATGAACGCGGGCAACCTCTCGCTTCCCATCGTGTCGCTGGCGTTCGGCGACGCGGGGTTGGACCGCGCGCTGGTGCTGTTCGCGGTCATCGCGCTGTCGGCGGCCACGCTGGGCGTCTACATCGCGGCGCACGGTCAGCAGGGCGGCGCGGCGGCGTTCAAGGCGGTGCTGCAGCAGCCCATCGCGTACGCCGCCGTGGGCGGGCTCGCGCTGAACCTGCTGGGGCTCGAGCTGCCGTCGATGGCGCTCAACGCGACGGAGCTGCTGGCGAACGCGGCCTTCCCCGCAATGCTGATGGTGCTGGGCGGCAACCTGCTGCAGCACCGGGGCATCACCGAGTGGCGCACTGTCGCGGTGGCGACCGCCCTGCGGCTGTGGGTGGGCCTGGCGGTCGGGTACGGGCTGTTGCTGCTCCTCGGCGTCGACGAGCTGACGCGCAATGCGCTGCTGGTGACGTCGTGCGCGCCGACGGCCGTCATCGTCATCGTCCTCTCGACGGAGTTCAACGCGCGGCCGGCCGTCGCGACGGGCGCCGTCGTCGTGACGACGGTCCTCAGCCTGCCGACGCTGACGGCGCTGCTGTCGATTCTCACGCGCTGACGCCGCCCTCGCGCCTTGACCCCCCTCGGCCGCGCGCCTAGACTGGATGCGTATCCCGTTTGTATGGGCGGTTAGCTCAGAGGCCTAGAGCACTGCGTTGACATCGCAGGGGTCAGAGGTTCAAATCCTCTACCGCCCACCAGACTTCACGAAATCAAGAACCTGCACTTTGAGGTTTAGCCTGAGTGTAGCCCACAGATCTGGACCTGCAATGCCCACCTTCATCTTGAAGCACCAATTGCGAAAGGCCATCGGCGGAATCGGTGGCATCGGGCTCTTGTGTTTGGTAAGCGTCGCTACTCTGTCGGGATGCGACGACAGTCTGCAGATGCTGCCTACGCCTAGTGCCACTTCGACGCCTGAAACAACGCTCACTCCGTCTGCTACTTCTACGCCCGCACCGAGACCTATTCAAACGGAGCCTACCCCTGCCTATACGCCGACACCAAGACTGGACCCCAAACCCACACTCACACCGATGCGAGAGTCTCGTTTCACGGCTATCAGCAGTGGCTATCTGCACACCTGCGCGCTCACTCCAAGTGGGGCTGCTGTCTGTTGGGGCCACGACGAGTATGGCCAGTCTTCACCACCGGATGACGAGCAGTTCACTTCCATCAGCAGTGGTAGCCGTCACACTTGCGCCCTCACGCAAGACGGAACTGCCGTTTGTTGGGGCGACGATGAGCATGGTCAGTCATCACCGCCTGAGGACGAACAGTTCATGGCGATCAGCAGCAGTGGTACGCTGTTCGCCGGCCTGTTGTCCGAAGGACACACCTGTGCGCTCCGTCGGGACGGCTCCGCCGTTTGTTGGGGAGACGATGGCTGGGGGCAATCTTCGCCACCGGAAGGCGAGCGCTTCACGTCCATTAGCAGCGGAGAAGAGCACACCTGCGCCCTCCGGGAGGATGAGACGGCGGTGTGTTGGGGTTATGACAATCTTGGTTCGACGGAACCGCCGAAGGACGAGCGCTTCACCACCATCAGTGTCGGCGAGGGCTACACGTGTGCTCTGCGCGGCGACGGTTCTCCCGTCTGCTGGGGATATAGTCGTGACGGTGCGGCAGATCCGCCGCAGGACGAGCGCTTTACTAGTCTCACCAGTAGCGAAGGATACGCATGCGGTCTGAGAAGTGACGGCTCGGCTGCCTGCTGGGGGCTGGTCCCTCCCATAGACGCCTCTCCGCTATCGAATGACTTCGGCCAGGCTGCGCCGCCGGAGAGCGAGCGTTTCACGGCTATCAGCAGCGGGCCGCTCCATACTTGCGCGCTTCGAGAGGACGGTACGCCTTTGTGCTGGGGTGTGGATACAACCCCGAAGGGTGGCGAGCGTTTCATACCAGTTGGCGGGCATTGGACATCAGATGAGGTGGATGGAATATCGGTGGGAGATGAGCGCTTTACCTCAATCAGCAGCGGCATCTACCAAACCTGCGCGCTCCGAGAGGATGGCTTTGATCGCTGCTGGGGACCATGGGGGGTGTCCAGCAGGTTCCGGCTCTTGGAGGACGTACGATTCACAGCCATCAGTGCTGGGACGTTCGCCTGTGGGCTTCGCGAGAACAGCTCAATAGCCTGCTGGAGCTCAGGTTTCTGGCAACCCTTCTCACCTCCGGAGGACCACCGCTTTGAAGCGGTCGGCGTCGGGTACGATGACGTCTGTGCCATCAGGGATGACGGCGCTCTCATCTGCTGGTCTTGGGTCTATGCCGATGCCGTTGTGCTGGACGATGGCCCCATCAATGCCATAAGCGCTGGCTACGACCACATCTGCGTGTTACGTGAGGACGGCTCTCCTCATTGCTGGAACTACATTGATTACGACAGAGTGTCCGTGCCCGAGGGCGAGCGCCTCACCGCTGTAAGCAGTGGCTCGGGTTACGCCTGCGGACTGCGTCACGATGGCACACTCGTGTGCTGGGGCCGGAACCCAGCATTGGCACCGGAAGGCGAACAGTTCATTGCTATCAGTAGTGGTTCGGGTCATGCCTGCGCCCTCCGCCAGGATGGCTCGCCCGTCTGCTGGGGTTCGAATAGTGCAAACCAGGCTTCGCCACCGGAGGGAGAATACTTCATCGCAATCAGTAGTGGCGTGAATCATACGTGTGCCCTCCGCAAAGACGGCTCGCCCGTATGCTGGGGTTGGAGTGACTTCGGCCAGGCCTCACCTCCGTGACAAGGCACGTCGCCCAAGCAATGAGTGCCTTCAACCGTTACAGCATTACCTCCCAGCGAAGAGTCCGTAAATCGGTACGCCTTAGCCCACCATCGCATTCCCCCGCGCACTACACCCATCGCCCCGTATCGAGTACCATCACGCCATCTTCTGCCGAGGCTTAGGAGGCTGCGCATGGCGTCGAGGGAGCTGCGGGACCTGGTGGTGGTCATCACCGGCGCGGGCCGGGGCATGGGGGCCGAGTATACGCGGGCCTTCCTGGAGGAGGGCGCGCGCGTGGCGGCGCTGGAGCGCTCGTGGGAGGGTGAGGAGGAGTTCCGCGCGGATCTCGACGCCAACGAGCTCGCGCTGACGCTGACCTGCGACGTCTCGCAGGACAAGGACGTCGACGACGCGTACGCGGCCGTCATCGACCGTTTCGGGACGGTGGACGTGCTCGTCAACAACGCCGCCTTCCGCACGCGCGACCAGGAGCACGAGGGCGCCCTCGGCATCACCGTCCTCGAGACGTTAGACGCGGACTGGGAGCGGGCCTTCGCCGTCAACGTGTTCGGCACGCTCAAGATGATCCGGCGCTTCATCCGGCCCATGATCGAGAAGCGGTGGGGCAGCGTCATCAACGTCTCTACAACGGGCAGCATCACGGAGCACCCGCTCTGGCGGCCCTGGAGCCGCGAGCAGCCGTACATGGCGACGAAGGCCGCGCTGACGAACCTCTCGCACTACCTGGCGGACGAGGTGCGTGAGCACAACGTCGCCGTCAACATCGTCTTTCCGCCCGGCGCGCGCACCACGGGCTTCGACGAGCGCTCGGCGGAGCGGGTCGCGAAGGGCCTGCGGCCGTCGTCGCTGTCCAGCCGCGCCGACACGGTGGTGCCGGTGACGCGCTTCCTCGCGACGCAGGACACGAGCGAGGGGCTGACGGGCAAGATGTTCACGGCCGTGACGTGGAACCAGGAGCATGGCTACGGCGGGCCGAACGCGTGGCTCGCGCCGGACCCCGTCGGCAACCCGGAGATGACGGCGAAGCTGGAGTCGGGGGAGCTCGGCCCGCGGGCGCCGCGTTTCGGCGGGCCGATGCGCTAAACCGCGGCGGTCAGCTACGACACGACGATCATAGTGAATTCAACCAAACCGCGGTTTGGCAGGTACCCAAGGCCATGAGAGCATTGACACCAGCATGACCTGGTAATTACGATAATTACAAATTCGCTGCGCGACGGAGGCGAAGGACATGGACCAACCGTCCTACACGAGAGAAGTCAAACTGATCCCCATCGGCAACTCCAAGGGCATTCGCTTGCCCAAAGCGCTGCTGGACAAGTACGGATGGAGCGACCGACTGGTATTGGAAGAGATGGAAGAGAGCGTCGTCTTGCGGAGTGAGGCCAGGCATGCCCTGTCCTGGGAGGAGACCTCCCGCGCTATGGCAGCGGAAGCAGAGGACTGGAGTGATTTCGACACCGCCATAGCCGATGGCTTGGACTAATGGCCGATTATCCCCGGCGCTATGCCCTCTACATAGCCGACCTCAATCCAGCTGTTGGCAGTGAAATTCGGAAGGTCAGGCCAGTCGTCGTAGTAAGCCGTGACGAGATGAACCGTCACCTGGAAACCGTAGTCGTCTGTCCGCTCACTTCGAGGCTACACCAGCGCTGGCGAGGCCGCCTCCAAGTACAGTGCGCGGGACAGGACGTCGAGATTGCAGTCGACCAGATCCGCACTATCAGCAAGCAGCGGCTCGGCCGTCGCATCGACCGTCTCTCCCCGGGTGATGCGGCAAAACTTCGCCTCATCATCGGCGAAATGTACGCCGAGTGAACGGACGCGGCACGGGAAGCAGGCGTAAGCTACGCGCCCGCCGCCGCTCGCTGACGGGCGGGCGGCCTGGCGAAGGTGACGATGGCGGCGACGGTCAGCCACGACACGACGATCATCGTGAATGCCCACAGGTACGTGCCGTGGATGTCGTACAGCCCCGCAATCAGGAGGGGGCTCAGTGAGCCGGCCGTCGTCGTCAGAGGGCGGATGATGCTGTTGACGGCGCCCAGGTGCTGCCGGCCGAAGTAGTTGGCGACGATCATGGGCCGCATGATGAAGAACCCGCCCACGGCCAGCCCGTGGAACGCGCCCGCCAGCACCAGCGAGATGGGACCGGCAATCTGCATGAAGAAGATGACGCTCACCGCCGTCACCAGCGCTTGCGCGGCCAGTAGGTAGCGGACGGAGAAGCGCTCGCTGAGCAGTCCCCAGAAGAGGCGGACGCTGATGGAGCAGATGCCGTAGGACACTGCCGCCAGCGACCCGACCGCCGCGGTGAAGCCGATGTCCTGGAAGTAGGGCAGCCAGTTGGCGAAGAAGCCGCCCATGCAGAGCGTCGCCAGGGCGAAGGCAAGGGCGAGCAGCCAGAAGGTCACGGTGCGCGTGGCCTCGCCGCGGCTGTAGCTCACCTCAGCAGACGCTACGGACGAGGGCTGTGCGGAGGTCGCGGCCGAGGGGGGCGTCGACGCGTCGTCGCCGTCGGGCAGGAGGCCGACGTCCTCGGGCCTCGTGCGGACCAGCAGCGCGAGCGGCACCAGCACGGCCAGCGTCAGCACGCCGAGCACGAGCCAGCCGTCGCGCCAGCCGACGGCCTCGATGAGGGCCTGCACGGTGATGGGGAAGAAGAGGGGCCCCATGGCTGTGCCGGTGGTGGCAATGCCGACGGCCCGGCCTCGCCGCCGCACGAACCACTTCGGCACGACGGCGACCGTCATCATCTCGCCGAGCGCCGACATCGAGAGGGCGCCCAGCCCGCCGAAGACGAGGTAGAACACCCACAGGTCGTCGACGAACTTGAGCAGGCAGAGGGCGACGCCGAGCGACACGGCGCTCATAAGCATGAGGTAGCGGGGCCCGTTGCGCCGGTCCTGCAGCGGGCCCAGCACGGGCGCCAGCGCGCCGGCGGCCAGCGCCCGCACGGTGAAGGCGCCGTAGAAGGCCGAGCGCGTCCAGCCGAGCTCGTCGCCCATGTGCGTGACGAAGACGCTCGCGCCCCACACGCTCGTGCCGCTGGTGAACGCGCCGCCGACGATGGCGATGGCGACGATGACCCAGCCGTAGAAAAAGCGCGGCCGTCGCGACTCCTGCTCGGTTGTGGCAGCCTGCACTGATCGCCTCCGGTTGCCGGGCACGACAACCTTATGCGAAGCGGGCGCGATGGGCAACGGCGGGGGAAGCGTTGGTGGGCCTATTTTGACGGTAGGCAGAACCGTTTTCGAGATGCGACTGGGAAG
>JAPPNT010000148.1 GCA_028873745.1 Chloroflexota bacterium | reverse complement strand
GAGCCTGTCGAAGGGCGCCCCTCGGCTACGGCACGTCCATCCGGCTCAGCCGCCGCACCGCCAGCGCGAAGAACAGCGCCGTCACGACGACCGCTCCCACGATCGACGCCTGGTAGCCGAGGGCCAGCGTCTCGCTGAACGGGCTCCCCTCCATGCCGTGCATGACGCCGATGGTGTAGCTGCGCACGCTCAGGTAGCGCGTCCCGCTCAGGAAGCTGGTGATCAGCGCCTCCCACAGCATCACGTAGACCAGTCCGAAGGCCAGCGCCCGCGTCGTCACCATCCCCGCCCACGTGAACACCGACGCGTACACGACCACGCCCACCACGGCTCCGACGGCCGCCGCAACAATGATGCCCGTCTCGCGGTCCGGGGCCAGCGCCGTCATCGCGACCGCGACCGCCGCCATCATCGGCGCCGCCACGACGATGGTCCCCAGCAGCTTCGCCAGCACCAGCGACCATCGCGGCACCGGCTTCGTCGTCAACAGCGACAGCGTCCGGTCCTCCACCTCGTTCCCGAAGGACCCCGACGCCAGCACGATCACCACCAGCGGCAGGATGAATGAGATGACGAGCGGCTCGAAGCCCCCGCCGACGATGCCCTCGATGTCCGCCTCGTCCAGCGCCACCAGCAGCGCGGACAGCCCCACGGGCAGCAGTGACACCACGGACAGCAACAGCAGCCGCTTTGGCGAGGCCGCCTGCCGCATGGACAGCCAGAAGAGCGCGCCGATCATCGCTG
The DNA here is from genome assembly GCA_028873745.1 of Chloroflexota bacterium. Classification (GTDB taxonomy): domain Bacteria; phylum Chloroflexota; class Dehalococcoidia; order Lucifugimonadales; family UBA1127; genus UBA1127. Next base: position 7,895 of record JAPPNT010000148.1, on the reverse strand, counting down.
CACCAAGTAGGAGAAGACGCTCTCCAGCGAGTCGTCCAGCGGCTCGATGCGGTACAGCCGGCTGCCGATGTCCCGCGCAAGCCGCGGCGCCGACCGCTGCAGGTCCGCCAGGTTCCGTGTCGTCACCTCGATGGCGTCGCGCTCCAGCCGCACAGACTCCACCGCCTCCAGCCCCACCAGCGCCGCCGCCATCTCCCGCTGCTTTGACGCCACCAGCCGCACCACGAAGGGCCGCTCGTCCAGCTTCTCCCGTATCTCGCGATGGTTGCCCGCCGCCGCCAGCTTGCCGCTGACCACCAGCAGGATCCGGTCCGCCAGCGCCTCCACCTCTTCGAGGATGTGCGACGAGATGAGCACCGTCCGTCCCTCGCCGCGCATCCGCTCGACGAACTCGCCGAACTCGACGCGCTGCCGGGGGTCGGTGCCGTTCAACGGCTCGTCCAACACCAGCACCTCCGGGTCGTGCACGATGGTCGCCGCCAGCCGGATGCGCTGCCGCATGCCCCGCGAGTACGTGCCCGTCGCCCGGTCCTGCGCGTCCAGCAGGTTCACGGCGGAGATCGCCCGCTCGATGGCGTCCGGGTCGTTTACCCCCTGCAGCTTGGCGGCAAGCTGCACAAAGCTGCGTCCCGTCATGAACGGGTACAGCGCGTCATGCTCCAGCATGATGCCGACGCGCCGGTAGAGGGCGACATTGCCGACAACCTCCTCGCCCAGCACGCGGACCGTCCCCTGCGATGGCCGCAGCAGGCCGCACATCATGCTGAGCAGCGTCGTCTTCCCCGCGCCGTTTGGCCCCAGGATGCCCGTCACGCCCGGGTAGACCTCGAACGACATGTCGTTGACGGCCACCACGTTGCCGTACCACTTGGAGATGGCCTGCACCTCGACGGTCGCGCCGTTCGCCATCGTCATAGGCGGATCCTCCGGTACCGGTTCCACAGCGCTGCCGCCGGCACAAGGACCCACACCAGGTACGCCGCTACCGGCGTCAAGTCCGGCAGCTCCGACACGGCCAGCGACCCGGGCGACTGCGGATCCAAGTCGAAGACCAGGGCGTTGATGTTGTCCGTCACCCCTGCGGGCTGCAGCAGGCCGACGTAGGGCGCGAAGTCGCCGATGAGATAGTCGCACTCCTGCTCTTCCAGCCACGGGCTCTCGCCGAAATTCGCCTCGAAGTTGGTGCAGTTCTCGGCGAAGGTGAGGCCGTCGACCACGCCGCCCATCACGATGTACGCCCCGATGATCACGGCGGCGGCCACGGCCCGGCGTACAACGTAGGCGGACACCGCCAGCGTCGCCACGGAGATGAACAGCGCAATGACCACGCCTACCAGCAGGATGCGGGGGATGTCCGCCCAGTTGTCGCGGAGGTATTGCAGAGGCTCATCGGAGGTGAACGCCTGCCCGGCGAATAGCACGGCCTGCCCGGAGTAGACCAGCGCCAGGGCGATCACCGCGAAGGCCAGCAGCCGCACGACAAGGTAGTCGAGGGTGGTCAAGGGCCGCACGAGATAGAGCGGCAGGACGTTGTCGCGGCGGTCGGGGCCAAGCAGCTCCGGGGCCATGATGGCGCCGAAGAGTATCAGCACAAGGGCGACGACGCCGTAGTAGTCGGCGGGCCCGGGGACGAAGCTGCCCTCCTCCACGGCCGCGGCCAAATCGCCGATGAAGGCAAGAATGACCACAAAGACCACGGCCGGGGTGATGGCCGAAATGAAGAGCAGCACCGGCAGGATCTTTGACTTGCCCCCGCGCCCTATGCCCAGCAGTGTGCGGACGCCGTTCCAGAAGAGCGCCCAGCGCGCCCGGTTGCGCCCCTCGCGAGGGCCCGTGTAGCGCTGGTAGCCAAGGTCGAAGACCTCCGCGCCCGGCTGCCTCATGCCGGCCCGCCCCGGAAGATGTCGGTCAGTGTCCGCCGCGCCGGCGCCAGCCGCCGCAGCCGCGCACCGGCGTCGACGGCCGCGTCTCGAACGGTGTCGTAGTCCTCTTCCTTTGCGTGCTCGATGACCAGCAGGTTCCCGTCGCTGTTCGCCTCGACGCCCCGCTCTGCGAGGATGGCGGCGAAGGCGTCCACGCCCTCCGCCACCTCGATGATCAATGTCTCCGTCTCCTGCGTCAGGCTCGCGACCGCCCCCTCCTGCGCCAGCACGCCCGACTCCAGCACGATCACCGAGTCGGCGATGCGCTCCACGTCGCCCATCAGGTGCGTGCTCAGCATGACGCTGATGCCGAAGTTCCGCGCCGTCCGGTCGATGAGCCGCAGCATCTCCTGCCTGCCGTCGGGGTCGAGCCCGGCGGTGGGTTCGTCCAGCAGCACCAGCACCGGGTCGTGCACGATGGCCTGCGCCAGCTTCACCCGCTGCTTCATGCCGGTCGAGTACTCGTGCATCGGGCGGTAGCGTTCCTCGTCCAGCCCAACGTGGCGGAGGGTATCGGCGGCGCGCGTCCGCGCCTGCGAGGGCGGCAGCCCGCTGAGTTGCGCCATGAGCATGAGGAACTCGGTGGCCGTCATGTCCCGGGGCAGGCAGTCGTTCTCGGGCATGTACCCGATGCGGTTCCGTCCCTCCGGCGAGTCATATGGCGCCTCCCCCAGGATGAGGGCGGCCCCTGCCGTCGGCTGGATCAGCCCCAGGAAGAGCTTCATCGCCGTGCTCTTCCCCGCGCCGTTCGGCCCCAGCAGCCCCGTAACGCCCTCGCCAACCTCAAACGAGACCCCGTCAAGGGCCACAGTGCGACCATAGTGCTTCGTCAGGGAGCGAGCTTCCAAGAGAGGCGGCATGGGTTGAGCATACAGGGCAATGGTATGTTTGTGAAGTGTTTGGGGACAATTCTGTGTCAATTTGTACCGATTGCAACAACAGAAAATCCTAAAGGTGACGTAGTCAGCAGAGAGAATTATGCGAGAGGTTTGTCCTTGCCTGAGCAAACGTGTAATTCAAAGTTGTCCGGGTTCAAGTTCAAAAAACAGGGGCGACGGGTATCTCCCGCCGCCCCTTGGAGCGGGCGTTGCCATGGCCGTTGCCGTCGGCCGGATTCCCTAGCCGGTGATCAACGAGTAGTGGAAGTCCCTCGTGTCGTCGTCGAAGTGCACGGTGATGCCGTAGAGGAGCATCTGCGTCTCCGTCGCCGTCAGCTCGACTGTGTCGTCTAGTTCCGACTGCGTCAGCTCGTCGCTCAGGCTCGTCGGCGCCCGAGTGGGTATCCGCATCGCAGTCACCGGCACGTCATGCTTCCTGCTCGGAGACGCTAGGGAGCCGTCCCAGTGCGTTTGCTGCCAGTTCTCAGCGTCCGTCTCTACGGTTGTCGGGTTTCCGTCCGTGTCCACGTTGACGTTGGTGAGGCTCTGACACCGCCAAAAGTATTCGGTCGCCTGCCCCATGTTGTCTGTCGCAAGGACCGCAGCCTCGCAGCTTCCCGGCGCCACCCAGCCGTCGCCCTCGGCGGGATCGACGTTGAATGCCGCCTGCGTGTCGGCGCGCTTGAACTGGTTCCGGTATTGGAACTCGCGGTGCCGCACGGTGTAGTGCGTGATGTTGGCGCGCTCCGATGCCCACACGCTCCAGTTGATCGAGAAGGAGTAGTCAGGGTAGTACGTGTCCACGGAAAAGCGGTTGCTGGTGCAGTAGACTGCCTCGCCCGAACGCATCAGGGCGCTGCACTCGGCCATGGTCGTAGGCGAGGTGTGCCCCAGCTGCTGAGCGGCCACAAGCGTCTGTTCTGGAATTGCCGTTATCTGCGGCGGCGGCACGTCCGCCGCGGTCCCGTAGACGACTTCGCTCCACGGTGACGAGTCGCCCCGGCCGAACCGCGCCCGCACCCGAATCTTGTACTCGGCGCCTGCCTCCAGGCCCGTCAGGGTCAGCTCGGACTCCGTGGGGTACGCGTTCCCATCCGGGTCCCGCCAGCTGGGAAACGATCCATTCCGCAGCGCCCAGATCACGCGGTAGTCGTTCGGCGTCGGCGAGGACGCATCCCAAGTGATGCGCAGCTCGCCGGCAGCGTCGCCGGCCGAGACCGTCACGCCCTGCACCGGCGCCCGGTCCGGCGACTGCCCCAGCGCCACCGACGGCCACGAAACGAAAACCGCGATTGTCAAGGCGGTCGCGGCGAGAAGACCGAAGAGCATGGTCCGGCGGCTATAGGTGAGAATACCTGGATTGATCATGGTTCCCCCCTTCCAAGCATTGGACCCAATACGGCCCGTTGTCAGGTTCCCCATTGTACGACAATAATTCTTGGAAAAGACAGCATTATTTAAAGATACTATAGAGTGAAAACTAGCTAAACAGTTTGATTAATAACTGGTATTTAGTGAACAAAATATAGGATAGGCTGATAGTCGGAAAAATGCGCGCCCATCCCCGCCCGCAATGACCCGTTCTCCTCAGGCCATGCCAGGAGGGGAGCCTGCTTCGGCGAGGAAGCGCTGCGGCATCCGTTATTGCGGCAGCGTGGCGAAGATGCTACAAAGGCAACCGGCAATTGAACTGGTAGAGATTTGTGCAGCCCGTCAGGAGTGAGACCCGCTTATGCGTGCCACCAAGATCATCGCCACCCTCGGCCCCGCCACCGCCGCGCCTGAGCGAGTCGAGGCGCTCCTGCGCGCCGGCGTCAATACTGTGCGCCTCAACTTCTCCCACGGCTCGCACGACGACCACGCGCGCCTCGTAGCGCAGGTACGCGAGACCTCCCGTCGTCTCGGCGTGCACGTCGCCGTCCTGCAGGACCTGCAGGGGCCGCGCATCCGCACGGGCCCCCTCCGCGGCGGCGGCCCCCTCGAGCTGCGCCCCGGCGAGGAGCTCCTCATCCTCCACGAGCCCATCGAGGGCGGGCCCGGCCGAATCAGCAGCACCTACCCCGACATCCACCGCTTCCTCGCTCCCGGCGACCGCGTCCTCCTCGACGACGGCCGCCTCGAGGCGCAGGTGCTCGCCGTCGAGGGCAGCGACATCCGCACGACGGTCACCAAGGGCGGCCTCCTCGGTGAGTTTCAGGGCATCAACCTGCCCGGCGTCCGCCTGGACATCCCGACGTTCACGGAGAAGGACCGCGAGGACCTGGAGTTCGGCCTCGGTCTCGGCGTTGACTGGGTGGCCATGAGCTTCGTCAACGCGGGCGAGGACGCGAGGCCCGCCCGCGACCTGATGCGGCGGCTCCGGCGCCCGACGCCCCTCATCGCCAAGGTCGAGCGCGCCACGGCCCTCGTCAACCTCGATGGCATCCTTCGCGCCTTCGACGGCGTCATGGTCGCCCGCGGCGACATGGGCGTAGAGCTCTCGCCGGAGGAGGTCCCCGTCTGGCAGCGCGCCATCATCGGCCGCGCGCGGACGCAGGGCAAGCTTGTGATCGTCGCTACGCAGATGCTGGAGTCGATGATCTCCGAGCCGCGCCCCACCCGCGCCGAGGCGTCGGACGTCGCCAACGCCGTCTGGGAGGGCGCCGACGCGGTCATGCTCAGCGGCGAGACCGCCATCGGCGCCTACCCCGTCGAGGCCGTGGAGGTCATGGCCCGCATCATCGCCCGCGCCGAGGCCACCTCGTCCCTCGACGACCCCGGCGACTTCCGCGAGCGCCGCCCCGAGGCCCAGGCCGTCGCCCGCGCCGCCTGCCGCATGGCCGGCGACCTCAACGCGAGCGCCATCGTCGTGCTCACGCGCACGGGCGTCACCGCGCACCGGGTCAGCCGGCACCGCCCCGCCGCGCCCATCATCGCGCTCACGTCGTCGGCGGAGGCGGCGAGGCAGATGAGCCTCTGGTGGGGCGTCCTGCCGGTGATGACCGGCCTGCCGCAGATCACCGTCACCAACGCGGAAATCGTCGACACGGCCCTCCTCGCCCACGGCCTCGTCCGCCACAACGACCAGATCGTCCTCGTAGGCTCCGCCCCCTTCACCGCCCGCGCCCCCACCAACTTCCTCTGGGTGCGCCGGGTGGAGGAGCGGTAGCCCCTACTCCCCACACCCCCACAGCGGGTGCCGGAACGTCGGGTTCGCGTCCCTGTGCCACGAGCGCTGCACCGGCGCCGACGGCTGAGAGCGTGGTCAGCGGCTCATTGCTGCGCCTGCAGCTCCGGGAAGTAGGTGCTGTAGAAGCCCCTGTCCCGCGTCAGAAAGGCCTCAGCCTTGGCGAAGGCATGGGCGCCAATCAGAAAGTCTGCAAGGATGCGTTCCCTTGGCCCGCCTGCCTGCCGGTATCGTGACAAACGCACTCCCGCATCATACGCAATGGCCGTGTCAATCGGAGAAACTGTTGCATTGATCTCCCGCAGCGCGGCGTCCAATGAAGAGCGGTTGTCAAACGCTGGAACAAGCTCCGCGTAGACCACGTCGCAGACCAGAATAGCCCCGCCGTCGTAGGCCCTGATGAGCCACTCCTGCGATTGCGCATGGTGCCGCGCTCCGGACACAAAGACATCCAGCAGCACGTTGGTATCGACCGACGTGATCATCGTCCCCGGATCTCTTCGATGTACTGGTCAACGTCCCCAATCCCGCTCAGGATCCCGCTGACCCGCTCGACCGGATGCGTTCCCGCCGACCGTTTCTGGATGAGCAGGCCGTGCTCGGTCGCCGTAATCTCGACTTCCACGTCCTTGTTCATGCCGAAGCGGTCCCTGAAGCGCTTGGGGATGGTGATTTGCCCCCGTTCGGATATTCGCATGGCTAGCCTCGTATGATTTTCATGTTTGTTTTATCATACCATGACGAGCGGACTGCAAGGCGACGATGCGTTGATGCTTCGAACGATCCCCTACTCCCCACGCCCCCACAGCGGGTGCCGGAACGTCGGGTTCGCGTCCCGGTGCCACGAGCGTTGCACCGGCGCCGACGATTCCGCGTCGCTGGCTTCGTCGTCCGCCACGGCTGCCGGCCGCTGCCGACGCTCCGGCGCCCCCGCAGTCAGCGAGTTCAGGTGCCGCGCCAGGTCCATCAGCGCCGCCAGGTTGTGCACCGGCAGCAGGTCGTCCACGTAGGGCGTCGCCGCGCGCAGCCCCCGCGTCAGCGGCTCGTAGTCCTCGACGCCCGCCAGCGGGCTCAGCCAGATCAGCCGCCGGCAGCTCCGTTGCAGCCGCTCCATCTCGCGCCCCAGCAGCTCCGGCTCGCCCCGGTCCCACCCGTCCGACACGATCAGCACGATCGACCCCCACCCCAGCGTCCGGCGCGCCCACGTGAAGTTGAACTCCCGCAGCGCCGCCCCGATGCGCGTCCCGCCCGACCAGTCCGGCACCGCCCTCGACACGTCGCCCACCGCCTGGTCGATGTCCCGGTGCTGCAGCTGCTTGGTCACCCGCGTCAGCCGCGTCGCGAACAGGAAGGCCTCCACCTGCCCGTTCAGCCCCCCGTACAGGCTGTGGATGAAGTGCAGCAGCATCCGCGTGTACCGCTCCATGGAGCCGCTCACGTCGCACACGACCACCAGCTTGCGCGGCTTCTCCTTCCGACGCCGGCGCCGCAGCTCGAGCAGTTCGCCGCCATACCGCGCGTTGTCCCGCAGCGTCCGCCGCAGGTCGAGGGCGTGGCCGTCCCCGCGCTCCAGCCGCCGCGACCGCCGCGTGCCCGGGTCCCACGCCAGCGACGCCATCAGCAGCCGGGCCTGCGCCGTCTCCGACGGCGTGTACTCGGAAAAGTCCTTGGACTGCAGCACCTCGCGCGCGCTGTAGGTCCGCGTGATGTCGATCCGGTCGCCGCCCTCCTCCGAGCCGTCGTCCTCGCTGCCCACGGCGTCCGACGGCTGCCCGAGCGGCGGCGGCCCCGCCTCGACGTAGCGGTAGCGGCGCTGCTCGCCCATGGAGCGCAGATCCATGGTGAACGTCTGGTCCTTCCGCTGCCGCCAGAAGACGGAGAAGGCCTCGTCGAAGACGGGCAGGTCCTCGCACCGGTGCACCAGCAGCG
>JAPPNT010000181.1 GCA_028873745.1 Chloroflexota bacterium | reverse complement strand
GTCCATGACGAAGACCGACACCCGCGACGTCGCGGCAACCGTCGCCCAGATCAAGGGCCTCGAGGAGGTCGGCTGCGACATCATTCGCTGTGCCGTGCCGGACATGGAGGCTGCGCAGGCGCTCGGCGCCATCAAGAAGCAGATCAAGATACCCCTCGTCGCGGACATCCACTTCCACTACCAGCTCGCCCTCGAGGCCGTCAACCAGGGCGTCGACTGCCTCCGCCTCAACCCCGGCAACCTCCGGGACGCCGACCGCGTCCGGCAGGTAGTGGCGGCCGCGAAGGAGCGCCAGATTCCCATCCGCATCGGCGTGAACTTCGGCAGCCTCCCGCCCGTGGGCGGCATCGGGCAGACCCGCGGCTTCTCCCGCCTGTTCGACATGGTCAACCGCCTCCCCAAGGCCGGCGAGGCCCAGGAGGGCGAGTACAGCGTCGTCGACCACATGGTCGCGACCGCCCTCTGGGAGATCAGCCTCCTTGAGGAGGAGGACTTCGACCTGATCAAGATCTCCCTAAAGGCCTTTGACGTTCCGACGACCGTCGAGGCTTACCGGCGGCTCGCCAGGATGGTGCCGTACCCGTTCCACCTCGGCATCACGGAGGCGGGCACCGTCACCTCCGGCTCCATCCGCAGCGCCGTCGGCCTCGGCTACCTGCTGTACGAGGGCATCGGCGACACCATCCGCGTCTCCCTGAGCGGCGACTCCCGCGACGAGGTCACGGCCGGATACGAAATCCTGAAGTCGCTGAACCTGCGGGAGAAGGGCGTCACGCTGGTCGCCTGCCCCTCCTGCGGCCGCGCCGACGTCGACGTGGTGAAGCTCGCGAATGAGGTCGACGCGCTGGTGAAGAGCCTGGACACCAACATCAAGGTGGCCGTCATGGGCTGCGAGGTGAACGGCCCAGGCGAGTCCAAGGACGCCGACATCGGCATTGCGGGCGGAAACGGCCGCGCCATCATCTTCCGCAAGGGGCAGAAGACCAAGGTCGTCGCGGAAGCCGACATGCTGACGGAGCTCATGAACGAGATCCATCAGGTGATGGCGGAGCGTGAAGAGAGCGGCGTCGCCGGCTAGCGCGCCGCGCGAGGACCGTTTCGAGGCCGTTGGCCCTGGGGCCGGCGGCCTCGCTACTTTTTCTGCCCGATGGCGGCCCGCAGGCTCGCGCCCGGAACGAAGCCGACGCGATCGTGTGGCGGCACTTCGACGGCGTCGCCTCCGCGGATCGGGCGCACCGTGCGCGCCTTGGCCCGTTTCACCTGGAAGGTGCCGAACCCCGTCAGCACGACCTTGTGGCCACTCGCCAGCGCCTCCTCCAACACCTCCACAACCGAGGCCAGGGCGACATCCGCCGCGGCCTTCGTCCCCCCCATCTTCGAGGACAGCCGGCCGGCCAGGTCGGCCCTTCGCAAGGTGGCCATCAAGCTCCCCCTCTGAGTGATTTGAACGCCGTCAATGGCTGACGATGGCATAGTGTATCACAGGTGGAAAGTGACGTCACAGAGTCGTCTCAAACTATAGGTGATTCGTAGCTGTGTCACCCGCCGCAATGCGGCCGGGCCTAGTGGAAGCCGCCGCGCCTTGGTATGCTAGATGCTGCCCCGATACTCACCAAAGTCAAGGAGCGCCCATGCGCCTGTCCCAGTTCCTCGCCAAGACGCTGCGGGACGACCCCGCAGAGGCCGAGACCGCAAACCACCGGCTGATGCTCCGCACCGGGATGATCCAGCAGATCGCAGCCGGCGTCTACTCATACGCACCCCTCGCCCTGCGGAGCCTCGCGAAGGTCGAAACCATCGTCCGCGAGGAGATGAACGCGGCGGGCGGCCAAGAGGTCAAGCTCCCCGCACTGCAGCCCCGCGAGCTCTGGGTGCAGACCGGCCGCGACGCCGCCTTCGGCCCCGACCTGCTCCGGCTCAAGGACCGCCGCGAGCGCGACCTCGTCATTGCCCCGACGCACGAGGAGGCCGTGACGCTGCTGGTCAAGCAGCACTTGCAGAGCTACCGCGACCTGCCGCAGCTCGTCTACCAGATCCAGACCAAGTTCCGGGACGAGCCCCGGCCCCGCGGCGGCCTCGTGCGCGTGCGCGAGTTCGACATGAAGGACGCCTACAGCTTCGACGCCGACGCCGAGTCCCTCGACGAGACCTACCAGCGCATGGTCCAGGCCTACCGCAACATCTTCCGCCGCTGCGGCATCCCCGCCGTCATGATCGAGGCCGACAGCGGCGCCATCGGCGGCAAGGACTCGCATGAGTTCATCATGCCCACGGAGATCGGCGAGGACACCTTCATCCAGTGCCCGGATTGCGGCTACGCCGCCAACGCCGAGCGCGCCGCCTTCCAGCGTCCCCCGGCCCCCGCCGGCGAGCCCCTGCCCGTCGAGGAGGTCCACACGCCCGGCCTCACCACCATCGCCGAGCTTGTCAACTTCCTTAGCGTCACGCCGGAGCAGACCCTGAAGGCCGTGTTTTATGTCGCCGACGGCGAGATGGTCTTCGTCTCCGTTCGCGGCGACTTGGAGGTCAACGAGGTCAAGCTCAAGCGCCTCCTCGGCGCCAACGACCTGCACTACGCCACCGACGAGGAGGTTGAGGCCGCCGGTCTCGTGGCCGGCTCCGCGTCTGCCGTCGGCCTCACCGGCGTCAAGAGCGTCGCCGACGAGTCCGTCCACGTCGGCGCCAATTTCGTCGTCGGCGCCAACCGCCGGGACTGGCACCTGTTGAACGCCAACACCCCCCGCGACTTCGTGCCCGACCTCGTCGGCGACATCGCCCTCGCCGAGGCCGGCCACCGCTGCCTGCAGTGCGGCGGCGAGTTCATCGCGGAGCGCGGTGTCGAGGTCGGCCACGTCTTCAAGCTCGGCACCTTCTTCAGCGAGGCCCTCAATGCGACCTTCCTCTCCCCTGAGGGCTCGCTGCAGCCGGCCATCATGGGCTGCTACGGCATCGGCATCGGCCGGCTGCTCGCCGCCACCATCGAGCACAACCGCGACGAGCGCGGGATGCGGCTGCCCCCCAACGTCTCCCCCTTCCAGGTATACCTCGCCGCCCTCAACGCCGAGGACGCCGCCGTCGCCGAGGCCGCGGACGGCGTCTACCGCGCCCTCACGGACGCCGGGTTCGAGACGCTTTACGACGACCGCGCGGAGTCCGCGGGTGTGAAGTTCAACGACGCTGACCTCTTTGGCTTCCCCGTGCGCGTCGTCGTCAGCCCGCGCAACCTGCGCCAGGGGGTGGCCGAGGTCAAGCGCCGCGACGCCGACTCGGCGCACCTCGTGTCGCTGGAGGACACGGCCGCGACGGTGAAGGGTCTCCTCGCCGAGCTGGTGGCCCTGCTGGCGGAGTAGACCCACGTTCGACCCTCAAGGCCACGTAAGTCCTCGCAACGCCGCAGCGAGAAAGGCGCTTGCTCGGCGTACATGGGGTTAACAGAAGGAGCAGAGTGGAACAGCAGGAAAGTCAGTCGTCCGGCGGCCTGAGGCGCAGCCGCTTGCTCCAGGGGCCACTGCGAGCCTTTGCCTACCCGCGCTACGCCGCCTTCTGGTCGGTCTCCCTGCTCTCCATTATGTCATTCTTCATGGTGATGATCGCTCGGGGCTGGCTCATCCTGGAGCTCACCGATTCGCCCTTCAAGGTCGCCGCGGTCCAGGCCGCCCAGCTGGTGCCCATGCTGGTGCTGCCCCTGATCAGCGGCGCCCTCGCCGACAGGGGCGGGCGCAAGATGCTGCTCTTCACAACGGACGTCTTCAACTTCGCTTCCCTCTTGGCCATGGGCGCCCTCGTCTACTTCGAGTTCATTCAGGAGTGGCACGTCTTTGCGCTCGCTCTCGCCAACGGCGTCGCCTTCTCCTTCGCCATGCCCGCCAGGACGTCCGTGGTGCCCGACCTCGTCCGCCGGAGCGACGTCGCCAGCGCCGTGGCCCTGTTCAGCACCATTTTCAGCCTCGGCCAAGTGGCCGGCCCGACCCCGGCGGGCTACATCATTGAGTTCTTCGGGATGGCGCACACCTTCTTTGTCGCGTCCTTGCTGCTCATTCCTGCGCTGGTCGGAATAGCCATGTTCGACATACCCGTCATCGCCGGGCGCCAACGGCTCGCCCCCAACGGCGCTCGCGAGTCCATGGCCCAGAGCATCCTGTATGGGCTCCGCTACGTCCGGGGGCAGCCCGTCATCATTGCCCTCTTGCTCCTCGGCCTCATAGTCATGACCTTCGTCATGCCCTTTCAGGCCGTCATGCCCGTCCTCGTCCGGGACGTGCTGAATCGCGGCCCGGACGACCTCGGCGTGCTGATGACCGCGATAGGCGTGGGCGCATTGATGGGGTCCCTCACCGCGGCCACGGCTCGTGGCATGCCCCAGTTGACCAGGCTCATGATGGTGGCAGGTCTGCTGGTCGGCGTCATTCTGACCCTGTTTGCGGTGTCCAACTTCTATCTGCTATCGCTCGCCTTGGCCACGTGCCTTGGTCTCAGCACGCAGTTGTTCATGACCAGCAACATGACGATGGTGCAGCTCGCGACCCCCGATTACGTGCGAGCGCGCGTCATCAGCATTCGGTTCATCCTCGTCGGCCTCGGCCCGGTAGGCATCATGGCGATGGGCTTCGCCGCCGAGACCTTCGGGGCCGTGCCGTCCATCATCGCAATGAGCTCGATGAACATCTTATTCGTCGCGTTGGTGCTGGTCCTCTTCCCCTCCATACGCCACGCCCGCCGGACCCCGCCGGCCGCCGAGCGCCCCGATGTTGCCGAGCCCGCCGAGCCCGAGGCCCAGCCCTCAGGTTGACACCGCTACCGCAACGCTGGAAACTCTGCCCATCCGGATAAGTCTTCGACCCGACGAGGTGACCGATGGCAAGAGTTGCGTACACCCTTGACGACTTCATTCACGACATGGACGAGCTCGTGGACGGCGCGCCGGACCAGGCCGCGCTGTTCGACCGCGCGTCCTCCCACCTCCAGCGGCTCCTCGCGAACCCCGACGCCGTCCCGGAGAAGTACCGCCTGCCGATGGGAAACCGCACCCCGGACAAACAGTCGACAAGCTACCTCCTGCACCAGGCCCCCAGCGGCCTCTCCATCACCTCCGTCGTGTGGGGCCCGGGCAGCCACATCGGCCCCCACGATCACTGCACGTGGGGCATGATCGGCGTGCTCGAGAACACCATGACCGAGACCCGCTTCCGCCGTCTCGACGACCGCTCCCAGGAGGACTACGCCCTGCTGGAGCAGGACCGCGTCTCCCAGAACAAGCCCGGCGAGATCACCCTCCTCGTCCCCGACGTTGACGAGATTCACCAGATGGACAACCAGACCGGCCGCCCCACGCCGGAGATCCACGTCTACGGCGTTGACCTCCGCGGCTGGAGCCGCCGACGCTACGACCCGGAGACCGGCAAGATCACACCATTCGCGACGACAAGGTGGGACAACTGCTGATGGCCGCAAACGTAACCCCCGCCGAGCTTGACGCCCTTCTCAGGGGCGGCGCGCCCTTCGCCCTCCTCGACGTGCGCGAGGCCGGCGAGTACAACAGCACGCACATCCCGGGCTCCTGCTGGCTCCCGCGCCGCCGCCTCGAGTACCAGCTCCTCGACTCGGTGCCCTACCCCGGCGTCCCCGTCATCCTGTGCGACGACGACGGCCGCCGCGCGTCCATCGCCGCTCAGACTGTCGCGCACATGGGCTACACCGACGTGCGCGTCCTCGATGGCGGCATCAACGCCTGGGTCAACCAGGGCTTCTCCACCGAGTGGGGCATGAACGTCCCCAGCAAGGACTTCGGCGAGCGCATAGAGATCCAGAACCACGTCGCCAACATCAGCGCCGACGAGCTTCATTCGCGGTTGGAGGAAGGCAGGCCCACCGTCATCCTGGACTCCCGCACGCCGGAGGAGTACCGGCGGTTCGCCATTCCCGGCGGCCGCAGCGTCCCCGGCGGCGAGCTGGCCCTCCGCATCACTGACATCGCCCAGGACCTACCGGACGACGCGGCTGTCGTCGTCAACTGCGCCGGCCGGACGCGGAGCATCATCGGCGCGCGCGTCCTGCAGCGCATGGGCATCCCCAACGTGTACGCGCTGACCAACGGCACGGCGGGCTGGACCCTCGCCGGCTACGAGCTCGAGCGCGGCGCCGACCGCGTCGAGCTGCCCCAGCCCACGGACGAGTCCGTCCGCGCCGCCGAGGCCTACGCCGCCCGCCTCGCCGAGGAGGACGGCGTCCGTTACCTCGACGTCCAGGGCCTGCAGGAGCAGCGCGCAGCCCAGTCCTCCCGCACCGTCTACTTCATCGACGTGCGCACTCGCGAGGAGTACCTCGCCGGCCACATCCCCGGCTTCCGCTGGGTGCCCGGCGGGCAGGCCGTCCAGCGCACCGACGACGTCGCCGTCGTGAAACACTCCGCCGTCGTCTTCTGCTGCGACGGCGTGTCCCGCGCCACGCAGACCGCCTCGTGGTACCGGCAGATGGGCATTGAGGACGTTTTCGTCGTCGACGGCGGCGTCAACGCCTGGACCGGCGCGGGCAACGCGCTGGAGGAGGGTGCGCCGGAGCCTGCGCCCATCGGCGTCGAGGGCGCGCGCGCCGCGGTGCCAATCGTCACCGCCGAGGAGTTGTCGGCGATGGAAGACGCCGTAGTCCTCTTCGTCGATACCAGTCAGGACTTTGCTGCTGGGCACGTGCCCGGCGCGCGTTGGATCGCCCGTGGGTGGCTGGAGCTGCGTATCGGCGACCACGGCATCGAGCGGGACGCTCCCATCGTCGTCACCTGCGTCGACGGACGCGCATCGGCGCTTGCGGGCGTCACGCTCTACGGCCTCGGCTACACCAACGTGTCCTTCCTCGACGGCGGCATGGCCGCATGGCGTGATGCCCGCCTTCCCGTCGAGCGCGGCCTCACCGGCGTCATGGCAATGCCGGGCGACATCCCCAATGACGTCGTGCTGGCGGGGCCTGAGCGCAGCTATGCGGACGCCGTGCACTACCTCCGATGGGAGATCGCCCTCGGCGACAAGTACCAGGAGTAGGCAGCACAACACCCGTTCGCCCTGAGCCTGTCCTGAGGCTCTCGAAGGGGGAAATCGAAGGGCGAACGGTTACATCCGTTCGTGCTGAGCCTGTCGAAGCACGGGGCGGGCGGACAGGCAACCTCACACGGAGGTGTGTAATGAGCCAGGGCAACATCCAAACGCAGGTCATCCGGGTCGGCATCCACACGGTTCCGCCGGACCAGCACGGCTGGCGCGGCCTTGAGTTGGAGGGCAACCGCAAGCGAAAGTGGTACACGTTGCTGGAGAACGAGCAGTGCCTCGTGACCGCGCTCCTCATCCCGCCGGGGGAGATTGGCGTCCGCCACTCCCACGAGACCGGCGAACTCAACATCCACTTCGCTAACGGCCTCCCGCTCGTGCGCTGGAACGCCCCCGGCGAGCTCCACGGCGGCTACTCGCCGACGGCCCCCGTCGACGACCCCGAGCAGGCCCAGCGCCTCAACGACGCCGAGGCCACCATTCGCGCGGCCGGCCTCGACGCCGTCGCCAACGTCTTCCGCGACCTCGCCTCGGACGTGGCCGGCTTCCGAAAGCTGGTGGAGGAGCTGGCGCGCCCCGCCCCCTCCCTGAACGTAGGCATAGACGTGCTCTTCCCACCCTTCAAGACCACCATCGACGACCCCACGGTCCCCGGCGGGCCGAGGACGGTCATCGGCCAGTGGTACGACTAGCCCATTCCCTGCCGGAGGCGCACCCGTGGCGAAGGTGACTGAGGTCTACTCGGCGTCCTCCGGCCCCGTCGTTCTCTGCGACTGCACGCCGCCCCGCAGCGCCGACCCGGCGGCGCTCGACGCCGTGGGCGCGGTCGGCGCCGACTTCGTCTGCGTGGCCTACAACCCCGGCAAGCTCCCCCGCGCCGACTCCACCGCGGCCGCCCTCGCCATCAAGTCCCGCACCGGCACGGACGTCGTCTTCAACCTCGCCACGCGGGACATGAACAAGATCGCCCTGCAGTCGCGGCTCCTCAGCGCGCAAATGCTCGGCCTCGAAAACGTCGTCGTGCTGCAGGGCGACGGCTTTACGCCCGAGGAATCCGAGCGCGTCAAGGCCGTCAACGACTACACCCCCACAGCCCTCATCGCCGGCGCAGCCGCCATGAACGACGGCCTCGATTACCGCGGCTCCCGCCTCCGCGGCGCGACGTCGCTCTGCATCGGCGCCACGTTCGACCTCGCCCGTGACCTCGAGCGCGAGGCCACGCTCACCCAACGCAAGGTCGAGGCCGGCGCGCACTTTCTTATCGCCCAGCCCATCTACGACCTCGCCGTCCGCCACGCCTTCCTGCAGGCATACGAGCGCCTGGCCGGCGAACCGCTGGCCATCCCCGTCTTCTGGGGCGTGCAGGTCCTCGACAAGGACGGCATAGTCCTCGGCAACGTCCCGCCCGAGACCCGCGAGCAACTCGACGCCGGCCGCTCCGGCGTCGACATCGCCGTCGATCACCTGCGCGCGCTCCTCGCCGACGGCGTCCGCGGCGTCTACCTCGTCCCGCCCATCCTCCGCGGCGGCGCCCGCGATTATGAGGCCGCGCGGCAGGTGTTGGCGGCGATACAATGAGCGCTCACTCATACTCGTCGTTCCTGCGGAGGCAGGAACCCCGACAAACGGAGCGGCCTCTTTTCCCTCCCCGTTCGCCCTGAGCCCGTCGAAGGGTGACCGGACCGGTGCTGCCGGGGAACGGAGGGTGCCTGCCGCAAACCCATACAAGG
>JAPPNT010000030.1 GCA_028873745.1 Chloroflexota bacterium | reverse complement strand
GAGCGCGCGCGCCTGCGGCGGCGCGCGCACCACCGTAGAGGGCTATCTGGACATTCTCGAGGACACCCTGCTTGCGTTCCGCCTGCCCGCCTTCCAGCCGCGGCTCAGGGTGCGGGAACGCAGCCATCCGAAGCTTTACTGGGTCGATCCGGGGCTGGTGCGCGCGGTGAAGAAGCTTCACGGACCGATCGCTCCCGAGGAACGTGGCGTGTTGCTGGAAGGCTGGGTCTTGCACCTCCTGCGGGCGCACGCGGAGGAGGGCAGGCTGTTCGACGAGTGTCACTATTGGGCGCCACATCCAGCGAACCGCGTCGAGGTCGACTTCCTGCTGCGCCGGGATAGCGAACTGGCAGCGATCGAGGTCAAGTCCCAGTCCCGCTACCACACCGGCATGCTGCCCGGTCTGCGCGCAATCGCGGAGCTCCCGGAAATGGCGCGACGCGTGCTCGTTTACGGCGGCAAGCGGTCCTTCCGGACCGGTGACGGGATCGACGTGTGGTCCATCGATCGGCTGCAACAGGCACTCGCAGAGAGCACCCTTTGGCCCTAGGCTGAACCGGTCAGACGACGTTCGTGTCCAGTGGATATTCCAAAGGCATGTGCGCAGAGCTTGTACTGTCCGAGCGTGGGCCAGGGGCCCAGACCGGTCGCATCGGCGAACATTGGTGCGAGGCACGGGATCCGCCTGCCACAGGTTCGCTCACAAGATCGCCTACGCGTACACCGATCCCCTGAGCCGGGCGTCGGCAAGATGGCAGACTTCTCTCAATAGCGAGTCACTGCGGCGCGCACCGTGCCACGCATCGCGGAGACTGACACCGTTCGTGCCACGAATTCGGCCGTGGAACGCGGTCGCCTGACGCGAAATCGCGACGGGCCCTACCGGGCGTAGGAGGGATCGTCGCGATCGAGCATGCGCCGCAGTCCGGGCCACTCCACCGATCCGTCGGCCTTCCAGTCGCCGCCAAAAGCCGCGCGATAGTGCCGCTCGCAGGTCTCCCTGGACGGAACGACGTAGGGTTCGGCCGACGAGGTGATCTTCATCTGCAGCTCGCAGGCGATGTTGAGCGAGAAGGCGTAGAAGAAGGCCTCGGATACCTTGGCGCCAACGCTGGCGAAGGCATGGTGCCGGTAGATGAGCGCCCTGTTGCGACCCAGGCACTGCGCGATCCGGGCGCAGTACTCGGGCTCGAAGAAGAAGTCGCCCTCGATGTAGCCAAGCCGCTCGTAGAACGGGATCGCCGCTTCTGTCAGGCAGGGCAGCAGGCCGTGCTCCTGGGCGGCGACCGCCATCACGCCCATGCCGTGGGCATGGATGACGGCGTTGACGTCGGGCCGTGCCCGGAAGATCGAGGCCGCCGGCCGGCATACCGCGAAGTTGGTCGGCGTCCCCGGGTCGTCGATCGCGTTGCCGTCCATGTCGACGCGGATCAGGTCCGAGGCCCGGATCTCGTCGAAGAAGAGGCCGTGAGGATGGGTCAGGAACCAGCGCTCCTCGCCCGGCAGACGCGACACCCCCGAGCGCACCTGAGGTGCTAAACAACTGAACTAACGTCAATAAACCCTCTCGCATATGCAACTGCGGAACGCTTCCGTCAAGGATTTTTCCGCGAGTGCAACTCATGGCAAGGGGGACTCCATGGCCACGACACGACTGACCCAGGCGCGCATCGACGGGCTTCGGCCCGGCAGGACCGTTCGCGACATCCGCGACGCCGATCTCAAGGGCTTCGGCATCCGTCTCTATCCGACAGGGCGGCGGTGCTTCTTCATCCACAGCCAGCACGAGGGCCGGAGGGTCTGGAAGATCGTCGGCGATGCCGCTTCCCTGAGCCTGGAGGATGCCAGGGCCAGGGCCCGCTTCATTCTGGCGGCTGGCAGGAACGGCACGTCGGCGACCTCGGATCACATCCTGTTCGAGGACGTGGCCGATGAGGTCTTCCGCCGCTACGCCAGGAACTGGAAGCCCGGAACGCTCAAGGTCAACCGGGGTTACCTCGCCAGGCAGATCATGCCGTGGTTCAAGGCACGGCCGATTGCGGCCATCACGGCGGTCGACGTCAGGGAGTGGTTCGCCTCTCTCCACGCCACGCCGGTGGCGGCCGACCGGTCCGCTCCGGTGCTTTCCGTGATCATGGCCCAAGCGGAGGCCTACGGGTACCGTCCGGAGGGAAGCAACCCCTGCAAGGGCATCAGGCGCTACCGGCGCAAGGGGCGGGAGCGCTTCCTCTCGGAGGAAGAGGTCCGCCTGCTCGGGTCGGTGTTGCGCCGTCACGAAGAGCAATCGCCGGTGCATGTGGCGATCATCCGTCTTCTCCTGCTGACCGGCTGCCGCAAGCGCGAGATCGTGACGTTGCGGTGGCGGGAGTACCGGGACGGCCACCTCCACCTCGAGGATTCCAAGACGGGACCGCGCACGGTCTGGCTGTCGTCTGCGGCGCGACGGATCCTGGACCGGCAACCCCGCTCGTCGCCGTGGGTCTTTCCCGGGACCCGAACCGGCGGGCCCATAGACGTGGAGGCCGTCGGCAAGTTCTGGCGCCGCCTTCGACCCGAGACCGGCCTGCAAGGCGTCAGGCTCCATGATCTTCGCCACTCATACGCCAGTGCCGCCGTCATGACGGGCGAGAACGTGCTCACCGTCGGCCGGCTGCTCGGCCACCACGATCCCGGCACGACGCTGAAGTACACGCACCTCGGCGACGACGCGACCGCCCTGGCGGCCGAGACCATCGGGACCGTTCTCGCGCGAGCTTCGTCATGAACCGCCGGGAGAAGCTGACCGATGCGCTGATCCGGCGTCTGACGCCCGGTTCCCGCGAGTACACGGTCCGCGATACCGTGGTGCCCTCGCTGGGCGTCAGGGTGCATCCCTCCGGCGGCATCGGCTACGTCCATTTCGTCGAGGGCCGCAAGCTGTCGCTTGGACCGGCAGCGCTCAGGACGGTGGAGGACGCCCGCGCCGCCTGCCGCACGCAGCTGTTGGACGGCGTCGCGGTGAAGAGGCATGTGCCGCTGTTCCGCGACTTCGCCTCCGGTCCGTGGCGGGACTCGTGGGTCCACCGGTGCAAGCCGACGACGATCAGGTGGCGCGACCGGCACCTCGAGAGCCAGTTGCTTCCCGCGTTCGGCCAACAGCGCCTCGACCGCATCACGCCGGCGATGGTGAACCGCTGGTTCGACGACTACAGCCGCTCGGCTCCGGGCAACGCCAACCACTGCCTTTCCACCCTGCGCCACATCTTCAATCACGCGGTCGCCTGCGGGCTCGTTCCCTCCAGTCCGGCGAGGAGCATCAGGAAGAATCCGCGACCGAAGATCACCCGTTTCCTCTCCCGTGACGAGATCGACCGGCTGCATGCGGTGCTCGACCGCCGCGAACGCTCTGCGGCGACCCGGGCATCGCAACGCCTCCAGATCGACATCATCCGGCTCCTCCTTCTGACCGGCTGTCGCAAGAGCGAGATTGTCCATCTTCGCCGCGACGAGGTCGCCGGCAGCCAGCTTCGGTTCGGCGACAGCAAGACGGGTCCCAGAACCGTGTTCCTGAACACGCACGCCCGTTCCATCATCGAGCGCCGGATGCGTGACGGCGGGGACTGGCTGTTCCCGTCGCCGAAGCATCCCGGCCGGCCGATCGGCGGTGATCTCCCGCTCTGGTATCGGGTGCGAAGGGAGGCCGGCCTGGACGATGTCCGGCCCCATGACCTGAGGCACACATACGCCAGCCATGCGGTCATGCAGGGAATGCCGCTTCCCGTCGTCGCCCGCCTTCTCGGTCACAGCCGGACGGCCATGACCTTGCGCTACGCTCACACAGGAGACCGCGAGACCGAGGCCGCCGCGGAGCGGATCGGCGAGGTGATGGCGGACTGGCTCGGCGAACCGGCGGTCGATTGGCAGTGAACCCCCTGACCATGTGCTCTGTCTCTGGTCTCAGGCCGCTCAGGGTGACGGGACGGTGCACCCTGCCATACGTAGGGGTTGACATTGCGGACCACAGTTCACCATCGTTTCCTCTGCATTGCCAACGAGGCTTCCCGCTCTGCCGGGTCGCTCGCTGAATAGAACAGCCTAATCCGGCTTGGGGTAGCTCCCCGCGCCTGGCGAATAGGCGGGATCCATCACGATAGCCTCGTGTGGCAATGCAACGGCCCGGCACCCGCCGGGCTGCTGGCATGCGCTCGGAGGGATGATGTACTCCAACAGAACCGCCGCGCCCTTGCTCCTCCGGAGCTGTCCGCGTTGCGGAACGGACAACTCAGGGTCGCGCGTCCTCGGCTATTCCTGGCAGCAATGGCACCTGCGCCGCTGCCGGGCGTGTGATTTCGTCTACCTGGAGAACCCGCCGGACTATTCCGGTCTGAGCGTGGATTACGCATGGGAGACAGACGACTACGCGCAACGCATGAGCGAGGAGTACCCCCTCACTCGCAGCCTGTCGCGCGGTTGGCGGAGAGTTCGCCGTCGCCTGATCCCGCGGCCCGACAAGTTGGCCCGGAGGGTCACGGCTCATGTTCCGCCAGGGCGCGTGATCGACGTGGGCTGCGGCAGCGCCGGGCACCTGCTGGCGCTTGAGCGGCACCACGAGATCGTTGGGATAGAGATATCCGTGGCTTTGGCCGGTCAGGCAGAAGCCCGTCTCGCCAGCCGCAGCGGCACGGTCGTCAACATGCCGGCAATCGAGGGACTTGCCGCCATGGCCCCAGCCTCGGCAAGCGGCGTGCTGATGCGCTCCTTCCTCGAACACGAGCATAGACCCGCTGCACTGCTTGCCGAGGTGGCGCGTGTTCTCGTGGCTGGCGGGGCCGTGGTTGTGAAGGTTCCCAACTTCGGCTGCCTGAACCGGCGGCTCATGGGATCCCGCTGGTGCGGATTCCGCTTTCCCGGCCATGTGAACTACTTCACACCCGCAAGCCTCAGGGAGATGGTCGAGGGCGCTGGCCTGACCGTCACGGAGTTCGGGCTGTTTGATCGGTTCCCGTTTGCGGACAACATGTGGTTGGTCGCACACAGGACCTGACGCGGTCGGCCCGCCGTCCATACAAAGGTCGGCACTTGCCACGATGTCCGACCTCAGACTGAGTACGTCCGATGACCGCGCTGATCGACCGCAGATTGTCGGACTCACCATCCAGGGTCCAAGCGACAACGATGCGCGAGACCGCCATGTCTCCTGCTCCACGGCGGCGCGCCCGAAGCGGCATTCCCCGACGCAGGCCGGCACCATGCACCATCGCGGGCGGCGCAAGGCGCCATCGCAGGTTCGCCGGAGGACTTGCCCTTGTGGTGGATTTGGGGTGCGCTGCCACGGTGTCTCCGGGCTGCTCCAGGCGCGGGCCTTATGGTAACCCTATGGTGCGTCGCCATGGTGTCCACGTGGTGTCCACATGGTGCTGCGTTGTGGTCTTCTTGAGGTGCGGCATGCGAGCCCGCTCCCTGTCGCAGAACATGACGATTGACGCCTTGCGCAGTGGATCCTGCGCCCCTTGGAAAGCCGGTGACAGGGGCGACATATGGCGGCCGCGATGGTGTCTTGTGGCGGCCATTTGACGATCATTGTGACCCCGGAACCACATGTGTTGCACGTGAGCACATTGTATGATTGTTGGCTTACTGGCCGTGTAGAGCCGCATTACCGCCATTGTAGAAATGTTAGCGATGATTTCCGCAACTGCATCTACGCTCACCGAAATAACTAGCCTTACATACGCCTTATGTCGCCGCGGGGAGTTGACATTGCTGATATTGTCGCGTAGATACAGGGGTGTAGAGATGGCAATGTTGGCTACCGGTTTCGTTGTACATGTTTGAATGGGTGATTGTGTTGGTCACACCACCGAGCCGTTGGTGAGATCCGACATGCCGTACCTGTCGAGCAGGCGGAAGGCCGCGGCGGTATCCTGGCGCAACGCCCATTCCTCTTCGCCGCACGTCGTGGAAATGGCATTCGTCTCGACGTCCATCATGAGCCCCTACTCGGCGGCCTCAGCCTCGGTCCGCTCGAACTGCGGGATGACCCGTTCGGCGAAGAGCTCGATGCCGCGCAGCACCTTTCTGAAGGGCACGAAGCCGGGGTTCGGCCACAGGGTGAAGTGCTGGCAGTTGAGTTCCTCTCGGAACTTGTGGATGCGCTCGGCGACGAAATCAGGCGAGCCCACCGCCAGCACCTCGTACTTCTGCAGGAAGTCGAACCAGTCGAGGTTTTCGTCTTCGTCGGAGAGCGACTCGTGCTTCGCCAGAAGCCCCTTGCGTGCCCAGTTGGGGTTGAGGCCGGTCGCGGCGTCGTAGAAGGCGTTGATGCCGGGGCGCGCCTCCCGCTCGGCCTCTTCCTGGGTCTCGGCGATGTGGAAGGTGCGCATGAGGTTCAGGGTCTGGCCATTGGCGCACACGCCCATCTCAAGCGGGCGCCCGCACGTTTCCGATGCGACCTCCTGGTACTTCGTCCACGCCTCGCGCGTGCCCTCGAACGACCGGTTGATGCCGATCACCGAATGGCCGCGTCCGGCCGCGAAGGCATAGGACATGGTGTTGTCCGCTGACTGCCAGATCGGCGGGTAGGGCTTCTGGTAGGGTTTGGGCGTCACGCCCAGCGCCTTCAGACTGCCGTCCGGGTGGTAGTGGTCGGGATCGTCCTTGTAGAAGCGTTCGTCCTGCTCGGACCAGCCGGGCACGGGGAAGGTGTAGAACTCGCCATCGTGGCTCATGGCGTCCTCGGTCCAGCACTTGATCATGATGTCGAGAACCTCGGCGAACAGGAGGTAGTTCGTCTTGGGGTCGCGCCGGTCGGCCTCGCGCTTGAACTGGATCGCCGCCGAACTGTTGGTGCCGCGGGCGATTCCGATATCCAGTCGCCCTTTCACGAGATGATCGGCGGTCGCGATGTCCTCGGCCAGGCGCAGGGGGTGATGATCGGGCAGGATGCAGGCACTCTGGCCCATGCGCAGGTTCCTGGTCACGCTTGCCAGATGAAGGCCCACGAGGACGGGATTGGGACAGGCGACCGGGTAGCCCCTGTACCAGAAGTGGTGCTCGCCCAGCCAGCAGGTCGTGAATCCGCCCTGGTCGAGCAACATGGCGGTTTCGCGCCACTCGTCGAACAGCTTGTCCTCGGGATACACCTCGAGTTCGTGATAGTAGACGTTGCCGTCGAACCGCACCGGTTTGCCATCCCCCTCGGCATTGGCATGCCTGCCGGAGGGAAGGTAGGCAGGGCGCATTTGACGGTCAACCAGCAAACCGGATGGCGACTGAGGCTCCGGGCCGGGACGGAACCGCGAGGGACTTCGGTCTTGAAGGCGCCGCTCACGTGCGGTCGGCCGCCGCCCCCGACTCTCGTAATTGCGGATGCTCGTCGACGAGGGCGGCAAACGCGCTGTCGAGCATGTCGGGATCGACGTCGTCGGTGTCGAGCGCCTCGACAGCGGCGAACAGGCGGTGCTTGACGAAGAAGCGCCAGTTGACCGGGACGCGCCACAGGAGATCCGTGAGGCGCTCGTAGAGCTGGCTGGTCCAGACCCTTTCGAAGGCGACGCGGCCTGGACTGTGGCCGAAGAACTCGTTGCCGGCGCCGGCCGCCATGGCGCGGCGGCGCTCGTCGGTCGCGTCCTCGTCGATCGCGCCATCGCGAATCACCACGCCGTAGTCGCGCGCGGCGCCCTCGACGGTCACGAAACCGCTCCTGACGTCCGCCATGACGGCAAGGGGATCGCGCTCGTGGGCCGGGCCCCATCCGCCGCCTCCGGCCGCCGTGATGCGGATGATGTCGCCGGGCTCGACCGTCACGACATCGGTGTTGCCGAGGTCGACCTCGCCGGTCGCGCCGGGATTGCGGATGAACCGGGACGACTTGCCCGCCGCGCCGCCCGCGATTCCCCACGGCGTGAAGACCATGCGGTCGCGGTTGCGCGCCGTCAGCACGGTGTTGGGCGCGAACACCTGGAACAGCATGGTAGTCGACAGGCCGCCGCGATGGCATCCCGCACCCGCCGAGTCGGGAGCGAGGCCGTACTCCAGGATGCGGATCGGCACGTCGGCCTCGTTGATCTCGGCCGGAGTGTTCTTGAAGAACGCCTGATTGGCGCCGCAGCCTTCCGAACCGTCGCCCGCTCGACTCGCGCCTGCGCCGGCGGTGATGGGGCTGATGTTCGCCATCACGTTCCTGCCGGTGCGGTTGTCGGTCGTGCGCACGTTGAGCAAAGGCCCGCCGCTTCCCGGGCCGCCCTGCAGCAGGTCGGGCAGGGCCTGGGCGAAGGCGCCGAAGATGGTCGACATGAGGCGTCCCACGCCAAGGCTTCTCATGCCGACGGCGGCCGGGAACCTGGGGTTCACCAAGGAGCCTTCCGGCAGGATGCAGCGCAGCGGCCGGAGCAAGCCGTGATTTCGGAGGATGGACGGGTCGAGGGTATAGAGCACGTAGACTGCGCCGACCATCAGCAGCACGTGGCGTTCGTCGCCACCGGTGGGAACGTTGATCGAGGATGCCAGCTGGGGATCGGAGCCGGTGTAGTCGAAGACGATCTCGTCGCCCTTCACGATCAGATTGAGGGCGACGCGGGCCGGATAGCCATCCGGTGAATCCTCGTCCATGAAGTCGGCAAAGAAGTACTCGCCGTCCGGAATCGAGCGGATGACCCGCCGCGCCTGGGTCTCTGCGAGGTTGAGCAGATCCCCGACGCCTTCCCTGAAGGTCTCGACGCCGAAGCGGGCAATGATGTCCCTGACTTTCGCTTCTGCGATGTTGACCGAGGCCAGCTGCGCCTTCATGTCGCCCCAGTTCTGCTCGGGCATGCGCACGTTCGCCATGATGATGCTGACCAGTTCCCGGTTCAGTTCGCCCCTGTGGCAGAGCCTGGTCGGCGGCAGGCGCAGGCCTTCCTGGTGCACCTCCGTGAGCTGGCGCG
>JAPPNT010000026.1:6171-9010 GCA_028873745.1 Chloroflexota bacterium | reverse complement strand
GTCCTCCAGCGCGTCCTTCTTGGGCCCGACCATGCAGCCCATCAGCGCGACAATGCGCTCCGGCCGCTGCCGCTTCAGCCCCTTCGCCATGCCGAGCGCGCCCACCACCTTGTCTTCCGCGCCCTGCCGCACCACGCACGAGTTGAACACGACGACGTCCGCGTGCTGTGCGCTAGGGGCGGGCCTCAGGCCAAGCTGCTCGAGCGCGTCGGCGAGCCGGTCGGAGTCGGCCTTGTTCATCTGGCAGCCAATGGTCCAGATGTGGTAGCTCGCGGGCGTCCCGTCCCCCGCAACCGTCGCGTCGAGCGACGCCTCCGGCCGCTGGATACGGGTAGCCGCCCATTGTGCTGTCTGGATTGCCATCGTACCGCCTGAAGGAGAATCATTGGTGGCGGAGGGAGAGGGATTCGAACCCTCGAGGGACCTTTTGAGCCCCTAAGCGCTTAGCAGGCGCCCGCACTAGACCACTATGCGATCCCTCCACGCTGTGAAAAGCTTATATCTATCGTATCAACCGTCCCACATACGGACAATATGAAAAAATCGCCCAATTCCGTATCTGGACTTGTGAACTATTGCACAAACACCAGATTCAGCGCAACCCTGTGGTACACTGCCCTTACCTTTACAGGAGCGCCGCGTGGCTGACACCGTCTCCACCCCACCCAGGCAACCCCGCATATTCCACGGCTGGTATATCGTGGGCATCGCCGTCACGTCGGGCATGCTCCTCTCCGGCTTCCAGACCTACGCTTTCGGCTTCTTCTTCAAGCCGATGAGCGAGGAGCTCGAGATAGGCCGGGGCGCCACCTCCGCCGTCCTCCTCATCCGCGCCGTCATCATGGGCGCCCTCGCGCTGCCCATCGGCATGGCCGTCGACCGCTACGGCCCCCGAGCGCTCATGGCGCTGGGCATCATCCTCGCTGCGCTGTCGACCATCGGCATGGCGTGGGTCAGCAGCCTCCTCAGCTTCTACCTCGTCTTCGGCGTCGTGCGTTCACTGGCGTTAGGATTCGCGGGCGGCGAGGTCGGCAGCACCGTCGTCGCCAAGTGGTTCGTGCGCCACCGGGCCCTCGCCCTTGCCATCACCAGCACCGGCATCCCGCTGGGCGGCATCGTCATGGCGCCGCTCGCCGCCGTCCTCATCGCAAATTTCGACTGGCGTAACGCCTTCGTCATCTTTGGGTTCATCACCCTTGCCGTGCTGCTGGTGCCCTCATGGCTCACCATGCGCCGCATGCCTGAGGACCTTGGTCTCCGCCCCGACGGCGAACTCCCTCAGCCCCCTTCCGCCGTTCGCCCTGAGGGAAATCGAAGGGCGAACCCCGAAGAGCGCGACTGGACCATGGCCGAGGCCGTTCGCACCCCCGCGCTCTGGCTCATCACGCTAAGCCTGAACATGACGATCTTCATGACCACGAGCATCACGCTCCACCAGGTGCCGTACCTGACCGACAAAGGCTTCTCGCCCGCGCTGGCCGCCTCCGCCATCATCCTGCTGACGACCGTCGCCCTCGTGGTGAAGTTCTTCTGGGGGTGGCTGTCCAACCGGATTGCGATCCGCTACTGCATCGCCCTCAGCCAGACGCTCGACGTCCTGGCGCTCGTGCTGCTGTTGACCGTCTCGTCGACGTGGAGCGTGATCGCGTACGCCTTCGCCTTCGGCCTGGGCCGCAGCGAGGGCCTGTTCGGCTCCCATGCCTACGCCGTCTACTTCGGCCGTCGGTTCCTTGGCAGCACACGGGGCATCGTCGCGCCCATACGCATCGCCGCCAGCGGCGGCGGGCCGGTCATCACCGGCATCTTTTTCGACATCACCGGCGACTACAACACCATCATCCCAATCTTCATCGGCGTAACGGTGCTGGCCGTCGGCTGTTCCCTGCTGGCCAAGCCGCCGAAGGTCCCCGCAGCCAGGGCAGCGGTTGAGGAGGGCGGGTAGGGGCTAAGCAGCCGTTCGTGGTGAGCTTGTCGAACCACGTGCCGCTGGCAGAGAGTAGGGCCTCCGCATTCCCACGAGCCTACGCCCCCGTCCACCCCTCCGGTGGTGCGGACGACCCGAGGCCAACCCACACCGAGCCGTCCTCGAATTGCTCCTTCTTCCAGATCGGCACGATCTCCTTGAGCCGGTCTACCATGTACATCGTCGCCGCAAAGGCCTCGGCCCGGTGCGCCGCGCCGACTGCCACCACGAGGCTCGCCTCGCCCAGCTCCAGCCTCCCGATGCGGTGCGCCAGCGCCACGTCCGTGATGCCCCAGCGCTCCTCCACCTCGGCGAAGATCTGCTGGAGCGTCTTGTATGCCATTTCGGGATACGCCTCGTAGTCCAACCGGACGACGGCGCGTCCGCCGGTCTCGTCCCGCGTCACCCCTTGGAACGTGACGATGCCGCCATTGGCCGTGTTCGTCACCATTGCGGTGACTCTGTCAGCGTCCAGCGGATCGTCGGAGATGAGAATGCGAGGGTCGGGGCTTGGGTAATCGAGCCCCCCCGACACCGGCGGGATCAGCGCCACCTCATCCCCGGCCTGCAGCGCCTCCGAGCGCTCCACGTACGACTGGTTCACCGCCACCATCGTCGTCGCCAGCAGCGGCTTCGTGACGGGGTACGCCTCAGCAAGGCAGCGCAGCGCGTCCTCGACGGTCGCCCCATCGGGCAGCGCAACCTCGATGTAGTCACTGCCCACCCGCTCGCGGTACACCGCAAACAGCCGCAGCGTAACGGTGATTCCATTGGAGGTCGTCATGCGGCGATTATACGCGGACGGGCCGGAGCAGCGTAACTACGGCCCGGCCCGGGGCGGTCGGCCGGAGGGGAATGGAAGGGTGTACAGGGGGA
>JAPPNT010000026.1:0-6161 GCA_028873745.1 Chloroflexota bacterium | reverse complement strand
AAAACCCCCCCCCTTTTTTGTTTTTTTCTTTTGTTGTGTTTTTTTTTTTTTTTCTCGGGGGGGGGGGGGGGCCTCCTCCCCCCCCCCCCCCCCGCGTCCGTTCGCCCTGAGGGAAATCGAAGGGTGAACAGGGGAAGAGGTTCCCCTACCCCACCTTCACCCCGGCCAGCCGCTCATTGAACTCGTCCATGGTGAAGGTGTACTCCTGCGTGCCCTGCACCTCGACGGCGAAGGACGCCGTCACGCTGCCCATCAACGCCGCCTCCGCCAGCGGTTTGCCCTCCACAATGCCCTTGACCAGCCCGCCGCGGTACGAGTCGCCCGCCCCCGTCGGGTCGAGCACCTGCCGTGGCGTCACGACCGGGATCTGCGTGACCTCGTCGCCGACGCGCACCTCGGACCCATGCTCGCCCTTCGTCACGATGACCGCGCCGGCCATCCGCGTCAGCGCGGCTTCGTCGAGGCCCGTCGTGTTGGTGATCAACCCCAGCTCGTAGTCGTTGCAGATCAGCACCCCCGCGCCCTCGATGCACTCCTTGAGCCCCTCCGCCGTCCACGCCGGAAGCGACTGCCCCGGGTCGAAGATGTACGTGACCCCGTTCTCCTTGTAGTACCGCGAGAAGTTGGCCATGTCGTCCAGGTTGCCGGGTGAGACCACGCCGATTGCGTCCGTCATGTCGTAGAACTCGAATGAGAAGTCTGCGGAGTGCAGCATCGCGCCCATGTGGAAGCCTGTGATCTGGTTGTCCCCCTGGTCCGTCATGATGTATGCACTCGCCGTGCGCTCCGGGTCGATGACCCGAACGCCGCTCACTGCGACGCCCTTCTCCTCCATCCAGTCCAGGTAGACGCGGCAGTCCCGCCCCAGCGTCGCCAGCGTCAGCGGCTGCTCTCCCAGCAGCACCAGGCAGTACGAGATGTTCCCCGCGCAACCGCCGGGCCGTTCCACCATGCTCTCGACGTTGAAGCTCACGTTGATGTTGTGAATCCGGTCCGGCAGGATGTGGTCCGAGAACCGGCCGGGAAAGTTCATGATGCGGTCATACGCAAGGGAACCCGACACAAAGATAGTCATGCTTTCTCCAATCCATTGGGGTTCGAAACAAGGCTAGCTAGCCATCCGCACAGTGTCAACGCGGGCAAAACAGGAGCCGCTCACCCGGAAGCCCTTGGGCGAACGGCTCCTGTTGCCTTTAGCTTGGGGAGGCTACGACCCCTACCCGCCCCGCGGCTGGAACGGCCACGTGCCGTTGTTCGGTTGGCTCTTCAGCGACTCGCGCCGAGCGGCCATCTCGTGCGGCAGCCGCACCTCGTGCGGGTCCCACGAGCGACCATACGGGTCCGACACGGTCTGTCCCTGCCGTCCCAGCCCGTCGATCTCGATCTCCGCGAAGTCCCCGTCCTGCAGCGGGCCGAGGCCGCTGTGGTTCGTGCCCGCCAGGATCACGTCGCCCGGCTTCAGCGACATCACGTGCGACAACGCCGCAATCACGTACTTGATGCTGTGTTCCATGTCGCTCGTGTTGTAGTTCTGCCGCAGCTCCTCGTTCACCCAGTACCGGACATTCAGGTTGTTGGGGTCGGCGATCTCGTCCGCCGTGGTGATGGCCGGGCCGATAGGCAGGAACGTGTCGAAGCTCTTGCCGTAGTCGCCCGGCAGCTGCGACTCGCCCTCTGACGGCGCCCGAGCCGAGACGTCGACGGCCGTCATGTAGCCGAAGACATAGTCCAGCGCGTCGTCTTCCGACACGTTGTGCGCCGTCTTGCCGATGACCACCGCCAGCTCCGCCTCGTGGTTGAAGATAACCGGGTTGTACGCCGGCAGCTCGACGGTGTCGCCGGGGCCGATGACCGCGTCCGGCGACTTGAAGAACGTCTTCAGCGGCCTCGGCGGGTCAATGGGCACGCCCTCCATGTAGTTCGCGTTGCCGCACAGCACCTTGCCCGGCCTCGGCACCGGCGCGCGCAGCCGCACCTGGTCCATGGGAATGACCGTGCCGCCGCTCTCCGCCGCCTCGAGCGCCCCGCGCAGCTCGCCGAAGTTGTTGATGATCCGCTCCATGTAGTGCTGCGGCGACGAGATGGACAGGTGGCCCACCACGTCCGAGACATCCACCACGCCGTTGTCCTTGACGACGCAGGGCTGGAAGTCGTTGTAGAACCCAATCTTCATGACGTTTCTCCTTCTGTTCGTTCTGCCCGCTATTGGCGCGTCTCCCGTTCGCCCTGAGCCTGTCGAAGGGCCGGGCGAACGGAGTGGAAGCCTTCTAAGGGTTGTACGGCGCCTGGAAGGGCCACGAGCCCGTGTTCGGCTGGCCGCGTTGCGCCTCACGGTTGGCGGCGTTCAGCGCCGGGTCGCGCAGCGCGTCCGGGTCCCACGTCCGCTTCATGTCGTCGCGGATCGTCTGCCCTTGCCTGCCGAGGCCCTCGATCTCGATCTCCGCGAAGTCGCCGTCCTGCAGCGGCCCGAGGTTGCCGTGGTTCGTCCCGCCCATGATCAGGTCGCCCGGCTTCAGCGTCATCACGTGCGACAGCGTGGCGATCATGTTCGCGATCCCCGCCTCCATGTCGCTCGTGTTGTAGTCCTGCCGCAGCTTGCCGTTGACGTAGTACTTGATCTGCAGGTTGTTGGGGTCCGCGACCTCGTCCGCGGTCGTGATGGCCGGACCCATCGGCAGGAACGTGTCGAAGCTCTTGTCGTAGTGGCTCGGCGGCGTCCCGGGCACCTCGGCCTCGTCCGCCTCCGGCGCGCGCGCTGATACGTCGACGGTCGTCGTGTAGCCGAAGACGTAGTCCAGCGCCTCATCCGCCGATATCCGCTTGGCTTCCTTGCCGATGACCACGCCCAGTTCCGCCTCGTGGTTAAAGATCACGGGCCGGAACGTGGGGAAAACGACCGTGTCGCCGGGGCCGATGACCGCGTCCGGCGACTTGAAGAAGGTGCGCAGCGGCTTCGGCGGGTCGATGTCCACGCCCTCCTTGAAGTTCCCCTCGCCGCACAGCACCTTGCCCGGCCGCGGCAGCGGCGCCCGCAGCCGCACCTGGTCCAGCGGCGTCGCCGCCCCGGATGCCGCCTGCTCCAACGCCGGCCGGAGGCTGTCGAACTCGCGGATGATCCGCTCCATGTAGAGCTGCGGGTCGCCCTCGTCCAGGTGCCCCACCTGCGCCGTGATGTCTACCACCCCGTCGTCCTTCAGAATGCACGCCTTGAAGTCGTCGTAGAAGCCGATCTTCATGCCAGCCCTCCTAGTTTTGTGCAAAAGGCCATAGCAAGACCGCTTTTGCACATTGGTAAGCGCAGATATACGCGCTATGGGCGGGCCTGTCAAGCGTTGGAGCGTTGACGGGCCGCGCGCAGGGTGCCACGCTCGCCTCGCCCCTGCTAGAATGACGGCACTAGGGCACGCCGGAACGGCGCACAGGAGCCTATGGAAGAGCGGCTGGTTTCCAGCGCGGAGCAGATAGAAGACACGGGGCTTGACCGGACCCTGCGGCCCCGTCGCCTTGCCGAGTACGTCGGGCAGGGCCGGGTCAAGGAAAACCTCACCATCGGGATCACCGCCGCCCGCCAGCGCGGCGAGGCCCTTGAGCACGTCCTCCTCTACGGCCCCCCGGGCCTCGGCAAGACCACCCTCGCCCACATCATCGGCCACGAGATGGGTGTCAACGTCCGCATCACCTCCGGCCCCGCCATCGAGCGCCCCGGCGACCTCGCGGCCGTCCTCACCGGCCTCCAGCCCAACGACATCCTCTTCATCGACGAGGTCCACCGCCTCTCCCGCGTCGTAGAGGAAGTCCTCTACCCGGCAATGGAGGAGTTCGCCATCGACATCGTCATCGGCAAGGGCCCCGGCGCCCGCAGCCTCCGACTCAACCTCAAGCCCTTCACCCTCATCGGCGCCACGACGCGCTTCGCCATGGTCAGCGCCCCCCTGCGCGATCGCTTCGGCTTGGTCCACCGCCTCGAGTTCTACGACGCCGTCGACCTCCAGCAGATCATCTCCCGCTCCGCCGGCATCCTCGAGGTCGACGCCAACGACGACGGCCTCGCCGAGATCGCCCGCCGCAGCCGCGGGACGCCCCGCGTCGCCAACCGCCTCCTCCGTCGCGTCCGCGACTACGCGCAGGTCGCCGCCAGCGGCGCAATCACGAAGGAAGTCGCCCTCGACTGCCTCGCGCGGTTGGAGGTCGATACCCTCGGCCTCGACATGGTCGACCACCAGGTCCTCCGCTCCATCGTCGAGAAGTTCGGCGGTGGCCCCGTCGGCCTGGAGACCATCGCCGCCTCCATCAGCGAGGACTCGGACACCGTCATGGACGTCTACGAGCCATACCTGCTCCAGCTTGGCTTCCTGGAGCGCACCCCCCGCGGCCGCGTCGCCACCCGCCTCGCCTACGAGCATCTCGGCCTCGAGTACACGCCCGGCAAGGCCCCCCCGCCATCGCCGCAGCTCGCCATGGACGGGATGGAATCGCAGTGAGCGAGCTATCTCACGTCACCGTCTACACGGACGGCTCCGCCATCGGCAACCCGGGCCCGGGCGGCTACGGCGTCGTCATGCTCTCCGGCGACCACCGCCGCGAGCTCTCCGGCGGCTTCCGCCTCACCACCAACAACCGCATGGAAATCCTCGCCTGCATCGTGGCCCTTGAGGCCCTCAACCGCCCCTGCCGCATCACCCTCCACAGCGACTCCCGCTACGTCGTCGATGCAGTCTCGAAGGGCTGGGCGCGCAAGTGGCGCTCAAACGGCTGGATGCGCAACAAGCGGGAGCGCGCCCTGAACCCCGACCTCTGGGAGCGCCTCCTCGATCTCGTTGCCGAGCACGATGTCGAGTTCCGCTGGGTCCCCGGCCACGCCGGCGTCGCCGAGAACGAGCGCGCCGACCGACTCGCCGTCACAGCGGCGCAGGGAAGCAGCCTCCCCACCGACGAGGCCTACGAGGCTGAGAACGGCAGACAATCCCTGGGAGCGCGGCGTTGAGGTTGCTGGTAACCGCAGCCCTCGCGCTGTCCCTCGCCCTAGCCGCCTGTGGCGACGAAGGCACCGCTGCCGAGGGTTCCACCGTCCCCTCCAGCGGCTACGAGGTCGAGACCGTCGTGCAGGGTCTCCGCGTCCCGTGGGACATCGCCTTTGCCCCCGACGGCCGCATGTTCGTCACCGAGCGCCCCGGCGCCATCCGCGTCGTCCGCGACGGCGTCCTGCAGGACGAGCCCTTCGCCGTCCTCGACGTGTGGGCCCAGAGCGAGGCCGGCCTCATGGGCATCGCCCTGCACCCGGACTTCGCCGCTAACGGCCACCTCTATGTCTGCTACACCTACATCCACGAGCAGCGCGGCCCCACCAACCGCGTCGCGAGGCTCACGGATGCGGACGGCGTCGGCACGGACCACACCGTCGTCTTCGACGGCATCCCTGGCGCCCGCAACCACAACGGCTGTCGCATCCGCTTCGGCCCCGATGACAAGCTCTACGTCACCATGGGCGACGCGCAGAATGGCGACTTGGCGCAGGACCCCGCGTCCCCCGCCGGCAAAATCCTGCGCCTGAACCCCGACGGCACGGTCCCAGACGACAACCCCATCGAGGGCAACCCCCTCTTCACCCTCGGCCACCGCAACCCGCAGGGCATCGACTGGCACCCGGACACCGGCGACCCCTTCATCACCGAGCATGGCCCCTCGGACAACGACGAGATCAACGTGCTCGTCGCGGGCGCCAACTACGGCTGGCCGGAGGTGCGCGGCATAGCGGAAGACCCTGCCTACGTTGACCCGATCAAGAAGTACACGCCCACCCTCGCCCTCGCGGGTGCGGCCTTCTACACCGGCGGCCCGTTGCCCCTGCACTGGACCAACAGCTTCTTCTTCACCACCCTCAAGGACCGCCACGTGCGCCGCCTCTCCCTCGCCGAGGGCCCCGACGGCGCATGGACGGTCGTCGGCGAGGAGAAGCTCATTGAGGACGAGTTCGGTCGCTTACGCGCAATAGTGCAGGGCCCGGACGGCTACCTCTACGTCACCACCAGCAACCGAGACGGCCGCGGCAGCCCCGCCCGCTTCGACGACAAGGTGCTGCGCATCGTGCCTGCGGCAGGAGAGTAAAGAAGACGGGCTGCGGGCACTGGGACGGTGCCGAGGCGAATGGATCTACCCCCCGG
>JAPPNT010000138.1 GCA_028873745.1 Chloroflexota bacterium | reverse complement strand
GGTATAGGGGCCAGAGCCAAATATGGCCTACGTCCTCACCCCCGCAAGACGTCCCGCTTCCAGGTATGCCTCGCCGAGGGTCTTGAAGGTCTCGGACACCTGCCCCTTGAAGTAGATATTGTAGAAGAGGGGCTGGTAGTCCTCGTACAACTCGTAGATCTCCGCATCGCCGTTGGGCCCTGCGATGACCTCGATCCTGGTCTCTTCCGCCATGTGCGGTCTCCGTATTCGAGAATTGGGTGCGGTCCGGGCGCCAGGCAGTCGCAAAGCAAAGAGGCGCGCTCCATAAACGTGGAGCGCGCCTCTGCTCTAGCTATCCTTCTGCCATCTGCATGTTTCGCAAGTTGGCCCACTGGTGATCCAATGTGGCCTCGATGCCGTTGACGCCGTTGGGCAGGATGGTGGAGATGGACTGCACCATGTACAACTCCGGGCTGTCGAGGCCGGGCGGCGGCGTGCCGTCCTCGCGCAGGGCGATGGCGGCCTTGGCCAGCCGTCGGCGCATGCGGATGATGCCCGAGTCGGTCACGCCCAGGTGCTCCTGGTCGCGCTTGTAGATGACGCCCATGCTCTCCGTCATGCCGTTGTCCTGGCCGCGGCCTGGGATGCCGCTGAAGCCGAGTCCGCCCTCGCGGCGGCGCTGCGCCTCGCGGTCGATGAGGTAGTCGTTGCGGGCGTTGCCGGCGATCTTGAAGCGGTCGTACCAGCCGGTGCCGTTCTTGGATGAGTCGCGGTGGAAGGACGTCGGCAAGCCGTCGACCTCGACCGGCCCGCCGAAGCCGGGGCGCGGAGGCTCACTGCGGTCGCGGCAGCTCACGTGCCAGCGCATGGAGTTCTCGTCGTCCATGGGGACGACGGCGATGAAGGACTTCTCGCGGAAGCTGGCGGGGATCATGGCGTAGAAGGGGAAGAGGAAGTGCGCCACGCGCCAGTAGGTGCTGTCGTCCTCCGCCGGCCGGTTGTTGCCGGACGTGCAGCCGAACTCCGTGTCTTTGACGAAGTGGCGCGCCCAACGGGTCTTGAGGGCGTACTTCTCAAAGGTGACGTCCGGCTCTTCAATATCGTCCGGCTGTCGAGCGCCAGCGTGGAGGAAGCTGACGTGGCTCGTGTCGTAGTCGCCCTCCAGCGACTGCATCCAGTTGCACTCGGTGTAGTAGGCGTTGATGGTGTAGGCGCCCTCCGGCTGCATGTTCGCGATGAGCGACGGCAGCGGCGGCGGCGTCTCGCGGGCGCCCATGTACACCCATACGAAGCCGCCGCGCTCCTGCGTCCGGTACGACAACGCGCGCACCTTGTCGATGAAGCGGCTCTCGGGCGGCTCGGACGGCATGTCGACGCACGTGCCGTCCACGTCGAACTTCCAGCCGTGGTAGACGCAGCGGAGCCCGCCCTCCTCGTTGCGGCCGTAGAAGAGCGACGCACCCCGGTGCGGGCACGAGTTCTGGATGACGCCCACCTCGCCGCCGGAGTCGCGGAAGGCGATGAGCTCCTCGCCCAGCAGCTTGAGGCGGACGGGCTGGCAGTTGGGCGCGGCCAACTCCTCAGACATGAGGGCGGGCATCCAGTACTGGCGCATGAGGTCGCCCATGGGCGTGCCGGGGCCAACCCTGGTCAACAGGTCATTCTCTTCCTTGCTCAGCATTGTCCTCTCCTCCCTTGCCCCCTGGGACTTTCCGCTGCAACACCTAGACGGCGACGGGCACCCGTTCCGTGGTCTCGTCGAAGGTGACGCTCTTGTCCAGCACCTCCGCGACCGAGCGGACGCGGAAGGTCGAGCCGGACCTGGGCACATCGGGCTCCACGCCCTCCATCAGGTCCCTGCACGCCTTCAGGTACATCCGGCGCATGGCGATGATGGGCGCGTCCGTAGTGCCCAGGTGCTCCCTAGTGCGGTCGCAGATGGGGCCCATGCTCTCCTGGATGCTGGCGTCCTGGACGGAGATGTCTTTGATGCCGGTGAAGGTCTGCGTGCGCTGCATCTCGCGGTCGATGCCGTAGTCGTTGTCCTTGTTCACGACCGAGCGCATGGTGCGTGGCTCCAGCTCCAGGTGACTGGCGCTGTGCCCCTCGCCCTCGCGCAGCGGGCGGCTGGCGTTCCACGAGTACGTGAACATCCAGCAGTTCTCGTCGTCGGCGGGCACCCAGCCGTGGCCGCTGTAGGTGCGCTCGTCCGGGTTGCCATCGCCGCCGGGGATGATGGTGAAGAAGGGCAGCATGAAGGGCGTCAGCCGCCAGTAGTACTTGTCGTCACCCGCCTCGCGGTTGGCGCCATACACGAAACCGTAGTCCGTGGTCTTCACGATGAAGTGAGGGGCGCCGTCCCGGTTGGAGAGGGTCTTGTTGTTGGGATCGTCGCGGCGGACCGGAGGCAGGCCGAAATGGAGGAAGGAGATGTGGCTGGAGTCGATGCCGCCCTCGATGCCCTGCACGTAGTTGTTTTCCTGCAGCCGCCGCGAGACGAGCCGGTGGTGTTCCGGCACCAGCGCGTAGCCGACCTCCGGCAACTCCGGCTTGAGCTCCGCGGGCCCCATGTAGACCCAGATGAAGCCGCCCCAGTCCTCGGCCGGGTAGGCCTTGATCTTGACCTTGTCCTTGAAGTTGGACTCGGCGGGCTCCGACGGCATATCGACGCAGTCGCCATTGATGTCGAACTTCCAGCCGTGATAGACGCAGCGAATCCCGCACTCCTCGTTCCGGCCGAAAAAGAGGCTGGCGCGGCGGTGCGGGCAGTAGTTGTCGACGATGCCGACGTCGCCGTTGGTGTCGCGGAACGCGACGAGCTCCTCACACATGATCTTCAGACGAACGGGCGGGCAGTCGGGCTCCGGGAGCTCCCGGCTCAACAGCGCCGGGACCCAGTAGCGGCGGAGGTACTCGCCCATCGGCGTGCCGGGACCCGTCTTCGTGATGAGCTCGTTGTCGTGCTGGCTCAGCATGGAGTCGCTCCTTCCAAGTGGCGTCTAGCCCGCCGTCGGGGCCTCCTCCGGGTACATCTCCGGCAGCAGCACGTCACGCCACGGCCGGTTGGCGTCGAACACCTTCTCGATGGCGCGGATGTTGTAGTAGGAGGTCGTGTGCGCGCCGCGCGGGTGGTCGCCCTCGCCGACGTCGCGGGCCGCCTCGAGGACGAGCTTGCGCATGGCGATGACGGCGGAGTCCGCCGGGCCGAGGTGCTCGCGCGTGCGGTCGACGATGTGGCCCATGCTCTCCTGCACGGCGCGGTCCTGGGCGTTGATGCCGGTAATGCCCGTGAAGGTCTCGGTCTTCTGGATCTCGCGGTCGATGAGCCAGTTGTTGCGGATGTTGCCGGCGGCGCGGAAAGTGACCTGGTCGACGTTGGGCCAGCCGTTGGCGGAGCCCTCCATCGTGCGCTCCTTCTCCGACATCTCCTCAGAGCCGAAGCTGTAGTGGAAGTTCCAGACCATTACGTTGTGGTCGTCCAACGGCACCCAGTGGTGGCCGGCGACCATCTCACGGTCCGGGGCGCCGGCGCGGCCGACCTGCTGCGGCCGGAGCTGCGTGAAGGGCATGATGAAATGGTAGCCGCGCACGTACTGCTCGTCATCGCCGAGGGGGCGGATGCCGGTGTAGCGGTAGCCGTAGTCGGTCACGTCGACCTCGAGGGTGGGCGCGCCGCCGCGGACGAAGGGGGTCGAGGGCTGGATGCCCTCGGCGCTGGCGCCCTCCTTGAGCTGCCGGTGGAGGATGGGCGCGTGGGACGAGTCGATGCCGCCCTCCAGGGCCTGCAGCCAGTTGCACTCCTGGATGACCTTGGTGACGCCGCGGTGGTTCTCAGACACCCGCAGGTACTCGAAGTTGGGCAGCGGGGGCTTCTTCTCAGCGGGCCCCATGTACACCCAGATGACGTCGCCCAGCTCGACGGCGGGGTATGATTTCACCTTGATCTTGTCCTTGAACTCCACAGGCTCGTTCATCTGCTCGACGCAGTTGCCGTGGATGTCGAACTTCCAGCCGTGGTACACGCACCGCAGGCCGGCGCCCTCGTTGCGGCCGAGCCACAGGGAGGCGAGGCGGTGCGGGCACTGCTCGTCCAGGACGCCGATGTCGCCGTTGGTGTCGCGGAAGGCGACCAAGTCCTCGCCTAGCAGGCGGAGGCGGACCGGCGTGCAGTCGGGCTCCGGGAGCTCGCGCCGGAGCAGGGCCGGCATCCAGTAGCGCCGAAGGGTGTCACCCATGGGCGTGCCGGGGCCTACCTTGGTTGCCAGTTCGTTCTCTTCCCTTGATAGCATTTGCATCCTCCCAGGTCTTCACGTTGGCGGGCATGTGCGGCACACCCGCCGAGCATCGACCATAATTGCATAATTCGCCAATGTGCACCATGCGCCAAAGCACGACTGTTGTCAAGGAGTTCCAAGGGGGTTGGGAAGCCAAATGCAGAACCCGGTGAAAGGGCCCGAACCTCGACTGTGACGTGGTTCAAACAAGAAAGCCGCCTCTTTGAGACGGCTCGTCGTTTAGTCGGAGTTGGTCGGGGCGATTGGATTTGAACCAACGACCCCCTGCACCCCATGCAGGTGCGCTACCGGGCTGCGCCACGCCCCGACGGTGACACCAGTATAGCAGCGGCCGCTCGCCGCTTCAACGAGAGTCCCGGTTACTGCCGCATGAGCTGCTGGATGGCCCCCATGCGCCTCATCTTGCCGCCGGAGAACTGCTTCATCATGCGCTGCATCTGCCTGAACTGATTCAGGAGCTGGTTCACCTCCTGAACGGTGGTGCCGCTGCCGAGGGCGATGCGCCGGCGGCGCGAGGCGTTGAGCACGTTCGGGTCGCGGCGCTCCCGCGGCGTCATGGACAGGACGATGGCCTCGACGCTCTTGAGGCGCCCCTCTTCGACGTCGTCGGGCTTCAGGCGGCCCTTCATGCCGGGCACCATCTCCAGCACCTGGCCAAGGGGGCCCATCTTCTGGACGGCGCGCAGCTGTTCGAGGAAGTCCTGCAGGTCAAAAGTGGCCTTGCGGAGCTTGCGCTCCATCTCCTCGGCCTGCTGGATATCGACGGCCTCCTGCGCCCTCTCAATGAGGGTGAGCATGTCGCCCATGCCAAGGATGCGGGAGGCGAGTCGGTCCGGGTAGAAGGTTTCGAGGGCGTCCGTCTTTTCGCCGACGCCCATGAACTTCACGGGGACGCCGGTTACGGCGCTGATGGAGAGGGCCGCGCCACCCCGGGCGTCGCCGTCCATCTTGGTGAGGATGAGACCGGTAAGCCCGACGCGCTCGTTGAAAGCGGCGGCGGCGTTGACGGCCTCCTGTCCTGTCATGGCGTCGACGACGAGAACCACCTCCTCCGGGTTGACGGCGCGCTTGATCTCCGTGAGCTCATCCATGAGCTCGTCGTCAATCTGCAGCCGGCCACCGGTGTCGACGATGGCCCACGGCGCGCCCTGTCGTGCGGCTTCGGCGGCGCCGTTCCTTGCGGCGCGAACGGCCGTCGAGGAGGCCGGGGACTCCGAGTAGAAGGGCATGTCGAGCTGCTGGGCGAGGGCGCCAAGCTGGTCGACGGCAGCGGGGCGCCGGAGGTCGGCGGCGACGAGCATCGGCTTGGCGCGGCTGCTGGCGGCAAGGTTCAGCGCGAGCTTGGCGGCAGTGGTCGTCTTGCCGGAGCCCTGCAGGCCGACGAGCATCAGGACGGCGGTGGCGTTGGTCCCGTGGTGGAGGCGGTGGTCGCCGGCGCTGAGGATGGCCGTCAACTCCTCGTTGACCACCTTGACCACCTGCTGACCGGGGTTGAGGCCCTGCAGCAGCTCGGCGTCAAGGCAGCGCTCCTTCACCTTGGCGACGAAGTCGCGGGCGACGCGGAAGTTGACGTCGGCCTCCAGCAGGGCGACGCGGACCTCCTTCAGCGCCTCGTCGATATCCCTGTCGGTCAGCCGGCCCTTGCCGCCGAGCCGCTGGAAGACGGCCGTGAGCTTTTCGCCTAGCGCATCGAACATTGGTGACCTCCGCGACTATTGTAGGGGTGGGGCAGACACGCGTAAAACCGCGGGATGGGAGGGTCCGGGACGGCGGTCAACCCGATGCCGGCTGTGCTACGATTCTGGCACCACCCGGGGAGGCCCACAGCCATGGTCCCGCTGCACCTGCGCCTGTTCAACTTCCTCAGCTATCGGGGCGAGACAGAACTCGACCTTCGCGGCATACACGTCGGCTGCCTGTCGGGCGACAACGGGAACGGCAAGTCGGCGCTGTTGGACGCGGTCACGTGGGCGCTGTGGGGCTGGGCGCGAGGCCGCAAGTACGGCACCGGTGGCGCTTCGCCCGACGAACTGGTGCATCAGGGCCAGACGGACATGGAGGTGGCCCTCACCTTCGCGGCGGGGGAGGCCACGTACCGCATGGTGCGCAAGCACTCGAAGGGCAGCGGCCGTCGGGGCGCGGCGCGCATGGTCGATCTGCAGGCCGCGACGGGCGACGGCTTCCGGTCGCTGACCGAGGGCTCCGTGCGGGAGACGGAGGACCAAGTCGAGCGGCTCCTGCGCATGAGCTACGAGACCTTCGTCAACAGCGCATTCCTCCTGCAGGGAGAGGCTGACCGCTTCACCACGAGCAAGCCCGCGCAGCGCAAGGAGACCTTGGCGGAGATCCTGGGGCTCGCGCTGTACGAACGGCTGCAGGAGCGAGCGCGGGAGCGCGTGCGTGAGCAGGACGGGCTGCTGATGCGGAACGGCCTGGAGCGCGAGCGGGCGGAGCAGGACATCGCGGAACGCCCTACGGTCGCGGAGGCGATCGACGAGGCGCAGCGGATGCTGGAGGGGCACGCGCCGCTGCTGGCCGCCGCCCGCGCCGAGGAGGCGGCGCTGGAGACCCGCGCGGCCGTGCTCGAGAAGGCGCAGGAAGAGGCGGACCGGCTTCGGGAAACGGTGGCGCAGCGCGTCGCCGAGGCGGAACGGCTGGAGTCTCAGGCGGAACAGGCCCGCACCCGCGCCGAGGGGCTCGAAGCGATGATTGCGCAGCGGGACGAGATCTACCACGGGGCTTCGCTGCTGGCGGACGCAAGGGAACAGCTACAGGAACTGGATGCGGAACAGGAGCGGGATTCCTCCCTCGAGCGGCAGGAGGTCGATCTGAAGCACGCCATCGCGCAGGCGGCCGATCGCCTCGGGGCGGAGGCCGAGCGGCTGCGTGACCGGTCAGAGCGCGAGCTGCGGCCAAGGGTGGAGCGCGGGCGGTCGGCCGAAGCGGCTCTAGCGGAAACGGCGACGGAGGAAGCCGTCATCGACGGGCAGCGTGAGGCCGTGCAATCGGCGCGCGCCGAGCTGGACGGCGTGACGCGCGCCATCGCCCAGATGGAGGCCGACAACCAGCGCCTCGATGCCGAACTGGAGGAGCTTCGCAACAGCTACCGCATGCTGAGGGAGGGCGAGACCCACTGTCCACTCTGCGGAACACGCCTCGGCGAGGACGGGCTCACGCACCTGCGTGAGGAGCTTGAGCGCGAGGGCAAGGAGCGTCGTGCGCGGTTCGACCGCAACGGCGCGGAGCTTGCCAACCTTACGCCGAAGCGCGACGGGCTTGCGGCTAAGCTTTCCCAATCGGAGTCCGCCCTGGAAGAGGCGCAGCGCCGCCACGCAGCAAGGCTCGCAGAGCTGCGGCGCGAGGCGGAGGAGGGCGAGGCGGCGGGGGAAGAGCTCGCCTCGGTGACACGGGAACTCGATGCGGTGACTCGCCGGCTCGAACGGGACGAATTCGCGCAGGAGGAGCGGCAGAAGCTGGCGGCAGTGGAGGCGCGGCGGTCAGCGGTTGCCTACGACCCTGATTTCCACGCCGAGATCCGGCAGACGATCCAGGAGAATGAGCGCTTCGGGGAACTCGTGCGTGACCTACGGGACGCGGAAGAGCGGCTGCCCCAGGAGCGCGCAGCGATGGAGGAGTTCGGCGGGCTCGCGGAGGCACGGCGCAGGGAGGCTAAAGAGGCAGAGCAGCGCCAGGCAGAGATCGCCGGGCAACTTGAGGGCGCGAGCGAACTGCGCTCGGCGCTGGGCGCCGCCCGCGGCGAGCGGCAGAGGCTGGAGACACGGGTTGCGGAGCTGCAGGGCGAGGCTCGGCTGCACTCACTCCGACTCGAGCAGCTGGCCGAGCGGGAGACGGAGCTGGCCTCGCTGCGGGAGGCCCACGCCGAGTTGCAGGCGGCGCGGGCCTCATTCGGCGTGCTCGTGGACGCCTTCGGCAGGGGCGGGATACAGGCGTTGCTCATCGAGGCTGCGCTGCCGGAGCTCGAGGCGCAGGCCAATGACCTGCTCGCGCGGCTCACCGACCACCGGATGACGCTGTCCTTGGAGACACAGCGGCAGAGCCGGAGCGGCAACGTCTCGGAGACGCTCGAAATCCGCATCGCGGACGAACTTGGCACGCGCAACTACGAGCTGTTCAGCGGCGGCGAGGCGTTCCGCATCGACTTCGCGCTGCGGGTGGCGCTCGCTAAGCTGCTGGCCTCTCGCGCGGGCGCGCCCCTGCGGACACTCTTCCTTGACGAAGGCTTCGGCACGCAGGACCCCGGAGGCCGCGAGCGGTTAGTGGAGGCTATTCAGACCATCCAGGACGAGTTCGACCTGATCCTGGTCGTGACGCACATCGAGGAGATGAAGGAGGCGTTTCCGGTCCGCATCGACGTGAGCAAGGACGACAGCGGCTCGTCGCTGCAGGTCGCGTGGGCATGACGAGAGCGGAGCCGACTGGCGGCAGACGCATCGCCATCTACGGATCAACGGGCAGCGGCAAGTCGAGCCTTGGCGCCGAGGCGGCCCGCAGGCTTGGTCTCCCGCAGCTCGACCTGGACGTCGTGCACTGGCTGCCAGGGTGGGAGGAGAAGCCCCGCGAGCAGTTTCGCGCCGACGTCGGCGAGTGGCTGGATGCGCGGGCCGGCGGGTGGGTCTGCACGGGCAACTACATAAGCATCGTCGGCGACCTGGTCATGGCACAGGCCGACACGGTCGTGTGGCTCAGGCTGCCATTCCCGCTTGTGTTCCTGCGGCTCCTCCGGCGGACCTGGATGTCGTTACCCAAGATCTTTGAGCCAGGTTACCCACGAACATTGAGCCACCC
>JAPPNT010000036.1:1731-9312 GCA_028873745.1 Chloroflexota bacterium | reverse complement strand
GGTTCATCGTGTCCAGGATTGCCAGCCCCGACGTCACCGCGCCGCCCGGCGAGTTGATGTACAGGCTGATGTCCTTCTCCGGGTCCTCCCGCTCCAAGTACAGCATCTCCGCTACGATCAGGTTCGCGACGTAGTCGTTGATGCCCGTGCCCAGGAAGATGATGCGCTCCCGCAGCAGCAGCGAGTAGATGTCGAACCCGCGCTCGCCGCGCGCGCCGGTCTCGATGACCGTCGGGATGATGGCCTGCGGGGGCGGTCCAAGCAGCCTCCCTGCCGCGCTGACCAGCTCCGCCTCTCTGTGAATGTCCCTCCGTGCCATGGACGTCTCCTCCTGCTGCTTTTGCCCCGTTTCGCCAGGGCAGGCCACCCGCTTAGGTGGCCTGCTCCGTGGATTCCTCTGATTGCTCGCCGGACTGCGTGGTCTCCGTGTCCTCGACGGTCTCCGCCTCGTCCGACGGCTCGTCGGTTGCCTGCGCCGGACTCTCGCCCTTCGCGATGTCGACCAGCAGCTGCACCGTGCGCCGCGACCGGATCGAGCGGGCGACG
The DNA here is from genome assembly GCA_028873745.1 of Chloroflexota bacterium. Lineage (GTDB taxonomy): Bacteria > Chloroflexota > Dehalococcoidia > Lucifugimonadales > UBA1127 > UBA1127. Next base: position 8,766 of record JAPPNT010000036.1, on the reverse strand, counting down.
GAGTCGCGGTTCTCCTGGCTCATGAAGAGCTGCCGCACCTGCTCGCCCTGCTCCCCCGCGCTCGTCGCCATCGTCTCGATCTCCGCCTCGACGTCCTCGTCGGTCGCCTCGATGCCCTCGTTCTCCGCTACCTGCGTCAGCAGGTAGGAGCGGCGGAGCTGCTCCTCGACGGTGACGCGCGTCTCCTCGCGGAGGTCGTCCTCGGACTTCTTCATGATGTCCATGTACTCGTCGAGGGAGATGGCCCGGCCGATGCGCCGGCCGATGGTGTCCTGGATCTCCTGCAGGTGGTTGTCGATGGCCCGTTCCACCATGATCGGCGGCAGCTCGACGGAGCCCACGTTGAGCAGCTCCGACAGGACGGCGTCCTGGTAGGTGTTCTCGCCCTCGTTCTCCAGCGCGTCCTGCAGCCGCTGCCGGATGCTGTCTTTCAGCGCGTCCAGCGAGTCGTACCCGTCGTCCACGCCCTTCGCGAACTCGTCGTCGAGCTCCGGCAGGACCTGCGCCTTGATCTCCTTGACCGTGACGGTGAACGTGCAGGCCTTGCCTGCGAGGCTTTCGTTGAAGTAGTCCTCGGGGAACGGGAGCTCGAACTCGCGGGACTCGCCCGCGGTGGCGCCGACGATGGCCGCCCCGAATCCGGCGATGGGCGCCTCCGGGTCGAGGATGAAGGCGGCGTCTTCCTGCTCCACCACCGTCTCTTCCTCCACGACGCCCTTGAACGTCATGTTGACGTCGTCGCCCATTTCCGCCGCCCGCTCGACGGGCTCCCAGACGGCCTCTTTGCGGCGCGCCTCTTCCAGCGCCTCGTCGATCTGCTCGTCGGTGACGACAGGGGCCTCATACGCAACGCGCATGGCCGAGTAGTCGCCCGTCTCGACGAGCGGCGTGAGCGGCACCGTCGCCTTGATTGTCACCGGCTCCGTCTCGACCAGCTCCACGTCCGGCTGCGCCCCCGCCTCGATGTCCTCCTGCTCGATGGCCTTGGCCGTGACCTCCGGCACCATGAAGTCCAGCGCCTCGCTCAGCAGCGACTCCCGGCCCACCACCCGCTCAACGACGCGGCGGGGCGCCTTGCCGGGCCGGAATCCGGGCACTTTGACCTTCTGCACAACGCGCTGGTAGGCGCGCTGCATATAGCTCTCCAGGTCCGCCTCTTCCATCTCGATATTGAGCACAGTTTGGCGGATGGCGTCATCTTCACGGGTGATCTTCAACGGCAGCCTCACAAGAGGGTTGATTCAATTATAGCATAGGGGCCGCTACGGGCAACGAGGAGGGGGGTCGACGGCTACCCCAGGAAGATGGAGAGGTCGGCGTGGGGGAAGTGGACTTCCAGTTCCCCCGTCATTCGCTCCTCCACCGTCGAGGCGTACGCGGCGCGCCCCGCGTCACCGGGCGGGTGCGGGCACGATTGGCCGGCCTGCGTCTGCGGGCAGAGGTGGTTGCCCGTCTGCCCGTCCCAGAAGCCCACGAACTTGAAGGGGTAGTACAGCGTCTCCGCGATAACGCGCAGGTCGCCGATGATCTCCGTCCCCCGGTACTCCGCCGGCCCGTCGAGCCGCACGGTGATGCGCGCGAGCGTGTCGGTGCGGCCCTCAGCGTTCGTCATGCCGCCGCTACGCCCTGTCCCGCAGCGCCGCCCAGACTCCGCCCGCGAAGACCACCGCGCCCCCGATCATCGCGATCCACCCGACCAGCTTCAGCAGCCACTCGGCAACGGGCGAGATCAGAAACAGCCCGAACGCGAACACCACGATCCCAAGCAGGATCTTGCTGGTCGTGCCCAGGGTGAAGCTGTAGCCCCTGTAGCGAGGGTCGAACACGGTGGACGCTCCATTTTGTGCGGGCTGCGGACTGCGGCGCGCTGCTCGGTCTGGCAAAGTCGCGCAGCTAGGCGAAATCCAAGTGTAGAAACGCGCTAACGGGGTGTCAACGAGGCGAAAACGTTGTCCCCTATCTTTCACTGGACAAGGCCATTACAATGGTGAACGGTTGAGAAGCCCTAGCACGCTACCCTGTCGTTGTGCCTGTCGGCCAGGGGTGACAATCAGAGGGCGAGAGCCCGAGGTGTTTACATGAGTGACTCCCGTTTCTCATATGCTCCGTTCGCGTCGCAGGGGTTCTACCAGGTGGTCAACCGCCAGTTGGTCGACATGGTCGACTTCCATCCCGGCCAGAAGATCGTCGACCTCGCCTGCGGCACCGGCGCCGTTACCCGCCTCATCGTCGACAAGATCAAGGGCGCCCGGGACAGCCTCGTCATCGGCATCGACATGTCCGCCTCGGCCATCAAGGAGGCCATGGCGCAGCTCGGCTCCGCCCGCGACGTGGCCCTCGAGTTCATCCACAGCCGCGCCGAGTACCTCTCCACCATCGTCAATTACCGCGTCGACGGCGTCGTGTTCTGCAACGGCATCCACATGGTGCCCGACAAGCAGACGCTCGTCTCCGAGGTCGCAACGACGCTCCGCCCCGGCGGCACCTTCGCCTTCAACACCACCTTCTTCCAGGGCAGCATCCCGCCCGAGTCCGAGCAGTTCTACCGCCGCTGGATGTCCAAGTCCCTGCGCGCCCTCAAGTCGAACTACGGCATGTTCCCCAAGCACGAGAAAGTCGCCGCCCGCATGCAGTTGACGCCGGAGGAGTACGAGGAGCTCCTGCTGAGCAACGGCTTCTCCGTCGCGCGCACCCACCTCTGCCCCGCGCCCATGGACCTCGCCGGCTTCCTCGCCATCAGCCAGTACGAGGCCTTCATCGAGGGCGCCATGCCCGGCATCCCCCTCGAGTACGGCTCGGAAGCCCTGCAGATAGGCGCGCGCCAGGCCTTCGAGGAGCTGGACCTGGACAAGGTTCCCCGCAACTGGCTCACCGTCATCGCCACCCGCAAGTAGCCGACAATCAAGCTGAAGCAAGAGAGCCCCTCCAACGAGGGGCTCTTTCTCTTGTCTGGTATTGCTGGTGGGCTTGCCGATCCCTACCCCGCCGCCTTCTCCAGGTAGTCCTGGTGCCGTTGAATCGTGTACTGCAGCCCCCCGCCCTGCACCGCCTCCATCGCCGTGCGCGCCGTGTCCAGCGAGGTGAAGCACGGGATGCGCCGCTCCACCGCCGCGCGGCGGATGTAGAAGCCGTCCCGCATCGGCGCCTCCTCGCTGCCGGACAGCGTGTTGACCACGGCGTCCACCATGCCGAGCTGCACCACGTCGACGACGTTCGGGCTTCCCTCCCACAGCTTGGATACCTCGACTACGTCCGTGAAGCCGAGGTTCCGGATGAGGTTCGCCGTTCCCTCAGTGGCGTACAGCTTGTGCCCGCCGTTCGCCAGCGCCGAGATGAGGCTCATGGCGTCCTGCTTGTCCTTGTCGGAGATGCTGAGCAGCACCCCGCACTCCGGCCGCAGCGCCATGTTCGACGCGATGAGCGCCTTCGCCATCGCCGCCGAGTAGTTGTAGTCGACGCCCATCACCTCGCCCGTCGACTTCATCTCCGGCCCAAGGTGCGTGTCGACGCCCGCCAGCTTTGACATGGAGAAGACCGGCGCCTTCACCGCCACCAGCCGCTGCCGAGGCCACAGCCCCGTCTCGTAGCCGAGCTCTTCCAGCGTGCGGCCCAGCATGACCTTGGTGGCCAGCTGCACCATCGGGACGCCCGTGACCTTGCTGATGAACGGGATGGTGCGGCTCGCCCGAGGGTTGACCTCCAGCACGTACACGTCTGCCGAGTGCGTCCCCCTGGGGTCGCCCGGGCTCCGGTAGTGCCCGCCGCCCATCACGACGAACTGGATGTTCATCAGCCCCCTGACGCCCAGCCCCCGCGCGATCCGCACCGCGTAGTCGACGATGACGTCCACCTCTTCCGTCGTCATCGTGATGCCCGGGTAGATGGCCATCGAGTCCCCGCTGTGGACGCCCGCCCGCTCGACGTGCTCCATGATGCCCGGAATGACGACCGTCTCCCCGTCGCACACCGCGTCGACCTCGCACTCCTTCCCCTCGAGATACTTGTCGACGAGCACCGGCCGGTCGGGGCTGGCCTGCACGCCCGCCGCGAAGTACGCCCCCAGCTCGTCCGGCGACTGCACGATCTGCATCGCCCGCCCGCCCAGCACGTAGCTCGGCCGCACCAGCACCGGGTAGCCGATGGTCTCCGCCACCTGCAGCGCCTCCTCGACGGTCGTGACGCCCGTGCCCGGCGGCTGCGGCACCCCGATGCCCGCCATGAACTCCTCGAACCGCCGCCGGTCCGACGCGATGTCGATCGCCTCCGCCGTGGAGCCGAGGATGGGCAGGCCCGCCTGGTCAAGCTGCTGCGAGAGGTTGATGGCCGTCTGCCCGCCGAACTGCACCACCGCCGGCGGCAGATCGCCGTCCTCGCCCCCCTCGTTCTCGATGACGTCCCGCACGCTCTCCTCGTCCAGCGGCTCGAAGTACAGCCGCTGGCTCGTGTCGAAGTCCGTCGAGACCGTCTCCGGGTTGGAGTTGACCATGATGCTCTGCAGCCCCTCCTCCTGCAGCGCCCACGCCGCGTGCACGGAGCAGTAGTCGAACTCGATGCCCTGCCCGATGCGGATCGGCCCGCTGCCGATGACCAGCGCGCGCTCGCCCTGCAGCGGCAGCGCCTCGTTCTCCTCCTCGTACGTGCTGTAGTAGTACGGCGTCACCGCCTCAAACTCCGCCGCGCACGTGTCCACCATCTTGTACACTGGCCGTATGCCCATCGACTGCCGCAGCGCGCGCACCCGCTCCGGCAGCCCCTCCGCGATGCCGAAGGCCGCGATCTGCCGGTCGGAGAACCCGAGCCGCTTGGCCTCCCACAGCAGCTCCCGCGTCGGCTGCGTCGCCTCCAGCAGCCGCCGCTCCATGGCGACGATGCGCTCCATCGCGCGCAGGAACCACCCGTCCACCCGCGTGTGCGCCAGCAGTTCCTCAGGTGTCGCCCCCCGCCGAATGGCCGCGAGCAGCGCCCACACCCGCAGGTCCGTCGCCGGGAACAGCGGCAGGTCGCGCCAGTCGTTCAGATCGCGCCACTCCTCCGCCTCCCACAGCATCGACTGCCCGCTGATCTCCAGCGACCGCACTGCCTTGGAGAACGCCGCCTCGAACGACCGGTCGATGGCCATGACCTCGCCCGTCGCCTTCATCTGCGTGTTGATGCCCCGGTCGCCCGTCGGGAACTTGTCGAAGGGCCACCGCGGGATCTTGACCACGCAGTAGTCCAGCGTCGGCTCGAAGGCCGCGACCGTCTTCTGCGTCACCGCGTTCGGGATCTCGTCCAGCCTGCGCCCCACCGCGATCTTCGCCGCCACCCGCGCGATGGGGTACCCCGTCGCCTTCGACGCCAGCGCCGACGACCGGCTCACGCGAGGGTTCACCTCGATGACGTAGTACTCCAGGTTGCTCCCGGGCCGCGCCGCCTCCGGCAGCGCCGCCGCCACGTCCGCGTTCGGCGCCAGCGCGAGCTGCACGTTGCACCCGCCCTCGATGCCCAGCGCGCGGATGATCTTCAGGCTCGCCGTGCGCAGCAGTTGGTACTCTTTGTCGTTCAGCGTCTGCGACGGCGCCACGACGATGCTGTCTCCCGTGTGGACGCCCATCGGGTCCAGGTTCTCCATGTTGCACACGGTGATGCACGTGTCGTTGGCGTCCCGCATCACCTCGTACTCGATCTCCTTCCACCCCTCCAGCGAGCGCTCCAGCAGGACCTGGTTGATCGGGCTGGCCGCAATACCCGCGCGCACCGACTCCTCGAACTCCTCCTCGGAGCGCACCACGCCCCCGCCCGTGCCGCCTAGCGTGTACGCCGGCCGGATCACGAGCGGCAGCCCCAGCCGGCCCTTGACCTCGAGCGCCTCCTCTATGGTGGTCACCGTCGCGCTCGGCGGTGTCGGCTCGCCGATGTCCAGCAGCAGCTGCCGGAACAGCTCCCGGTCCTCCGCGTGCTGGATCGCGTCCAGCGGCGTCCCCAGCAGCCGCACGTCATACTTCTCGAGGATCCCCCGCTCGGCGAGCTGCACCGCGAGGTTCAGCCCCGTCTGGCCGCCCAGCGTCGGCAGGACGCCGTCCGGCCGCTCCCGCGCGATGATCCGTTCCAGCGCCTCAGGCGTCAGCGGCTCGATGTGCACGATGTCCGCGATGCCCTCGTCCGTCATGATCGTCGCCGGGTTCGAGTTGACGAGCACTGTCGTCACGCCCTCCTCGCGCAGCGCCTTGCACGCCTGCGCCCCGGCGTAGTCGAACTCGGCCGCCTGCCCAATCACGATGGGCCCGCTGCCTATGACGAGGACCTTCTGAGGCTTGTCGGTCATCCAGCCGTCCTTCCCATGCGGGACGCCCCGCCCCGCGTGCTCATTCGCGATGACTGTCTACGTCCGCCCATCCCGCACCATGCGCAGGAACGCGTCGAACAGGTACTCGTTGTCCCGCGGCCCCGGCGACGCCTCCGAGTGGTACTGGATTGTGATCACCGGCGCCGAGCGGTGCCGCAGCCCCTCGACGGTGCCGTCGTTCAGGCTGACGTGCGTGATCTCCAGCTCCGGCGGCAGCCCGTCCGCGTCGACGGCGTACCCGTGGTTCTGCGCCGTGATGTGGACGTGCCCCGTGTGCAGCTCCTTCACCGGGTGGTTCGCCCCCCGGTGCCCGAACTTGAGCTTGTACGTGTTCCCGCCCAGCGCCCGCGCGATGACCTGGTGCCCTAGGCAGATGCCCATGATCGGCTTCACCCCGATGAGCGCCCGCGCCGTCTCTACTCCGTAGTCCAGGTGCACCGGGTCGCCCGGCCCCGGCGACAGCAGCACCCCGTCCGGCCGCAGCCCCAGGATTTCCTCCGCCGTCGCCCCCGGCGGCGCCGCGATGACCTCGCACCCGTTCCGCTCCAGGATGCGCAGGATGTTATACTTCACCCCGTAGTCCGTCACGACGATGCGTTTGAGGTCGCCCCGCTCCCGCCCGTCGTCGAGGGCGCGCCAGCGCACAGCTTGGCCGGTCGCGTAGTCCGGCAACGCCGCGCCGAGCCACGGGTTGACCTCCTTGGTCGCCA
>JAPPNT010000036.1:829-1721 GCA_028873745.1 Chloroflexota bacterium | reverse complement strand
CGCTCAGCGCGTGGCTCGGCGTCGACGAGTGCCCCCGCACCACGAAGCCTGCCGCCTGGATCCGCCGCGACTCCACGTCGCCCGCATTGATGCCGTAGTTGCCCTGCAGCGGGTACGTCGGCACCACGATCTGCCCCGCGAACGACGGGTCCGTGAGCATCTCCTGGTAGCCGGTCATGGCCGTCGTGAACACGACCTCGCCGTACACGGTGACCGGCGCGCCGAACGACTCGCCGCGGTACACCGCGCCGTCCTCCAGCACCACGTAGGCGGGTGTGGTCATGTGCGAACTCCCATGGCGTCGTACACCAGCCTGCCGCCAACGATCGTCTTGACGATCCGCCCCTGCAGCGTGATGCCGTCCAGCGGCGTGTTGTGCCCCTTGGACGCGAACGCCGTCGTGTCGACCGCCCACTCCGCTCCCGGGTCCAGCACCGTCACGTCTCCCGTCGCCCCCGGCTGCAGCGTCCCCAGCCACGGCAGCCCCGACGCCTCCGCCGCCTCGGCCGAGTCCGCGCCCAGCACCCGCGCCGGGCCCGCCGTCATCCGCGCGATGAGCGTCGGCAGGTCGATGTCCCCCCGGTCCACCAGCGAGTACACCAGCCCGAAGGCCGTCTCCAGTCCGGAGATGCCGAACGCCGCCTCCTGCATCGTGCAGCACTTGTCCGTCGACGTGTGCGGCGCGTGGTCCGTCGCGATGGCGTCGATGGTGCCGTCCCTGAGAGCTTCCACCAGCGCCAGCGTGTCGTCCTCCGTGCGCAGCGGCGGATTCACCTTGGCGCGCGTGTCGTAGGCCGTCCGCGTCAGCGGCCCGTACGGGTCCGGCGCCGACAGCTCGCCCGCGCCCGAGTAGGGCGCGCCGCCCCCATCGATGCCGCCCAGCGCCCACTCC
>JAPPNT010000036.1:0-819 GCA_028873745.1 Chloroflexota bacterium | reverse complement strand
GGGGGGGGGCTTTCCCGGGGGGGGGGGGGGGCGGCGGCCGCCGGCGCCGCGGGCGGGGGGGGCGCGCCCCCCCCCCCCCCCCCCCCGCGGGGCGGGCCCCCCCCGCCCCCATCGATGCCGCCCAGCGCCCACTCCTCCGTCAGCAGCAGGTGGTGCGGCGTCACTTCCGAGGTGACGTTCGCCTTGCCTTCCGCTCTGGCCTGCCGGAGCAGCGCCACCGTCCCCTCCGTGCTGATGTGCGCCACGTGCAGCTTGCCGCCCGTGAGCGCCGCCAGTTCGATGTCCCGCGCTACCATCGTCTCCTCGGCCGCCGACGGCTGCCCCGGAAGCCCGAGCCTGCTCGCCACCCACCCCTCGTGCAGCACGCCGTCCTTGGCCAGCGACGGCTCCTCGCAGTGGTTGATGATCGGCAGCCCCGTCGTCGTGCTGTACGTCAGCGCGTTCCGCATCAGCGCCGGGTCCGCCACCGGCGCCCCGTCGTCGCTGAACCCGATGGCCCCCGCCTCGGCCATCTCGCCCATGTCGGCCAGCTCCTTGCCTGCCCGCCCCCGCGACACGCAGCCGATGGCCAGCACGCGGGCCAGCCCCGCCATCTCCGCCGCCTCTAGCACGTGCTTGATGACGGCGGCGTTGCCCATCGCAGGCTCCGTGTTGGGCATTGCGCACACGGTCGTGAACCCGCCCTTCACCGCGGCGAGCGCACCCGTCGCGATGGTCTCCTTGTCCTCCTGCCCCGGCTCCCGCAGGTGCACGTGCAGGTCGATGAACCCCGGCGTTACGACGAGCCCCGTCGCGTCGACGACCGTGCAGTCGACCCTC
>JAPPNT010000158.1 GCA_028873745.1 Chloroflexota bacterium | reverse complement strand
CAGCGACCGCCGCGCCCGTCTCGACGCCGCAGGCCAGCGCGACGGCGCTGCCCGCGCCGACCCCCGCGCCCGCGACCGGCAGTTCCACGGTCGCGGCTCCGGCCACTCCGGCTCCGGCCGAAGCGTTGCCGTCTCGCGAGGGGCGGTTGACCATCGCGACGCGCGTTGAGCTGAACGATCTCGACGTGCACCGGTCGCCGTCGCCGTCGTTGGCGGCCTTCGGGCCGGGGATCGTGTACAGCCGCCTGCTCCGGTTCGCGTCCGGGCCGGACGTGGAGACGCCAAGCCTCGCGCTGGAGTGCGACCTGTGCGAGTCATGGGCGTGGGAGGACCCGACGACCCTCCGCGTCACCCTGCGCCCGGGGCTGCGGTGGCAAACGTTCGCGCCCGTCAACGGGCGGCCCCTCTCGCCCCACGACGTCACGGCGAGCCTGGCGCGCCAGCGGACGGCGGGCTGGCCGCACGTAGGGCTGCTGGCCAACGTCGCGAGCGCGGAGGCGGAGGGCGACGGCGTCGTCTTCACCCTGCGCCATCCGGACGCCGACTTCCTCCTCGCGCTGGCGGACGGGCACACGAAGGTACTGCCCTCGGAGCTAGCCGTTATGGACGACCTCGGCGCGGGGCCCTTCATCGGCACGGGGCCGTGGGTCGTAGACGAAGTCGATCCCGGGCGCCGATTCACCTTCTCCGCCAATCCCGTCTACTTCGAGCCGGGACTGCCGCGACTGGAAGGCCTCGAAATCCGCGTGATGGCCGACCCGGCGATCCGGAACGCCGCCTTCCTCACGAAGTCGCTGGACGTCGACGAGGTGGCGCCGGAACACGTCGTGACGTACCGGCAGCGCAACCCGGACGCGGGATTCCGTCGCTACGCGCCTCCGGGGGGCGGCTCGGAGCTGGCCCTCAACGTGAACGACCCGGCGCTGCGGGACGCCGAGGTGCGGCGGGCGCTCTTCCGCGCACTGGACCCGTGGTCGCTGAACCGGCAGGTGTGGCACGGGCTGGCGGACGTCACCGGAGGGATGCCGTCGGCGTCGCCGGAGTGGCGGCTCACCGAGGACGAGCTTCGCGAACGCCTCGCCGACGCGATGGGGGCGCGGGAGATGCTGGAGGCGGCTAGTAACGCGCCGGAGACCCTGGAGCTGATTGTGGCCGATTTCGGCGACCCGCACCTCGCTTACGGCAACGGGATTCGCGAGCACCTGGCGGCGGTCGGAGTCCGTGTGAACATCGTGGCGCTGAACCCCGGCGAGTACGTGGAGCGGGTGTGGCGAACGGGCGATTTCCAGGCGTACCTGGGCCCATTGCCGCCGCTCTCCGCGCCCAACGACTTCCTCGTCGGCATGGTGCGCAGCGACGCAGCACGGAACAGGACAGGCTACGCCGGAGCCGCGCTGGACGAGCTGGTCGACAGGCAAGCGGCGGAGCTCGACCCGGCGGTGCGCGGGGACATCGCGCGGAAGGCATCGCTGATGCTGCTGGAGGAGGGCGTTCGGTTCACGCCAGCCGCGCGGGCGCAGGCATGGGCATGGTGGCCGCGCGTGACGGGGCTGCACGTCAACTTCGCGAACCGCGAGTACCACTTCTGGGCCCGCGTCCGGGTGGAGTGACCGGGGCTACGAGGCGTAGGCGCTCAACCCCTGTTCCAGCGCCCACCAAGCCAGCAGCGCGCACTTGACGCGGACCGGGTAGGTGCGGACCGCCGCCAGCCCCGTCAACTCCCCCAACTCGGCTTTCTCCCCGTCGTCGATGGACTCACCGCGCATCATACGGGTGAACGTCGCCGAGAGGCGGAGGGCCTCGGCGGGCGTGCGGCCCAGCACGGCTTCCGACATGAGGGACAGCGACGCCTGGCAGATGGAGCACCCGGCCCCTTCGGTGCTCACGGGCGAGAGCACGCCGCCGGTGAGTCTGGCGCGGAAGGTGCACTCGTCGCCGCAGAAGGGGTTGATCTCTGTGGCGTCGACGTCGGGCGCCTCGATGGGCGCGCGATTCCGGGGGTTGCGGTAGTGGTCCATGATGAGCGCCTGGTTCTCGGCGCCGATGGCGTTCCAACCCACCGCCTGGATGGTCTCGGGCGCTCCGTCCTGCTCTGCGTAGTTCATGGGGCGCTCTCTACAACTCAACTTCCACGTCGCCGTCCTGCACGCGGACGGGAAAGCAGTCCACGTCCATGACGGCGGGCAGCGTGAGGGCCTTGCCGTTGCGGACGTCGAAGTAGGCGAGGTGGCGGGGGCACTGGATGCGGAAGCCGTCGAGGGCGCCCTCGCCCAGCGGGCCGTCGTCGTGGGTGCAGAGGTTCTCGACGGCGTAGAACTGGCCGTCCACGTTGCAGACCGCCAGCGACGCCTGCGGCAGCTCCACGGCGATCGACGTGCCCGGCGCGACGTCGTCCGCCCTCGCAACCTTGGTCCACTGACCCGGCATTGCACTCCTCTAATGCTTGATGATGACCGTTCCCCGTGTGTGAATTCGAGTGGGCGAACGGGTGTGGCGGGGCTACACCGCCGCTTCCTCTGGCCAGTCCAGCATCTGCACGTCGACCTCCGCGCCCGCCGGCATCTCGTCGAGGTCCTCCGGGCAGATGGCGAGGCCGTTGGCGCGCGCCATCGACGTGAGCAGGTTGCTCCCCTGCGGGCCCGTGAGCGACGCCCACCACCGGCCGTCCTCCCACGTGACGATGGCGCGGGCGTACACGCGCCGACCGTCCGTGTTGATGATCGGGTCGCGCAGCGTGGCCCGCACCCGCGGCTTGGCGAAGCTGGTGCGGCCCAGCATCTTCAGGATGGCCGGGCGGCAGAACTGCTCGAAGGCGACCAGGGCGCTCACCGGGTTGCCGGGCAGCCCGATGTGGGGCACCCGCCGACCGTCGGGCGCGTGCAGTACGCCGAAGGCCAATGGCCGCGCCGGGCGCATCCGCACCGACCAGAAGGCGATCTCGCCGTTAGCGGTCAGTACGTCCTTGATGAAGTCGTAGTCGCCCTTGGAGACGCCGGCCGTCGTGATGAGCAGGTCGGCGGCGATGCCCTCGCCGAGCTTGCGGGCCGTGTCCTCCAGCGTGTCCTTCGCGATGCCAAGCATCCACGGCTCGCCGCCGTAGCGCCGCACCGCCGCCGCGATGCTGAAGCTGTTGGAGTCGTAGATCTTGCCGCCGCCGGGCGCCTCATCGGGCGCGAGGAGCTCGTCGCCGGTGGAGAGGATGGCGATGATGGGCCGCCGCAGCGCGGTGACCCGCTGCCGCCCGACGGACGCCAGCACGCCGATCTCGCCGGGGCGGAGAACGTCGCCGCGGCCCATGAGGCGCTCGCCGGTGCGCAGGTCCTCGCCGGCGGGGCGCACGTTGGCTCCGAGAGGCGCTTCCTGCATGATGCGGATGCGGTCGAGGGCGTGGTCGGCCACCTTCCGCTCGACTTCGTCCGTGTCCTCGAAGGGCACGACGGCGTCGGCGCCGGGCGGGATGGGCGCGCCGGTCATGATGCGGATGGCGGTGCCGGGCTGCAGGTCGCGGTCGGGCAGCGCGCCGGCCTGCACGTAGCCGATGACGGGCAACTCGCGCGGGTCGTGCCGTCCGGCGCCCGCCACGTCGGCGTGGCGCACCGCGAAGCCGTCCATGGCCGAGTTGTCCAGCGGCGGCAGGTCCAGCGGCGAGGTGACCTCCTCGGCGAGGGTGAGCCCCAGCGCGTCGGGCAGCTCGACCTCCACCGGCCCCATCGGCGAGACGTAGGAGAGTATCTTCTCCAACGCCTCCTCCACGCTCAGCATGTCCTCCTGGACGCTGCTGTGGTGGTGATGGTGGGCGTGGTGATGCTCGTGATGCCGATGGCGGCCGTGGTCGTGATGCTGGTGATGCTCTGTCATTGCATTACTCTGCGTGACCGCTTCTCCGGCTGCAATTCTACTGTCGCACTAGAGGAAGCAGGAAGCTCCATGGCTGGGGAAAGGGCTGCAGCGTACTAGCCTGCGGGCTGCTCCAACAAAGCCAACAGGGAGTTGACAAACTCATGCACAGTTGGGCGGTCAGCCTCGATCTCGTAGTCCTGCATTTCATCGTGGTAGAAGTTCCGATGGAACTTCTCCGCGACGCCAAACCCCGCCCTCAACGGCAATGCACCGAACTCTTGCTGCAGACGGCTGACGGTGTTGCTCAACGCGCGGTGGCTTCGGCACGGCCAGTCCCGCTGAAGCGCGACGGCCATGACGGCGTGGGTAGCGGCGCCCCAGAGCTTCTCCGACGCCTGCAGATGGTCACCGGCGTCGAACTCCGAGTCGGAGGCCTCCAGAAACTCCCGCGCTTGCCTGCCGTGGTCCTCTTGCTGCATCCAGGGACTCCTTGACGCCTTGAAGTGTTGTGACTCTGCCAGTTTACCAGTACAGGCGGTCGGAGGACACCGTGCGCCCCTCGCTACCCCTGCCGCTGCGCCGCGCCGAGCTCCCGCTCCAGCCGCGAGAGCAGCCGGTCCATCGCGCGCTGCACCTCTTCCGCCGTCAACGTCCGGTCGGGGGCCTGGAACGACACCCGGTACGCCAGCGAGCGCACGTCGGCGCCCACCTGCTCCCCGGCATAGACGTCGAAGAGCGCGGCGCGGGCGACGAGGGGGTGCTGCTCGATGATCTCCCGCACGCGGTCGGCGGGCACGTCCATGCCGACGACGAGGGCGAGGTCGCGCAGCGCCTCCGGGTAGACGGAGATGCTGCGGAACCGCCGCGCCGACTGCGGCACGGCCTCCGTCAGCGCGGCCAGGTCCACCTCGAAGTAGACGGCGCCCTCGCCGCGCACGTCGAAGGCGTCCAGCGCCTCGGGGTGCACCTCGCCCAGCTCGCCGATGCGCTGCCCTCCGGCGGAGATGGTCGCGGCGCGGCCGGGGTGGTAGAAGGGGTCGTCCAGCGGCTCGAAGGACGGCGTCACGCCGACGCGGTCGCACAGCGCCTCCACCACGCCCTTGGCGTCGTAGAAGCCGGCCGTCGCTTCGGCCGCCGCCCACGACGCCTGCGCGCCGGGGCCGCTCAGGACGCCCGCAGCCTTCTGCCGCTCGTCCGGCAGGCCGTCGCCCGTGAAGATGAACTCCTTGCCGACCTCGAAGTACCACTGGGGCACGCCCTCGTGGCGCTGGTTGGCGGCCAGCGTCCGCAGCAGGCCGGGCCGCAGCGATGTCCGCAGGCACTCGTGCTCGGAGCTGATGGGGTTGAAGGCGCGCATGGGCGGCGCGGGCGGCTCCGCCCCTCGGTAGGCCAGCTCCAGCGCGTGCTCGCTGACCATGGAGTAGGTGATGACCTCCTGCATGCCGATGGAGGCCAGCAGGTCACGGACCTCCTCCTTGACGGCCTGCGCCGTGTCCGGCGTGCTCAGCGGGATGGGCGCCGCGAGGGGCGCCGTCGGCACGTCGTCGTAGCCGATGACGCGCACGACCTCCTCGACAAGGTCGTCCTCGATGGTGATGTCGGCGCGCCACGGCGGGGCCTCCACCTCCAGCGCGTCGTCGCCCATCATCCGGCACGCGATGCCGAGGGACGTGAGCGTCCGGGCCGCGTCGGCCATGGGCACCGTCACGCCGAGCACCTTCTCCATGCGCGCCGCGGTGAGGGTGATGACCCGCGGCTCCGGCCGGTCCGGGTAGACGTCGATGATGCCCCTGGCCGCGATGCCTCCCGCGACCTCCAGCATGAGCTTGACGGCGCGGCGCAGGCCCACCGGCGGCAGGCCCTGCCGCCAGCCCTTCTCAAAGCGCAGCGACGCCTCGGTTCGCAGCTTCAGATCGTCGGCGGTGCGGCGCGTGTTGAAGGGGTGGAAGCTGGCGGACTCTAGCAGGATGGTGTGCGTCTCCTCCGTGACCTCCGTGTTGGCGCCGCCCATGACGCCGCCGAGGCCCACGGCCTTCTCCGGGTCCGCAATGACCACCATCGGCGGGGCGAGCTCGCGCTCGACGCCGTCCAGCGTGACGTGCTTCTCGCCCGGCCGCGCCTGGCGCACGATGATGCGCCGGCCGGCGACCTTGTCGAAGTCGAAGGCATGGAGCGGTTGCCCCGTCTCCAGCATGACGTAGTTGGTCACGTCCACGATGTTGTTGATGGGCCGCTGCCCCGCCCGCGTGAGCCGCTCCTGCAACCACTCGGGCGACGGGCCGATGCTGACGCCGGTGAGCAGCGCAGCCGTGTACCGGGCGCACAGGGCAGGGTCCTCGATCTCCACCGTGGCCAGCGACTCAACGGGCTCGCCCTCCTCCGGGTAGCCCGCGTCCGGCTCGGCGACCTGCGTGCCGGAGAAGGCGGCCACCTCGCGGGCGACGCCGAGCACGGAGAAGCAGTCGGGCCGGTTGGCGGTCACCTCGAGCTCCAGCACCGTGTCGCCGAGGTAGTCGGCGAGCGGCGTGCCGGTGGGGGCGTCGTCGGGCAGCACGAGGATGCCGTCGTGCTCCTCGCCGATGCCGAGCTCCAGCACGGAGCAGATCATGCCCTCGGACGTGACGCCGCGGATCTTGGCGGCCTTCAGCGGTTCCACCTTGCCCGAGTGGGTGTTGAAGAGCGTCGCGCCCACCCTGGCGAAGGCGATCTTCTGCTGCTCGGCGACGTTGGGCGCGCCGCAGACCACCTGCAGCCGCTCGCCGCCGATGTCGACGGTGCAGAGGCGCAGCCGGTCGGCGTTGGGGTGCGGGCCCACGTCCAGCACGTGGCCCACGTAACAGTCATTCCAGCCGCCAATCCGCTCGACGCCGCCCACCTCGATGCCGGCCATGGTGAGCCGGTGGGCAAGCTGCTCTACGGGCATGTCGACGTCGACGTAGGCCCTGAGCCAGGACAGCGGGACGTTCATTGCCATGGGTGCGCTCCGGTCATTGCGAGTCTAGAACTGCCGTAGGAAGCGGGCGTCGTTGCCGTAGAAGTAGCGGATGTCGTCGATGCCGTACTTGAGCATGGCGATGCGCTCCACGCCCATCCCGAAGGCGAAGCCGGTGTACTCCGTGTGGTCTATGCCGGACATCTCCAGCACCCGCGGGTGCACCATGCCGGCGCCCATGATCTCGATCCAGCCGCTGCCCCGGCAGATGCGGCAGTCGGGCGCGCCCGCGCCGTCGCAGCTGAAGCAGTCGATGGCCACGTCGACGCCCGGCTCGACGAAGGGGAAGAAGTCGCAGCGGAAGCGCACCCGCCGCTCGCTGCCGAACACCAGCCGCGCGAACTCGTACAGTGTGCCCTTCAGATTCGCGAAGGTGATGCCGCGGTCGACGGCGAGGCCCTCCACCTGCGTGAAGTGCCACTCGTGCGTCGCGTCGGTCGCCTCGAAGCGGTAGACGCGGCCGGGCACGACGACGCGCACGGGCGGCTGCGTCGCCTCCATGATGCGCGCCTGCATCGGCGAGGTGTGGGTGCGCAGCAGCATCTCGCGCTCTCCTTCGGCGTTGGTATGGTCGAGCCAGAGCGTGTCGAACATGTCGCGCGCCGGGTGGCCCCTGGGGATGTTGAGCATGCCGAAGTTGTAGTGGTCCAGCTCCACCTCCGGGCCCTCGACGACCTGGAAGCCCATGGAGATGAAGGCGCGGGTGATCTCCCGCATGGTCTGCGTGATGGGGTGGAGCCTGCCGAGGGCGGGGCGGCGGCCGGGCAGCGTCACGTCGAGGCGGCCCTCCTGCGCGGCCTGCGCCAGCTTCGCGGACTTGAGCGCCTCCGTCTTCTCGGCGAGCTGCGACTCCAGCAGCGCCTTGACGTCGTTGGCCTGCACGCCGACGGAGCGCCGCTCCTCCGCTTCCAGCTCGGCCATGCGGCGCATGATGAGCGTCAGTCGGCCCTCGCGTCGGCCCAGGTAGGCGATGCGCCACGCCTCCAGCGCGGCGTCGTCCTCGACGCCGTCCAGCTCGGCGACGGCGACGGTGCGGATGTTGTGCAGCGTGCCCAGGATCTCGGGTGCGGTGGTCATGCGGGTCCTTTACGGGCGCGGCGGTGCCCCGGAGACGCAAGGGGGAATCGAGGGCCGACGGGCCGCCGCAGCTACGGTATCGTAGCCGACATTATACGGGAGGCGGGGAGGGGGCGGCAAACGCGCGGGGGCTAGTGCTCGCCGTTTGCGGGAGCCCAGACGTTGAAGTCAGTAAACTCTACCTCAGCATCATTGCCTTGGTAGAAGCCCGCGAACAAACCAATCCACCCATCCACTTGATTGTTTGCCAAGTTGAGACTTGCCACTAGCTCGCCATTGACAAAGAACCACCCAATATCCGCTAACGCAATGAGGGCCAATACATTCCGTGAAGAAACCCGCGTTCTTCCGCTGGCTACCTCAGTGTAATCATCGTTGTTTGGGTATTTTGTAAGGTGAAACCAAGAGCCATAGTTGTCGATTCCAACGACTTCATCTGCATCCGGGTAATTGTCACGAAAATAGATGCCGCAATCGTAATCTGTCTGTGGGGTAATGCAGGTGACTTCAACTATCACGTCTCTTGAAGACTGACTGGCATGGTGGAATGCCTTTTCATCTGGGCTTGGCGTTAGTTGGCCACTAGCCGGCCCATAAAGCCAGAGTAACTCACTTGCCCGGAACTGCAGGTATGGTGTGGTAAAACCGATAGATTGAGAACCAATATAATGACCTGTTGTAATTACAACGTCGCCGGTATGAACTGCTCCTGTCAAGTCCAGGACTGAGACCAACGCTCCGTTGAGGAAGAACCAACCCTTGTGGTCAACCGCCACGACCCTTAAGTGGTTGAGTTCGCCCGAGCCGGTGGAAAGGCCTGTTGTTTGGCCTTCATAACGTCTTTCTTGGCTATCACCTGACCCTACGTCCACGGACCAATATCCATTGCACGAGACCCCTATGGCAACCAGAGGATTGGATACCACATTCTCGTTGACCCGAAAGAGCAATCCATGTGCCCATGAACGTGCCGAGCAGTCGTAAGGGTTGGCAAACGTCGCCTCCGCCACAAAATTTTGCACGGAGACCCCGGCGGCTTTAATTGGCCGCTTGTTGCTCGCGCTGTCCAGATGCTCTAATTCACCGCTCAGCGGCCCAAAGTCCTGGGATGGTATGGGTGTTGGCGTCGGCGCAGGTGTCGGAGGATTTGGCAGATCGGAGAGGCCGTCAAACACTTTCTCGCGAGCCTCAGGGGTTACCCAAGACTGCCATTCAGTAGTATTGCGAAGGAACCAGACTGCAACCTCAGAGTAGTCAGCGCCGGAAGCGTTCAAGTAGTCTTCCGCCGTCAACTGGTTGCCCGCGTGGAAATCCCACTTCTTCAGGAATTCTATGGCGTCAGGCGCGGATCGCAGCAACTCTGACCGGACCACGATATGTACTTCGGCTGTGGGATAATCACAACGATAATGCGTTGCAAAGCATACATCGCTGTACTCAGGGGGCGAACGGGGGTGAGCGGCCTCTGGGGTTAAGGCGCGAACCGGCGGCACAGCGGGGGGGGTTTGTAAGTGGGGGGGGGGGTGGGGGTTATAATTAAAAAGGCACGGTAGGGGGGGAGATAGGGGGGCGCCCAGGGC
>JAPPNT010000190.1 GCA_028873745.1 Chloroflexota bacterium | reverse complement strand
CAGGGATGTATTGCGCCGTGTCCTCACTGGGGTTGTTCAGAACGACGAGGACGTACGCTGTGGCGGCGCCGGCCCCGACGGCCACCAGCGCAAGGAGTCCAAGGAACACCTTCACAAGCAGGGGCATTTCGCCTCCGATCGGTGTAGAAAACACTCAGGGGATGCGGACATTGAGCGGAACAAAAGTAGACCTGCACAAGCGCATTATACCGTATGCCGCCGCGCCCCTACGCAGGCTGCTCGGCCGCCACGGCGTCCGCACGTTCGCCCTCGACGGACCAGCCCGTCGAGAGGCCGATGACGAACCAGCCGAAGCCGAGGATGCCCGCCGCGAAGATGGTGTCGCCGATGGTGCGGAGCCAGCGGAAGACCTCGAGCACGGGCGTCTGCAGGAACTCGGCGGAGCGGGCGTACCACATGCCGTGCTGGACGCTGGCCCACGTCTGCGCGAGGCCGACGGGCAGCAGGCTCATCAGCACCATGAGCATGAGGCCGACGTTGACCGTCCAGAATGCGAAGCCGATGGACCCGTTTCGCCACTCCTTTCGCACCGTCAGCACTCGCAGGCTCAGCAGCGTGAGGCCGAGACCGAGGTTGCCGTAGACGCCGAAGAGGGCCGCGTGGGCGTGCACGGACGTGGTGTTGAGCCCCTGCATGTAGTAGAGCGCGATGGGCGGGTTGATCAGGAAGCCGAACAGCCCGGCGCCCACCAGGTTCCAGAAGGACGCGGCCACGAAGAAGTAGACGGGCCACTTGTAGTGGTGGATCCACGACGTGCGCCGCGTCATCGAGAGGTTGTCGTACGCCTCGTAGCCAACCATGACGAGCGGCATCAACTCCAGCGCGCTCATCGTGCCGCCGACGACGAGGATGATGGGCGTGGTGCCGGAGAAGTAGAGGTGGTGCAGCATGCCGAGGACGCCGCCCGACAGGTAGAGGATCGTGCTGAAGAGGATGGCCATCGTCGCGGAGCGGACGCGCACGAGGCCGAGGCGGACAAAGACGAGGGCGATGACCGTCGTCGCGAAGACCTCGAAGAAGCCCTCGACCCAGAGGTGGACGACCCACCAGCGCCAATACTCGGCGATGGCGAGGTTGGTGTGCTGCCCGGGGATGAGGCCGGGGAAGTAGAAGAAGGCGATGGCGGCGACGGAGAGCATGAAGATGCCCAGGAACTGGCGCCGCCGCGAGTTGCCCTCGGCCTGTTTCCAGGCGAAGAGCAGCGGCCGGATCATGAGCGCGAGCCAGAGGAGCAGGCCGACGAAGAGGAGCGTCTGCCAGAGGCGTCCGAGGTCGAGGTACTCGAACCCCTGGTGGCCGAACCAGAAGTTGACGTTGTCGCCCAGCACCTGGTGGATGGCGAGGGCCTGGCCGAACATGGAGCCACCAACGACGACGACGAGGGCCACAAGCAGCACGTTGACGCCCAGCCGCTGCAGGCGCGGTTCGTGGCCGGCAACCAGCGGCGCGAGGCACAGCCCCGTCGCGAGCCACGACGTGGCGATCCAGAGCATGCCCATCTGCACGTGCCAGGTGCGCGCCAGGGAGTAGGGCACGATGTCCGAGAGCGGGAAGCCGTAGAAGCCGGTGCCCTCCACGCCGTAGTGGGCGATGATGATGCCCGTGACGATCTGCCCCACGGCCAGCGCACCCACCACCCAGAAGTACTTGTGCGTCGCGCTCATGGACGGCGTTGGGACGATGCCGATCAGGGGGTCTGCGGCGGGCGTGCGCTCCTGGCTGCGCCAGACGTCGCGGCTGGCGGCGAAGAACCACGCCAGCCCACCGATGCCGCCCAGCAGCAGCACGAAGCTGATGACGGAGGTGACGACCATGACGGGCGTCGCGTGGTTGCCGACGAGGTCGTCGGGGGGCCAGTTGTGGGTGTAGGTGATGTCCCGGCCGGGACGCTCCGTCACCGTCACCCAGGACGCCCAGAAGATGAAGGCGGTGAAGGCCTCGCGCCGATCGGCGTCAGGGATGGTGTCGGCGGGCATGGCGTAGTCTTCACGCAACTGGTGAAGCGCCGGGTCGTCGCCGAAGAGGCCGTCGTAATGCGACTGCACGGCGCGGATGGCGCGGAGGCGGTCGGCGGAGATGGTGATGACGCCGGTGTTCTCGTCATAGGTGTTGGTGCGCAGCTCCTGCTGGAGCGCCGCCTGGAGCGCGGCGGCCCGCTCGGGGCCGAGGTCGTCGTAGGGCGTGCCGTAGCGGCTGCGCGACCACGTTTCGGCGAGCCAGACGGCCTCGCGGTGGAGCCAGTCGGCGGTCCAGTCGGGAGCCTGGTAGGCGCCGTGGCCCCAGACGGAGCCGAGCTCCTGCCCGCCGATGGAGCGCCAGACGTCCATGCCGCGCTCGATGTCGGCGCGATCGAAGACACGCTGGCCGCCGAGGGTCTCGATGGCTTCGGGGACCGGGGGCGCGACCTGGTAGATCTCGCCGCCGAAGTAGAGGAGCGCCGCAAAGGAAACGCCGACGACGGTGATGAGCGTGATCCAGAGCGCGCGAATGCCCCGGCGAGTGCGCGGCGCGCGAAGGAACTGCGGCGCAGAGGGCGGCTGCGGCCGGGCGGCGGCGTTTTCCATGGCCCTCTCCTTCGCCGGTCCGGCTGAACGGACTTCGGCTCCCGATTCGACAGGCCTGGAGTGAACGGGTGGAGGCTACCCCTCGTTGCCGTGGCCGTTGGCCATGAGGGCGGCGCGGGCGGCGGCGAGCCTCGCGACAGGGACTCGGTAGGGCGAACAGCTCACGTAGTCCAGCGGGAGGGTGTGGAAGAACTCGATGCTCTGCGGGTCACCGCCGTGCTCGCCGCAGATGCCCATGGAGATGCCCGGCCGCGCCTGCCGCCCCAAGGTGCACGCGAGGCTGATGAGCTTGCCCACGCCGTCGCGGTCGACCACCTGGAACGGGTTCTCCTCGATGATGCCCGTCTCCTTGTAGCGGTTCAGGAACTTCACCTCGACATCGTCGCGGCTGAACCCGAAGGTGTTCTGCGTCAGGTCGTTGGTGCCGAAGCTGAAGAACTCCGCCGACTTGGCGATCTGGTCGGCGATAAGCGCCGCGCGGGGGATCTCAATCATCGTGCCGATTTCGTAGTTCTGGGTGTTGCCGGTCTTCTCCTGGAACTCGCGGATGGTCTCCTCCAGGGTCTCGCGCAGCCGTGTGAACTCGTTGGTATGGGAGACGAGGGGGACCATGATCTCCGGCGCGACGGGGATGCCTTCGGCCTCGACCTGCGCGGCGGCCTTGATGATGGCGCGCACCTGCATGGTGTAGATCTCCGGGAAGATGAGGCCCAGCCGGCAGCCGCGCATGCCGATCATCGGGTTCGACTCACGCATCTCGTCCACGGCGAAGAGGAGGTTCTGCCGCTCCTGAAGCTCCTCCGGGTTTTCCCCGACGACGCGGAGCTCGATGACCTCGGCGAGAAGCTCGTCGCGCGGCGGGAGGAACTCGTGCATGGGCGGGTCGAGGAGGCGGATGACGACGGGCTTGCCGTTCATGGCCCGAAGGATGCCGATGAAGTCTGCAACCTGGAACTCCTCCAGCTCCGCGAGGGCTTTGTTGTACCGCTCCCAGGCGACGTCGCCCTCCTGGATGATGATGGCGGCGTGGGCGGCGAGCATGCACTCGCGCACGATGGAGAGGCGGTCCATCTCAAAGAACATGTGCTCCGTGCGGCACAGGCCGATGCCCTCGGCGCCGAAGGCCATGGCGATCTCGGCGTCGCGGGGGTAGTCGGCGTTGGCCCAGACGCCGAGGCGGCGGGTCTCGTCGGCCCATTGCAGGAGCGTCGTCAGGTCCTCATCGTCCTGCACGGAGGGCGCGATGGTGGCGATGCGCCCAGCATAGACCTCGCCGGTGGCGCCGTCGATGCTGATCTCCTCGCCCTCGCTGATGACGATGTCGCCGCAGACGAGGACACCCTCCTCCGGGCGCACCTCGAGCTGCTCCGCGCCGGCGACGCAGGGCTTGCCGAGGCCGCGGGCGACGACGGCGGCGTGGCTCGTGGCCCCGCCGCGTGACGTGAGCACGCCATTGGAGGCGATGAGGCCATGGACGTCGTCGGGGCTGGTCTCCGGGCGCACCAGGACGACGCTGACGCCGCGCCTGCCCTGCTCGGCGGCCTCGTCGGCGGTGAAGACGACGCGGCCCGTCGCCCCGCCTGGCGATGCGCCGATGCCGACGGTGACAAGCCGGCCTGCTTCCGTGGCGTCGTCCTTAGCCTGCGGGTCCAGCCTGGGCAGGAGGAGTTGGTAGATCTGGTCAGGCTCCACGCGCATGAGGGCCTCGTCCTTGCTGATGAGGCCCTCGCCGTACATGTCGACGGCCATCTTGACGGCGCCCTTGGCGCTGCGCTTGGCGGAGCGGGTCTGCAGCAGGTAGAGCTTGCCCTGCTCGACGGTGAACTCGACGTCCTGGGCGTCCCGGTAGTGGGTCTCAAGCTGCTGGGACATGGTGTCGAGCTGCTGGTAGACGCCCGGCATCTGGTGCTGGAGCTGCGCGATCTTCTGGGGCGTCGCGATGCCGGCGACCACGTCTTCGCCCTGGGCGTTGACCAGGTACTCGCCGTAGAGGGTGCGCTCGCCGGTGGACGGGTCACGGGTGAAGAGGACGCCGGTGCCGCTGGTCTCGTCCATGTTACCAAAGACCATGGCGACGACACTGACGGCGGTGTAGAGGTCGTGTGGGATGCGGTTGTAGTTGCGGTAGTCGATGGCGCGGCGCGTCTCCCAGCTGTCGAAGACGGCGAGGATGGCGCGCTCGAGCTGGTACTTGGGCGTGTCAGGGAAGTCCTCGCCGGTCACGCGGAGCACGAGCGCTTTGAACTCGTCGATGACCAGCTGCAGCGCGTCGGCGCCCAGATCCGAGGCCAGCTTGACGCCGTCCTGGTGCTGCCGCCACTCCAGCACTGCGTCGAAGTGCGTGCTGTCTATGCCGAGGACGACGTTGCCGTACATCTGGATGAAGCGGCGGTAGAGGTCCAAGGCGAACCGGCGGTTGCCCGTCCGGCGCGCGATGCCGTTGGCGACGGCCTGGTTGAGGCCGAGGTTGAGGACGGTGTCCATCATGCCGGGCATCGACACGGGCGCGCCGGAGCGCACGGAGACGAGCAGCGGGTCGGCGGGTGCGCCGAAGTACCGGCCGGTAGCCCGTTCCAGCGCGACGAGGGCCTCGAGCGCCTGCGCCCACATATCGGCCGGCATGACCTTGCCGGAGTCGTAGTAGGAGCGGCAGGCCTCCGTCGTGATGATGAACCCGGGTGGGACGGGGAGCGAGGCCGCGGTCATGTCGGCGAGGCCGGCGCCCTTGCCGCCGAGGAGGTCACGGCGACTGCCGTCGGCCTGCGAGAACGAGTACACCCACTGGGTCTGGCTCAGCGTTTCGCGGAGCGTCATAGCTGCCACCCTGCCACAGTTTCCGCCATTGTCCTGCCCGTGCGCCCCGAAGTGGTTACGAAAACGTTACATCCAACGCAATCCGGGCGTGCCAAAAGGGGCCAATGCAGGCAAGAATGCCCGGTAGAAGGGGTCGGATAGACCAGTATAGCACACCCCGACTGCGTCCGTTTTGGCCGAAATTTACGAATTTCGACAGTTTCCGGTGATTTTGTGCGGAGGCTGCCCGGTGATTCGGCGTCCTGCGGCCACGAAATGCTCGGTTGAACCCTCGCATTTAAGGGTAGCGCGCCTGCTAGAATACGCGCATTCCCACACGGGCACGTCGCGCCCGCTGGCGCGGCGCGCCCACAGGCAGGCCGAGCCGACATGCACCTCACGCACCTGGCGCTGCGAAACTTTCGCAACTACGCCGACGCCGAGCTCACCCTCGGGCCGGGGCTGACGGTGTTCCGCGGCGCCAACGCGCAGGGCAAGAGCAACCTGCTGGAGGCCGTCGCGATGCTGGCGCTGACCAAGTCGACGCGCGCCGAGCAGGAGCGGGACGTCGTGCGCTTCGCGTCGCTGGCGGACACGCCGTATACGCGGGTGTCCGGCACGGCCGAGCGGCGGGACGGCGGGGCCGTCGAGGTGCAGATCGACATGGCGCTGGGCCCCGGCGACAGCCGTGAGAAGCTCGTCTTCCAAAAGCGGCTGCGGGTCGACGGCGTGCCGAGGGCGGCCGGGCAAGCGGTAGGCGCCATCGCGGCCGTGCTCTTCTCCGCCGATGACCTCGACATCATCACCGGCTCTCCGGCGAACCGGCGGCGGTACCTGGACGTGCTGCTGTCGCAGGCGGACCGGGGCTACCTGCGGGCGCTGCAGGGTTACCAGCGGGTGATCACGCAGCGCAACCAGCTCCTGCGCCGCATCCGCGAGGGGCTGGCGCGAACGCCGGAGCTGGACTACTGGGACGGCGAGCTGTGCCGGCTCGGCGCGCAGGTGACGGGGTGGCGCAGGGACGCCGTCGCCGCGCTGGCGCCAGCGAGTGCGGGTGCGTACGCCGCGATGGCGCCCGACGACGGGGCCTTCGAGGCGGCGTACGCGCCTTCCATCGACCACGACGGCTCGGCAGAGGAGGTCTCGGCCCATGCGATTGCGCTGCTGGCGGAGCGGCGGGAGCGCGAGGTGCAGATGGCGCAATCGCTCGTCGGGCCGCACCGGGACGACCTGCTCCTGTCTGTCGGCGGGCTGGACGTGGGGCAGTTCGGCTCGCGGGGGCAGGTGCGGACGGCGGCGCTCTCGCTGCGGCTGGCCGAGGCGGCCTACCTACGGACCGCGCTGGGCGAGGAGCCCGTGCTGCTGCTGGACGACGTGCTCTCGGAGCTGGACGGGCAGCGGCGGCAGCACGTGCTGGAGGCGGCCTGCCGCGCCGAGCAGTCGCTGGTCACGGTGGTCGAGGGGGAGGATCCTCCCGGGCTGCACGAGGCCGTCGCGACGTACACCGTCGAGGCGGGGATGCTGCGCCGCGAGGGGTGAGGGGCTACTCCACGTTCTCCAGGGTCTCGCCCTTGCCGAGGGTGGTGGAGGCTGCCCGGACGTTGTAGGCGTGGCCCATGTGCGCGGCCGCCGGCTCGGTGCCCTCGCGGAGGTCGATGGCCGCCTTCATCAGCATCTTGCGGGCGGCCACGACGGCGATGTCGTTCTCGTCGAGCTGCTCCTTGGAGCGGTCGACGATGGCGCCCATGCTCTCCTCCAGCACCAGCGCGAGCTCGAACTGGTTGGAGATGGAGGCGAGGGGGTTGGCGCCGGAGGTCTTGCGCTCGATGAGGTAGTCGTTCTCCTTGTTGCGGGCGCGCTTGTAGGTGCCCTCCTCCAGCGTGGGGTGGAAGCCGTGGCCCGCCCGGCGCTCCGAGACCTCGTCCTCCGTCAGCGGCCGGTCCGGGTGGTAGGTGATGGCGAAGACCATCGTGTTGCGGTCGTCGACGGGCACCCACGCGAGGCAGCCGAGGAGGCCTTCGCCCTCGGGCTTGGGCGTGGTGTAGAAGGGCATGAGCCACTGGTTGAGCTGCCACTGGCTCTGGTCCCGGCCCTGCTCGGTCGATGCGCCCACCAGCAGGCCGTAGTCGGTCGTCTTGATGGCGACGGTCTGGATGGGCTTCTCCGCCTCGGCGGGCTCGCTCTGCAGCCCCTGCACGAGGCGGTCGGCCGTCGTCTCGACCGACGGCGGGTCGCCGAAGAGCATATCGTACAAGTAGGCGATTCGGGTGCTGTCGATGCCGCCCTCGAGGCCCTGCAGGTAGTTGCACTCCTGCACGTACTTGGTGATGAAGCGGTTTTCGGCGGGCAGCTCGACCCACTCGAACTGGGGGAGCTCGGCGGACTCCCCGGCGGGGCCCATGTACGTCCAGATGACGCCGCCCCACTCCCGGGCGCGGTAGGCGACAGCCCTGATGTCCTTCATCATCTGCTGCGCTTCCTCTTCCGGCTCGAGGGGCATGTCGACGATGGTGCCTTCCACGTCGAACTTCCAGCCGCAGCGGGGGCAGCGCAGGCCGTTCTCCTCATTGATGCCGTAGGACAGGTCGACGCCGCGGTGGGGGCACGCGGCCTCCAGGATGCCAAGCCGACCGCTGGTGTCGCGGAAGCCGACGATGTGCTCGCCGAGCAGGCGGGTGCGGGCCGGTGTGCCGTCGGGTTCGGCCAGCTCTCGCGAGAGGAAGGCCGGGACCCAGAAGCGGCGGAACAGGTCGCCCATGGGGGTCTCCGGCCCAATTTGCGTCACGAGCTTGTTTTCTTCCGGCGTCAGCACTGCGGCACCTCCAGACGGAACCCTTCGGGAAAAACGGCCACCATACTATAGCACATACGGGTAGATGGGGCCGCCCTTGCATTCAACACGCGAGACACGCGCCGCAGGGACCGGAAGACGACGCCCCTCTCAACGCCGAGCGGCCCGAAGAAATGATTCAAAATGAGACTGTAGCGATGCCTTTGACTGTGTTAGTCTGCTGTGCAATCCGTGACAACTGTGGTTGGCCTCTCATGCAATCGTTGGACGGGCGACCCTCCCGGCCGGGAGAGGTCCAGCACGGGAAGGAAGGTGAGAATGTCGGCGTATATCATGATCGATGTGGAGATTACGGACGCGGACCTCTACGGTCAGTTTCGTGAACAGGTGACCCCGGTGGTCGAGAGTCACGGCGGCAAGTTCGTCGTGCGGGGAGGCGCGATCGAGATCGTGCTGGGAGACTGGTCGCCGAACCGTGTCGCTCTCATTGAATTTGGCAGCATTGACCAGGCCCACAGCTTCCTGAGCTCCCCCGGGTACAGGGCGCTTGATGACATTCGAGATAGGTCTTCGAACCTGAAGATGGTTGTCTTGGAGGGCGTGTAACCCGGGAAGGACAGCGGCGATGGCGGCGTACGTGATCATCGACATCGAGATTTCGGACCCGGACAGCTATGCTCAGCTCATCGAGTTGGTGACCCCCACGGTGGAAAACAACAACGGCAAGTTTGTCGCGCGGGGCGGCGCCATTGAGCCCATTCTCGGCGGCTGGGCGCCCCAGCGCATCGCCATCATCGAATTCGGCAGCATGGATGACGTCCACGCCTGGCTCACTGCGCCGGAACACGTCGCCCTCAGCGGCAGGCGCGATCAGTCGGCCACCAACATCAAGGTAATTGCCGTCGACGGCCTGTAGGCCGGGGCGCCCAGGGAGCCGCTGCCGCGATTGCAGACTAGACGCCTTTGATTCCCACGTTGACCTAATGTACGCTGAGCCTTGGCCGTCACACTGGTTCACTCATACTGGTGGGCACACCGCAACCATCGCCGAGAGCGCGTCGATTCGCACTGGACGTTGCCCGGTGTCCCGCAGCTGCCCGCAGCCGGTAAGGAGCGCGAAAAGGAACCACGAGGAGCAGTCGCACTATGGCCGTAATGAGCGGAGGCGAGGCCCTGGTCAAGTCGCTGGTGCGCGAGGGCGTCGACGTTGTCTTCGGCATCCCGGGCATCCAGATCTACGGGATCGTCGCCGCGCTGCGGGACGAGCCGGGCATCCGCATGATCACTACGCGCCATGAACAGGCCACCACGTACATGGCGGACGGCTACGCACGGGCATCGGGCAGGCCAGGCGTCGCGCTGGTGGTGCCCGGCGCGGGCGTCTACAACGCGGCGTCCGGACTGACCAACGCGTACTCCCGTTCGA
>JAPPNT010000183.1 GCA_028873745.1 Chloroflexota bacterium | reverse complement strand
CCGTTCTTCCTGAGGGAAATCGAAGGGAGAACGGCGGTCTCCACCTTGGAGTAAGCGCTATGAACCTGGATCGCCAGAGTGAGGCCATAGACTTCGTCCTCCACAGCGCCATGGAAGAGGACGTCAAGTTCATACGGCTCTGGTTCTCGGACATCCTCGGCAACGTGAAGGGCATCGCCATCACGGTGGAGGAGCTGGAGGACGCCCTCATCCGCGGCGTCACCGTCGATGGCTCGTCCATCCAGGGTTTCGCCCGGGACACGGAGTGGGACATGGTCCTGCTGCCGGACCCCACCACCTTCCGCATCCTGCCGTGGCGGCCCCGCCAGAACGCCGTGGCCCGCATGTTCTGCGACATCATGACGCCCCAGCACACCCCCTTCGACGGCGACCCCCGCAACGTCCTCAGGCAGAGCGTCCAGGAGGCCAGCCGCCTGGGCCTGCAGTTCTACGTCGGCCCCGACATCGAGTTCTTCTACTTCCGCAGCCCCGAGGACCCCACGCCCCTCGACCGCGGCGGCTATTTCGACCAGACGCCCGGCGACGTCGCCACCGACCTCCGCCGCGAGACCGTCCTGAACCTCAGCGAGATCGGTATCCCCGTCAAGTCGTCGCACCACGAGGGCGCCCCCGGCCAGCACGAGGTCGACCTGCAGCACACGGACGCCCTCACCATGGCCGACAACGTCATGACCGCCCGCCTCGTCATCAAGGAGGTCGCCCTCAGCCACGGCCTCTACGCCACCTTCATGCCCAAGCCCATCAGCACCGTCAACGGCTCCGGCATGCACGTCCACATGTCCCTCTTCCGAGGCGGCGAGAACGCCTTCTACGACCCGGATGACCCCATCAAGTTCTCGCGCCTGGCGCGCCAGTTCATGGCCGGGCTGCTGCGGCACGCCCCGGAGATCTGCATCGTCACCAACCAGTGGGTGAACTCCTACAAGCGGCTGGTGGCCGGCTATGAGGCGCCCGTCTACGTCTCCTGGGCCAGCCTCAACAGCGCCGACCTGGTCCGCGTTCCCTCCTTCAAGCAGGGGCGCGAGGAGTCCGTCCGGCTTGAGTACCGCGCCCCTGACCCCGCCTGCAACCCCTACCTCGCCTTCTCCGCCCTCCTGACCGCCGGCCTCATGGGCATCCGCGGCGAGTACGACCTGCCCCCGCAGGTGGAGAGCAACGTCTTCGAGATGTCCGAGCGGGAGCGCGCCGAGCGCGGCATCCAGTCTCTGCCCGGCAGCCTCCTGGAGGCCATCCACCGCGCGGAGGAGAGCGAGTGCCTGCGCCTCGCCCTCGGCGACCGCGTCGTCGACACGCTGCTCACCAACAAGCGCATCGAGTGGGAACGGTACCACACCCACGTCACGGACTACGAGATCCGCGAGTACCTGCCGCAGCTCTAGGCGCCGCATCCTCTCGTTGGAAGCCCCTCGCGCCGTCTATGGGTCCTTTTGCCCTGTTTCCGCGTGGTCTACAACCGTTGCATTTTGTATAGTAATGGAGCGGTCTGTAAGTGGCTTAGCGGCCAGCCCGCACGTTGCCGGGTCCCCGGTAAGCAGGCGAGCCACGGTCGCTGCAGCACGGTGAAAGGAAGGGTCAGGTGCGCAACCGCTGGGTCATCTTCATTCGGGTGATCATCTCAGACTTCTTCTCCAACAACTGCCCGTACATGGCCGCCGGCATTGCGTACTGGACGCTGTTCTCCGTCTTCCCGCTCTCGCTGGCGGGAGTGTCGCTCCTCGGCTACGCCAACCCCACGTCGGAGCAGCAGGAGCGGATGGTGGAGCGGATCATTGAGCAGATACCCGTCTCCGCCGACTACGTCCTGGACCTCGTCGAGCGCGTCGCCGAGGCCCGCGGAGCCCTGAGCGTGGTGGCCGTCGTCGGCCTGCTCGTCTCCGGCAGCGCCGTCTTCGCCGCCATCCGCAAGGGCATCAACCACGCTTGGCACGTCACCCGCCCGCACCCCTTCTTCATTGGGCGTGGCATAGACATGCTCATGCTCGTGTTCGTGGGCCTGCTGGCCCTCATTGCGGCCACCAACTTCATCGGCATTGTCGCCACTGGCGCATCCAACATCTGGTTCGTCGGCGAGCCCCTCATTAACTTCGGCTTCGACATGGCCCTCGTGGTGGCGTCCTTCATCATCCTCGCCGTCCTCTACCGCTACGTGCCCTACACGGAGGTAGAGTGGCGAGACGTCTGGCTGGGGGCGCTGCTGGGGGCGCTGATGGCCTATTTCGTACGGCTGGCCTTCAGCGGCTTCCTGATCAACGTCAACGAGTTCAACCTGGTGTACGGATCGCTGGGCGCGCTGATGGCCCTGCTCGTCTGGGTGTACCTCTCGGCGTTGTCGCTGGTCCTCGGCGCGGAGGTGTCCTACATCTACAGCCGGGCCTTTGGCTCGCGGCGTGCGATGAACTCCTTCACCGTGCTCCAGGCCCGCTACGGCCTGAGCCACAGCCTCCTGAGCCAGCGGGGCTTCGTCGGCCTGCTGGAGAACTGGATCCTCCCCAACCGCCGCGGCCAGCGGTAGGGGTAGACACGGTCTAAAATGGACGGCGGCGCGCTTGACTGCCAAATGACTGATGACTGTACGATAGGCACACCGTAAACTCTCGCAACAGAGGGCGTATTGGAAGAATATTCGGCCCCTGCGCCGCGTGTGGCGGAGTTCTTCGCTGGCATGGGCCTTGTCCGTATGGCGCTGGAACAAACTGGCTGTAACGTTGTCTTTGCCAACGACATTAGTGAGACGAAACAGCGCATCTATGAGGCCAACTTCGGAGCGGGTGAGTTTCTCCGAGCGGACATCAGAGACCTCCGCGGCAACCAAATCCCTCAGGTCGAGATAGCCACCGCGTCATTTCCCTGCACCGACTTGTCGCTAGCAGGCAACCGAGCGGGCCTGAACGGCGGAGAATCCAGTATGCTCAGGGAGTTTCTCCGCATCATCGTTGAAATGGGCGACCGCAGGCCCAGATCCGTACTGTTAGAAAACGTCGTAGGCTTAGCCACATCAGGGGGCGGTCGTGATTTGGCCGAGGCAATCGCTTCCTTAAACGGACTTGGGTACATCTGCGACCTTGTCATGGTCGATGCCAAGTGGTTTCTGCCGCAGAGCAGACCCCGAGTGTTCGTAATGGCAGCTGACACCCCCTTGGTTGGTACTGTCGATTGGAGGCCCACTGAATTGCGCCCCAAGTGGATCAAGAAATTCGTCGGTAAGCATCCAAATGTCCGAATGCAAGCTGCGCCGTTGCCCGATCCACCTTCCCACCAAAGTCATCTGGTGTATTTTGTAGACCATCACTCTTCAGCAGACCCCATATGGTGGCATGGAGCGCGTTTTGAGGATTTCTTGGCGAGCCTGTCTCCGATACAAGCCAACCGACTTCAAGCCATGCGCAGCGCTGATTACAAAACCTTTGCCACTGCGTATCGGAGAACCCGGTACGGCAAAGCAGTTTGGGAGATTCGCGCCGATGACATCGCGGGCTGTCTGAGGACCGGCAGAGGTGGTTCC
The DNA here is from genome assembly GCA_028873745.1 of Chloroflexota bacterium. Lineage (GTDB taxonomy): Bacteria > Chloroflexota > Dehalococcoidia > Lucifugimonadales > UBA1127 > UBA1127. The sequence goes on along the minus strand of JAPPNT010000183.1, from coordinate 6,093 downwards.
AGTAGACAGGCGCTCGTGGAAGCGGGACAAGGTGAAGTGCGGGCTCGCTGGATGACAGCTAGGGAGTACGCGCGATTGCAGGGGGCACCGGACGTATGCCTCGGAAACGTTACAGAGGCACAAGCGCGATTTGCCCTTGGCGACGCCGTTTGTGTTCCCGCAGTGACGTGGTTGCTGAAGCACTACCTTCAACTGTTGCGGCGCCAGGGGATTGCAGACTCGCAATTGGTGACTGGCTATGCCTAGAGCAAGACGGGGTGACCCACCGGACGAGGTTCGTGCCATTCGGGGCGCTATAGAAGAAGCCCTGAACACGATGGATCAGTCGGAGAAGCGTGTGGGTGATGCCCAATGCGGCGTCTATGCGTTCTTTGACTACGACGGCGAACCCATCTACGTTGGCCAGACCAAAGAAAAGCTGCGAACCCGCATTAGGCGGCACCTCACCAACCAGCGCACCGATGCTGTTGCAATGAAAGTCCTTGACCCTTTTGAAGTAGCTGACATTGAGATGTGGCCTTTCTGGAATCTTGAGGGAGCATCCAAGGAGGTGGTTGAAAGCACCCTTAACTCCGCTGAATACACTCTATTCCAATTGCTGCTGAAAGAATCTACGTTTGGAGCCATCCTAAATGAAGTGGCCATCGCGGAGGCTCCGGTTATTGACTTGCCACAGTCGGTGCGGGCGAGAATCGTACCCGATGCAGTCTATGGTCTCCGCCAACATGCAGACACACGCATCGCCCGCCGAGCGGACACAATCGCTCGCCTTGCTCAGGTCATTAGTGAACGGGCGGTGCAGCCCGGCCTTAGGCAAACATTGCTTACGCAGGCGCGTCGGCTTGAGAACCTAGCGCGGCTTCGGTTGGCCCAGGCCGGAGGCAGCGCAACGGACAACAATGGTGAAAACGCGGAGTAGGTGCCGATGACAGATTCGGCCCCCACTGCTGACAAGGTCACGAAAGCCAAGCGCAGTTGGATCATGTCCCGGGTCCATTCCAAAAGAACCTCCCCTGAGATTGCGACAGCAAAGGCTCTCCATGCTGCGGGCTTTCGGTTCCGCCTCCACAGGAAGGATCTCCCTGGCAAGCCGGACATTGTCCTACCCAAATACCGCGTCGCTGTCATGGTCCACGGCTGCCTCTGGCATGGTCACCAATGCAAGCGTTTCCGATGGCCCGTCGCCAACGCCGACTACTGGCGCGCAAAGATTGAGCGCAACGTGGCGCGGGACGCAACTAATACGGAGGCTCTGCGGGATGCCGGTTGGACAGTCAAGGTGGTGTGGGACTGCCAGTTGAAAGAGGGCATCGCAGCCCTCCTGAAAGACCTTGGCTGAATCAAGGATGCTCCACCTGCCCCTGCAGTCCCCGCCCGCCCCTGTGTTAAAATACAAATGGAAATCGTATGTGTGAGCGCGCAGGGATGGTGATGCGTGCAGTCTCACCCAAGAGATAAACATGGGATTGTTTGACGACGTTCGTATCGAATGTCCTCTCCCGGAAGGGTACCCCAATGCGGTCTACCAGACCAAAGACTTGGACTGTACGCTGAGCCACTACCGCATCACGGCGGATGGCCGGTTGCGCATGGCCGATCCGGGGCCGCTGACCGCTTTCGGCCATGATGCTGCCGGTGTGTTGGACTACCACGGCTACCTGTACCTGCTTTACTTTGGCAAGGTCGGCGATTCCCGAGACGGCCTCCGCGAGTGCCGCGCAAAGTTCACTGACGGCGTCTGCGTGCAAATCCTGCCCACACTGGCATACGATGACCTCAAAAAAGAAGTCAAAAGTAAAATCTGAGGAGGAACGCCACCATGACAACCGTCAAGTTGACTCCGCGAGAGATTCTGCATCGCTATGCTGAGCTGTTGACTCTGAACGCGGACTACGACCTCCTGCCACCAGAGCAACAAGACGAGGTATCGGACGGGCTGATCTATGCCTCATACGACATAGAAGCACAAAGCCGAGAGGTCGGCCAATTCCTCTTGAAACTGCTGGATCCACGCTAAGGCTACCTAACCAAGAAAGGGAACTGGGGTTACTTGGTATATAATTTCCAATACGACCATACCCTTTGGTGAGGAGCAGCATCCCGTGCGGACGTTTCGGCTGGCTTTGGCGCAGGTCAACCCCACCGTCGGCGACATTGCCGGCAACACGGACATCGTCCTGCGCCGCATCGAGGAGGCCCGGGAGCGGCAGGCCGACCTCGTCGCCTTCCCGGAGCTCATGCTCACCGGCTACCCACCCGAGGACCTGCTCCTCAAGCCCTCCTTCATCCACGACAACCTTTCCGCGCTCGACCGTGTTGTGGCGGCGTCTCAAGGCATCACTGTCGTCGTCGGCTTCGTGAACAGCGAGGGGAACCAGGTCTATAACGCCGCCGCCGTGGTCAGCGACGGCTCGCTGGCCGGCGTCTACCACAAGGTCTACCTGCCCAACTACGGCGTCTTTGACGAGGACCGCTACTTCCGGCCCGGCCGCGTCTGCCCCGTCTACACCATCAACGCCGTGGCCGTCGGCGTGAACATCTGTGAGGACATCTGGTACGCCCTGGGCCCCGTGCCCCTGCAGCGTGAGGCCGGCGCGGAGGTCATCGTCAACATCAACGGCTCGCCCTACCACGCCGGCAAGTTCGCCGCCCGGGAGCGCATGCTGGGCACCCGAGCCGCCGACAACGGCGTCTACATCGGTTACGTCAACACCGTTGGCGGCCAGGACGAGCTCGTCTTCGACGGCGCCAGCGTCGTCCTCGACGTCGACGGCGTGCCCGTCGCCCGCGCCGCGCAGTTCCACGAGGAGCTGCTCGTCGCCGACCTGGACGTCGAGCGCGTCTTCCACCGCCGCCTGCGCGCCCCCCTCGACCGGAAGGAGACCGCCTCCACGCTGGAGGCCATCGGCCGGACGGAGCAGGTCTTCGTCTCCGGCTTCGCACCCAGCGACCGCGCGCCGGAGCCGGAGCGCATGGCGGAGCCCCTTGACCCCGTCGGCGAGGTCTACAACGCCCTCGTCCTCGGCACCCGCGACTACGTGCGCAAGAACGGCTTTGGCAAGGTGCTGGTCAGCCTCTCCGGCGGCATCGACTCCAGCCTCACCTGCGTCGTGGCCGTCGACGCCCTCGGCGCCGAGAACGTCGAGGGCATCGCCATGCCTTCCCGCTACTCCTCGGACGGCAGCGTGACCGACTCGGAAGCGCTGGCGGAGGCGCTCGGCGTGCCCCTCCGCGTCGTCCCCATCGAGGGCGTCCACGGGTCGATGGAGGAGGCTCTGCACCCCATCTTCGACGGCACGGAGCCCAACATCGCGGAGCAGAACGTCCAGGCCCGCATCCGCGGCAACCTGCTCATGGCCGTCTCCAACAAGTTCGGCTGGCTGGTCCTACCCACCGGCAACAAGAGCGAGCTCGCCATGGGCTACGCGACGCTCTACGGCGACATGGCCGGCGGCTTCGGCGTCATCAAGGACGTCCCCAAGACCCTTGTCTACCAGCTCAGCGAGTGGCGCAACCGTAACGGCGAACCTGCGTCGCCCATACCGCAGTCGGTCATCGACAAGCCGCCCAGCGCGGAGCTCAAGCCCGACCAGCGCGACGACGACGACCTGCCGCCCTACAGCCTGCTCGACCAGGTCCTGGAGCTGTACGTGGAGCAGGACCGCTCCTACGACGAGATGGTGGACATGGGATTCGATGCGGCGATTGTGGCGAGGGTGATGCGCGCCGTGGACCGCAACGAGTTCAAGCGACGGCAGGGCGCCGTGGGCATCAAGATCACGCCGCGCGCCTTCGGCCGGGACCGGCGTATGCCTATCGTCAACCGCTACCAGGGCAACGGCCGCTAGACGCCGCCTCCCAGCGAGAGCAGCAGGCCGTTCAGCGTCTCCAGCGACGCCGGATGCACCGGCACACCCTCGTTCAGCAGCCGCACCAGGTCACCGCGCAGGAACTCGACGATGGCCCGGTCCATGTCGTCCGCGGCCAGCTCGCGCACCCACTCGATGTGCGGGTACCGCGGCGCCTTGGCAAGGTCGAACTTGTCCGCCAGGAATACGGCCTTCGCGATGGGCCCCATCGTCGCGAGACCCGTCGTGTGCCAGTACACGGCCTCGATGACCGCCTCGTCCGCCGCCGGCAGCTTTGCGCGGAGCCTGTTGGCGCCGACGGGGCCGTGCAGCAGCAGCGGCTTCGCGCGGTCGGCGTCCGTGATCCGCACGCCCTGCTCCATCGCCTCCCGCATGAGAACGTCGTCCGAGTCCGCCCTCGCGATGTCGTGGGCCGCGGCGGCCAGGTCGACGCGGTCGCGATTGAGCCCGTGGCCGTCGGCCAGGTCGGACGCGATGACCCGCACGTTCTGGATGTGCTCGTACAGCGAGGGGGAAAGGCCGTCAAGCACGGCCTGCAGCTGGGGCGGGAGCGATGACGCCTTCGCCATGGCGGACTAGCCCTCGTGCTCCAGCCGCCGTCCGCCGATGACGTGCAGGTGCAGGTGGTCGACGGTCTGACCCGCGTTCGGGCCCTGGTTCACCGCCATCCGGTAGCCGGTTTCGTAGACGCCCTCCTGCTTTGCGACAGTCTGTGCCACCAGCATCAGGTGCCCCAGCATGGCCTCGTGCTCCGGGGACGCATCGACCGAGTGCACGTAGTGCTCGACGGGGATCACCAGCAGGTGCACCGGCGCGACGGGGTTGATGTCGCGGATGACAAAGCAGCGGTCGTCCCTGTAGAGGAACTCGCCGGGGATCTCCCCGGCGTAGATCTTGCAGAATACGCACTCAGCGGGCGATTGCGGCATGGGGCCCTCCTTCTGACGCTTTCACTATTCTAGCAGCATGGCTAAGCGTCGATATCTGGGCGCGCCCGTCCCCTCACCGCTCCGCTGACGCCCTCGGCAGGGCCAGCATCAGGGCCTCCAGCGCGAGTCGAGGGTTCACGTTACGGTCCAACAGGTCCTGTGTCCGCAGCACGTCTCGAACCGCCTGCAGCAACTCCCCCCGGCCTGGAGCTTCACCATTCATCTCACCACCAATGCCGGCCTCCAGCCGCTCCAGCCACCACTCCGCCCACAGGTCGAGCGTCTCTCGGACGGCCGTGCGCTGCTGGGGCAGCAGGTTCGCCAGCTCGGCAGCGTACGCGAACCGCTCCTCGATGCCGCCCTCCGCCGCGGCCGTCAACCGCTCCAGCCGCCGGTCGCGGGTCTCCAGGATGCCCGGGTCCTCCCATGCGCGCACGGCCCACCCAAGTCGACCGGCGCTCAGCGACGCCAGCTCCCCCGCCGTCACTTCCGGCACCTCCCACCGAGTCGTCAGCGCCTCCGCGACCGCACTCTTCGCCAGTGGCCGGAGGTCTATGCGCTGGCATCGGGAGCGGATCGTTGCCAGCACGCCGTCCGGGCTCGCCGACAGCAACACGAGCAGCAGCCGCTCGGGCGGCTCCTCCAGCAATTTCAGCAGCGCGTTGGCCGCCTCCTCCGTCAGGTGCTCGGCGCCTTCGATGATGATGGCCCGGTACCGACCCTCAAAGGGGTTCAGGTTGGCCTGATGCGCTGCATCGCGCACGACGTCGATGCCGATGGCCTTGCGCCCCTCCTCTTCCGCGACGCCAAGGTGCAGCAGGTCGGCGTGACGTCCCTCGCGGACGTGCATGCACTGGGAGCACTCGCCGCAGGGGGGCTCAGGGCTCCCGCAGTTGACGGCGGCGAAGAGGTCGGTGGCGAGGGTGGTCTTGCCCACGTGCGGCGGGCCGGTGAAGAGGTAGGCGTGCGCCAGCCGCCCCTCGCTCAGCGAGCGGTCCAGCAGCCGCACGGCCCCAGGGTGCCCCACGACGCGCCACATGATGGCTACCAGATGTCCGTGACCATGAGGTCCGCCGGCGTCTCGCGGCGCCGGATGAGCCTCGCCGCCCCGTCCTTCACCATCACGATGGGCGGCCGCGGGTTCGAGTTGTAGTTGCTGGCCATCGATGGGCTGTACGCCCCCGCCGCCGGCATCGCGATCAGGTCGCCGGGCGACAGCTCCGGAAGCGCGCACTGCTCCACGAGGATGTCGCCCGACTCGCTGCCCGACACCAGTCGGCGGAGCGACTTGCTCA
>JAPPNT010000248.1 GCA_028873745.1 Chloroflexota bacterium | reverse complement strand
TAAGCGGGGGCTGGTCATCGCGCGGGCGCTCATCAACCAACCAAAGGTGCTGGTGCTCGACGAGCCGACGACGGGCCTCGACCCGCTGGGCCGCCACCGCGTGTGGCAGCGGCTGCTGGAGCTACGGCGGCAGGGGATCACGACGGTGCTCTCCACCCACAACATGGAGGAGGCGACGGCCCTCTGCCAGCGACTGGTCATCATGGACCACGGGGAGATCATCGCGGAGGGGCCGCCGGCGGAGCTGGTGCGGCAGTCGGGCGGGCGCGAGGTCGTCGAGGTGCGGCCGCCGCTGGGGGAGATCGCGCCGGTGCAGGCGCGGCTGGCGGGGCTCGGGCTGCAGGTGGAGCGGGCGGGGACGGCGCTGCTCGCGTACACCCCGGACGGCGTCGAGCTGGAGCGGCAGCTGGCGTCCGAGGGGCTGCAGGTGCTGTACCGGACGGCCAACCTGGAGGACGTGTTCCTGCGGCTGACGGGCCGGAGCTTCGAGGAGGACGACTAGTGGAGGCCCCCAACGCCTTCTACGCCGCCGCTGTGTGGCGCCGGCACCGCGACGCCTTCCTCCGCAACTGGACGACGGAGGCGGCGGGCGTGTTCCTGGAGCCGCTCATCATCCTGGGCGCCTTCGGGTACGGGCTGGGGCAGTTCGTGGGCGAGGTCGAGGGGGACCTTTCCTACGCCGCCTACCTCATGCCGGGGCTCATCGCGGGGTACGCCATGTTCCACGCGCTCTTCGAGGGGACGTACGGCGCGTACCTGCGGCTCTCCATGCACCGGGTGTTCGACAGCATGCTGGCGACGCCGATGCAGGTGGAGGACCTGGTGCTCGGCGAGACGCTGTGGGGGGCGAGCCGGTCCGTGCTGACGGCCATCGCGGTGCTGGTGGCGTCGATCGGCTTCGGGCTGATCGAGTCGCCGCTGGCCGTGCTGGCCGTGCCGATGGCTTTCCTGGTGGGGCTGGTCTTCTACCCCATGGCCCTGTGCGCAACGGCGACGGTGCCGAGCATCAACTCGCTGAACAACGTGTTCACGGTCGTCGCCGTGCCCATGTACTTCGTCAGCGGCATCTTTTTCCCGGTGTCGAGCCTGCCGGAGTGGGCGCAGCCGATCATCTGGGCGCTGCCGCTGACGGCGTCGGCGCACCTGATGCGGGGGCTGGTACTGGGGCCGCTGGACATGACGCACCTGTACGCGTTCGTCGCGCTGTCGGCGATGATCGTGGTCTTCTGGTTGCTGGCGACGCACCTGATGCGCCGCCGGCTCATCACGTAGGACGAGAGGAGCAGTCGCGGGCATGAGCGAGGGACGGAGGCCGGTGATCGTGGTGACGTCGTCGACGATGGGCGCGGCGGCGGCCTACGTCGACGCGCTGGCGCCGTTCGACGCCGAGACGGTGGTCGTGACGCCGCAGAACGTCGAGAGCGAGCGGGACGCCATCGCGCGGATGGACGGGCTGCTGCTGTCGGGCGGCGCGGACGTGCACCCGAGCCGCTACGGCGAGGCGCCGGACCGCAACGCGGGGCTGCTGCTGAACGAGGCCCGGGACGCTGTCGATTTCCCGTTGCTGGAGGAGGCGCTGTCGCGGGACCTGCCGGTCGTCGGCATCTGCCGGGGGCTGCAGGTGCTGAACGTGGCATGCGGGGGCTCGCTGCTGCAGCACGTCGACGGGCACCGGGCGGAAGACGACAGCCCGCTGGTGTCGGTGCAGCACCGGATCTGGATCACGCCGGGGAGCAAGCTGGCGGCCATCGTCGGCGCGGGGGGGCAGGTGCGCGTAAACAGCGTGCACCACCAAGGGCTGACGGAGTCCCGCCGCGCGCCAACGCTCATGTCAACGGCGTACTCGGTGGAGGACGGGCTCGTCGAGGGGTTGGAGAGCCCGCACCACCGGTTCGTGGTGGCGGTCCAATGCCACCCGGAGCGCACGACGGAGGTGCCCCGGCAGTTCCAAAACCTCTTCGGCGCGCTGGTGTACCAGGCGGAGACGCGGGAGACGGGTTAGACCGGCGGCCGCCCCTCCCCTCTGGATACCGGCTTTCGCCGGTATGACGAGTGGAAGTTGGCTCAAGGTGAATGGGGTGAGTGATCTGCGGCGTTGAGCTCGTTCAGTTCGGCGCGGGTGGTCATGGGGTATTCTCCGCGGAGGCCTCCAAAAGACGCCGAAGCTTGGGAAGAAGATCTGGGACATCGGTTTGCACAATGTCCCAGACAACATCGTCATCTATTCCCATGTAACCGTGTGCTATACGGTTACGCGTGCCTATAATGCTTCGCCAGTCAATCTCCTGGTGCGCATCGCGCACGGCTTCGGGGATATGGGTGGCGGCTTCCCCAATCAGTTCCAGGTTTCGCAGCACTGCATCATAGGTGCGTCTGTCAGCGACAAATCCGGTTTGGTCCAGCTCCGACGTATAGACCAACACTCGCTCCCCAAAAGCGATCATATCCTCCAGGAATGGACGCCAGTTCGGGGTTTCCCTGCCGGTTTCAGACACGCAGTGCCTCACGCTCCAAATGCGGACGGAACTCCGGGCGGAGGGCTTTGTCCGTCACGAGATCCACCCGGCGGCCAAGCAGGTCTTCTATGTAGAACTGGACGCCGAAGTAGGACCTGGAGGTAGCGGGGCCGTTGAACCGCACGAGGATGTCGATGTCGCTGGCGTCTGTGGCAGTGTCCCGGGCGAAGGAGCCGAAGAGAGCGAGGGAGACGACCCCAAAGCGCTCGGCCAGGACCTGCTTGTGGGCGCCCAAGGCGGCGAGCACGTCATCCCTTGTCATGCTTCCCTCCCGCAGGCGCCCCAGCAGCGTTGAGCCCAATGGGCTTGGTGCGCGCCGTCATGGTGTATTGCAGAGGTTACAGTATAGCACCGCCTGGGCGTGCCCTTGGCGGCGTCGGGGTTAGCGGGGTGAAACGCGGGCGGCTACGCCGAAGTGGTCCGAGAGGGTCTGGCCACCGTCCAGGTGGCTAATGGCGGTCACGGTCTCAGCGTGGAGGTCCTCGCTGAGGGCGATGTGGTCTATGGTCTTGCGCTCGCGGAAGTCCGTGCCGGCGGTGACGATGGCCCTGTGCGGCGGGAAGGCTTCGCGCAGGGCGGCCTGCAGGCGGCGAGGGGCTCGTGATCCCGGGCCGATGGCCTGGTTGAAGTCGCCCATGACGATGAGGCGGCGGTTGGGCAGCGCCTTCAGGATGTCCGGCAAGAGCTGCAGATAGGTCTCGTGGTCTTCCCAGCGCTTCTTGCGGCCCTCGCCGCGGTAGGCCTCGGTGCGGCACCCGTGCCACGGGATGCAGACGCCGACGACGGTGACCTCCCCTAGCGACGTGCGGGTGACGCCGGCGACGTAGCGGCCGGGCGGGAGCGCCGCGGCGCCCACGTCATCCACTCGCTCCCACGGTTCCCGCGACCAGAGCAGGACTTTCCGGCGATGGGGCGGGGCCGCGTAGCCGTAGTAGGGCTGCGCGGCGATGGTGTGGCCCGTCGCGGCGAGGAGGCCCTCGTGCGCCTCGGTGAGGCAGACGACGCCGGGCGCGTGCTCGTCGATGCGGCGCAGGATCTCCGTCGTCCTCCGCGAGCGCGGCGTCGCCCACTCGGTGTTCCAGGTGACGATAGTCAGTGACATAGGAACAGCCATGCCTTCCGCGCTAGACCGGCGGCGGGGGCAGCGTGCCGGTGAGGTAGCGACGAAAGCCTACAGTCAGGGCCTGGTAGCCGAGGCGGCGGTAGAAGCGGTGGGACGCCTTGCGGTGGTTGCGGCTCTGGAACTGGAGCTTGTAGCAGCCCTCGGCGCGGGCGGTGGCCTCGCACCACTGCGTGAGGGCGCGGCCGACACCTTGGCCACGGTAGGCTTCGTCGACGATGAGGTTCTCGAGCTGGGCCCACGGCTGCGCGTGGTGGGTGAGGTTGGGGAGGACGGCGAGCACGACGGAGCCGACGACCTCGCCATCGGTCTCGGCGACGACGAGGCGCATGCCGGGGTGTCGGGCGATGGCGTCGAGGGCGGCGCGGGCGGCGGGCTCGTCTGGGGCCTCGGCGGGCGGGTCTAGCTGGCCGAGGAGGCGCAGCAGGGCGGGGACGTCGCCGTGGTTGGCGTCGCGAATGGTGATGTCGGGCATGGATCCCTCCCGTCGTCGGTGGGTTTGCGGGCAGTATAGGGGATGGCGGGGGCGCCCCGCTTCGACGGGGCTCAGGACAGGCTTCGACAGGCTCAGGGTGAACGGAGTGGGGTGGGCTGCGGCGCTGGGGGAGCCGGTCGCGGGGTTTCTGGGTACCGGCTTCCGCCGGTAAAACGTGGGGGAGCGGGACGTTGCCGTCGGGGGGGTTCTGGTGTTTAATGAGGCCAAGACCGGGATGCAGAGGTTACCATGCTGCCAATCACGCTGGCGTTCCTTGCCGGGTACCTGTGGGGGGGCATCCCCACGGCGTACCTATGGGCGCGCTTTCGAGGCGGCATCGACATCCGGCAGCACGGCTCCGGGAACATGGGCGCGTCCAACGTCATCGCGCACGTTGGGCGTCGGAGCGGGATGGTCCTCGGGCTGGTTGACGGCCTCGTGAAGGGCACCGCGCCCATCCTCATCGCGAACGCGCTGGGCTACTCCGAGTGGGTGCAGGCGACAGCGGCGCTGGGCGCCGTCGTCGGGCACAACTGGTCGCCGTACATGCGGCTGATGGGCGGCCGTGGCATCGCGACGATGGGCGGCATCCTCATCGGCTTCGGCATGTGGCCGGAGCTCCTCTTCGGCCTGGTGGTCGGCGGCATCTGGGGCGGGCTGATCCGCAAGCAGTCGGCCATCTACCTGCTGGCGATAATGGCGCTGAACCTCCCGCTGGCGTACTTCCTGGACGAGTCCGGGCTGCTCTACCGCTCCACGGTGCACATGACGGTGCTGTGGTCCGTGCTGGCGCTGACGATACTGAAACGGCTGGTTGCCAACTGGGAATCGCCGATGGAGGGCGAGCCGATGGTGCGCGTGCTGCGCTACCGGCTGCTGTTCGACCGGGACATCGCCAGCCGCGACGAGTGGGTCTCCCGAAGGCCGGACGGCTAGCGGCGTTTGGCTGGAGGGACAGCAGCGTCAATGGAGTGTACCTTCCACCCCCAGACGGAGACCTTGCTGCGGTGCAGCAAGTGTGATCGCCCCATATGCGGCAAGTGCGCCGTCACCACCCCCGTAGGCGCCCGCTGTCCCGACTGCGCGAACGTCCAACGGCTGCCCACCTACTCGCTGCCCGCGCCGCAGTTCGGCGTGTCGGTGGCAGTGGCGCTGGGCGCCGGCATCGGGACGGGCGTCGTGCTGGGGCTGCTCATCGCGTTCCTGCCGACGGGCGGGCTCTTCGGCGCGCTGTTCGTCGCGGTGGGCTACGTGGCCTCGGGCTACTTCATCGGCGAGGCGATCAGCCGGGCGAGCAACCGCAAGCGCGCGACGCCGCTGCAGGTGCTGGCAGTGTGCAGCTACGGGCTGAGCATCATCACCTTCTCGCTGGTGGCGGGCGGGCTGGTGATCGGGCTGTACTCGCTGGTGGGGCTGGTGGTGGGCGCGGCGATGGCGGTGAACCCGTTCCGGTAGGGGCTTGCGGGGCTGGATACCGGCTTTCGCCGGTAAAACGGGGGAGCGGGGCGCCCTTCGACAAGCTCAGGGTGAACGGCCTAACCTGCTGCCCCTCCACTGGATTTCCGCTTTCGCGGGAATGACGGATTGAGTACGCCGAGGGGGAGGGGCTCCTCGGCTTTCCGCTTTGAGCTAGCTGTGGTACGCTTGTTGGGTTGCAATTTGATTTCGAGGTGTTCCGGTGCGCGTGCAAGTGGTCTTTCTGGCGGACGTGCCGCCCAAGCACATGGCGGGCGACGTCCGCGCGGTGTCCGGCGGGTACGCCCGCAACTACCTGATCCCGCAGGGGCTGGCGGCGCCGGCGACGGCGGACCAGCTGAAGCGGATCGCGAAGATCAAGAGCGCGGCGGAGGCCAAGCGTGTGCGCGACGCCGCCGACCTGAAGAGCGTCGCGGACGTGCTGGAAGGGCTGAGCGTGACGCTGAAGGGCCGCTCCGGCCAGGGCGGGCGGCTGTACGGCTCGATCACGACGATGGCGATCGCGTCGGCGCTGACGGAGGCCGTGGGGCACGACATCGACCGGCGGATCATCTCGCTGACGGAGCCGATCCGCGACCTGGGGACGTACCAGGTACCGGTGCGGCTGCACATGGACCTGATCCCGACGGTGACGGTGGTCGTCGAGGACGCGGCTGGCCGGTACTTTGCGGCGGTCGCGGAGGATGAGGATGCCGACGCTGAGGCGTCGGAGGCTGCCGAGGACGAAGCGGCCGTTGCGGAACTCGAGGCGGAGGATGCCTCGGACGACGAGCCGGCGGCTGAGGAAGAGCCCGTGGCCGAGGAAGCGGCGGTTGAAGTAGAGGCCGAGGAGGCTTCTGACGGCGACGATGCGGAGGCAGACTCGGAGGACGCCGAAGCGGCGTCGGACGAGGAGTCAGAAGAGGACAAGGCCGAGTAAGAAAAGCTCATATATCGAGGTATGTCGGCCCACCCTCTGGAGGGTGGGCCGTTTCTCTTTTGGAAGCGTCCTGAACTCGCCAAAAGTGCCAATTTTTCTTCTTGTGAGAGCACCCTTGACCCCCCTTATCCTTTTCCTTTCTTAAGTCACCCTTGGCGGACTTGTGCGCGTGTTGTACCATAGCACACATGTTCGTATTGGATGGAACAATGGTGCAAGCGGAACAAGTAATACATCTCTGGCCCCACGATATAACGGCTGAAGAGGCGGTCATCGGCGCGCTGCTGATCGACGGTGATGCTATCCACCAGGTGTCGCCGGTGCTGCGCGCCGCAGACTTCTTCCGCGAGCGAAACCGGTGGTGCTACGAGGCGGCGCTGGAGCTCTCGCAGCGGCCGGAAGCCATCGACCTGGCGACGATGGGGCAGGAGATGGCCCGGCGGGGCCGGCTGGAGGAGGCGGGCGGGTATGAGTACCTGAGCCAGCTCTCCGCCACCGTGCCGACGTCTGTCAACGTGGAGTATTACGCGCAGATCGTACGGCGCACAAGCGTCATGCGTCAGCTCATCCACGCGGCCAAGGGCATCGAGAAGCTGGGGTTCGAGAACGGGCCAGACGTGGACCAGACGCTGACGAAGGCGGAGGACCTGCTCTTCCAGTTGCGAGGCGTCGGCACGGGGCGCGACTTCGTCCACATCCGCGAGGTGCTGGACCGGTACCTGGAGGAGTCGGCGCGGGTGACGTCGGGGCCGCTGGGGCTGACCTCGGCGCCGGTGCCAACGGGCTTCTCGGACCTCGACCTGATCCTGGGCGGGCTGCAGCGGTCGGACCTGCTGGTGCTGGCGGCGCGGCCGGGCCTCGGCAAGACGGCGCTGGCGCTGAGCATCGCGCGGAACGCGGCCCGGTACGGGGCGACCTCGGCCATCTTCAGCGTCGAGATGAGCCGCGACCAGCTGGGGCAGCGGCTGCTGGCTGCGGAGTCGAACGTCGACAGCTACCGGCTACGGCAGCACCTGTACTCGGAGCAGCAGGAGCAGCGGCTCATCGACGCGACAGGCGTGCTCTCCGACCTGCCCATCTACATCGACGACACGCCGATGCTGTCCGTGATGGACCTGCGGAGCAAGGCGCGGCGGCTGCACCTAGAGCGCAACGTCGACCTCATCATCGTCGACTACCTGCAGCTCATGCAGGGGACGGACACGCGGGGGAACGCCAACCGGGTGCAGGAGGTCAGCGAGATCTCGCGGTCGCTGAAGGCGCTGGCGCGAGACCTGAACGTGCCGGTGCTGGCCCTCTCGCAGCTCAGCCGCGCGGTCGAGAACCGGCCGTCGCACCGGCCGCAGCTCAGCGACCTGCGTGAGAGCGGGAGCATCGAGCAGGACGCGGACGTGGTCATGTTCATCTACCGGGAGGACTTCAACTACACGCAGGAGGAGTGGGAGTCCCGGTTTGTGGACAAGCCGTACCCCAAGGACATGGCGGAGCTGATCATCTCCAAGCACCGGCACGGCGCGCTGGGCTCCCTGCACCTGCGGTTCGAGAGCAGGCTGGCGAAGTTTGCCGGTCTGACGGACCGCCCGGAGCCCTCGTGATGGCCGCAGACGGCCGCCCCTCGGACGTGGTGCCGGTGCCGACGGCGCTGTTCGGGCCGCTGCTGGAGCGGGTGACGGACGCGGCGACGCTGCGGTGCGCGCTGCGGGCCATCTTCGTGCTGCATCGGAAGCAGTCGGCACCGGGGCGCGGTCGGGGGCCTTCGACCGTCACGGCGGCGGAGCTGGCGGCGGACCCGGTGCTGGCGCTCGGCGGGGACGAGTCGGCGGCGGAGCGGGGACTGGCGGCGCTGGCGGAGGTTGGGGTGCTGGTACGGGCGGAGTCGGGATACTGCCTAGATACGGCGGCGAACCGGCGGGCGCTGGCGTCGATGGGGGAACTCGACGGCGAGGCGGGGCGCCCTTCGACAGTCTCAGGGCGAATGGGGGTGGACCAGGCAGTCGTGGGGCATCGGCCGGACGTGTTCCGGCTGTACGAGGAGAACATCGGGGTCATCACGCCGATGGCGGCCGAGCGGCTGAAGGACATGGAGGAAGAGTACCCGTCGGAGTGGATCGCCGAGGCGTTTGGGCAGGCGGTGGTGAGCAACGCGCGCAGCCTGCGCTACGTCGAGGCGGTGCTGCGGCGGTGGAGGGACGATGGCAGAGGAGATGGAACGGCTGGGGGACGTGCTGGCGCGGTTCGCGCCAGCGAGATCGTCCGGCGCCCCCGACGATAGCCCCGAGGAGGAGGCGCCCGCCTGCCCGCTGTGCAACGGCACGCGGTGGGTGCGCGTCGACGTGCCCTTCGGCCATCCGCGCTGGGGATCCATCGACCCATGCTCGTGCTGGGAGCAAGAGGGCGCGCTCGAGCGGCGGGAGCGGTTGCTGCGCTATAGCAACCTCGGCGTGCTGGCGCGCTTCACCTTCGACACTCTGAACGAGGACGGGAACAGCTCGGACCCGGACGACCGGCGGCTGTTCCACGCGGCCCTCGAGGCGGCGCGGGACTTCGCGGAGTCGCCGAGCGGGTGGCTGGTGCTGGCGGGGCCGAGCGGGTGCGGCAAGACTCACCTGGCGGCTGCGGTGACGCACCGCACCGTCGAGGCGGGGGTGCCCGCGCTGTTCATGGTCGCGCCGGACCTGCTCGACCACCTGCGGGCGGCTTACGCGCCCAACAGCGACGCGGACTACGACCTGCTCTTCGACCAAGTGCGGAACGCGCCGGTGCTGGTGCTGGACGGGCTGGGCGCGCAGGCGTCGACGCCGTGGGCGCAGGAGAAGCTGTTCCAGGTGCTGAACCACCGCTACAACCTGGAGCTGCCGACGGTGGTTACGCTGGCGGCGCCGTTGGAGACGCTGGAGGAGCGGTTCCAGACGCGGCTGTCGGGGGCGGGCACGGGGCACGTGTACGAGCTGGCGCTGCCGCGCTCGGCGACGGGGCGGTCGCTGGGGTCGCTGCCGGAGCAGATGCAGACGATGACGTTTGAGGCGTTCTCGACGGAGGGGAACCGGGCGAACGCGCGGCAGCGGGAGTCGCTGCAGGCGGCGCTGGCGGCGGCGCAGTCGGTGGCCGGCGACCCGGCGGGCGTGTGGCTGGTGCTCATCGGCAGCACGGGCGTCGGAAAGACGCACCTGGCGGCGTCGATCTGGAAC
>JAPPNT010000079.1:4663-9706 GCA_028873745.1 Chloroflexota bacterium | reverse complement strand
AAGACGACGGAGCCGTCGTCGGTGTCGATGCGGTAACAAAGGGTGAAGTTGCCGCCGACGGTGAAGTGGTCGGCGCGCTCGGCGGTCAGCTTCCAGGTGTCGCCCTCTAGGGTGAAGCCGGCGTCGATGTCCTGCACGCCGCTGAGGATGGTGCCGCGGTTGATGTCGCGGCTGAGGCGGTTGTTGAGGTCGATGGTGAAGCCGCCGGTGACGAAGAGGTCACTGGAGAGCTTCTCGGTGCCGATGGGGCCGTAGACGTTCAGGGGCGTCTCGCGACCGGAGCGCCCGTGCAGCACGAAGGAGGGGTAGTCGACGTTGTGGTCGTAGTGGTGGTGGGTGAAGAAGAGCCGCTGCACGTCATGGAGGTTGATGCCGTTCTCCGCCATTCGCCGGGCAGAGCCGTAGCCGCAGTCGATGAGGATGCTGTCGCCGCCAATCTGGATGAGGCTCGAGCTGCCGCATCGGTGGGGCCGGAGCCGCGGCGTACCGGTGCCGAGCATGAGGACCTTGATGTTCATGGCGCCTCCCCTTACGCGGAAGCGGGGGGCGCGCCCCCCCGCTTCACCATGTTCAGCCTTGTCGTGACTGGCTTTAGGCCGACTTCAGCCCCCACATGTGGGACCAGAACCCCGACAGGGCACCCGGCCACACGAAGTCGCTGACGACCTCCGGGTTCACGACGACCTCAGCGGGCAGCCAGAAGAGCGGCATGTGCGTGTAGTTGTCAAAGAGGAGGTTGCCGTACTCCGTCCAGAGCTGCGACCGGCGGTTGTCGTTGGTCTCCGTGCGAATCTCCAGGAACTTGGCGTCGGCTTCAGGCACCGTTGCGGCGCGGGAGAAGGAGGTGTTGGACGTGTACACGCTGGAGCCGACGATCTGGCCCGCGCTGGTGGTGCCCAGCGAGAGGTGGTTGGTGTACTGCTGGGTGCGGCTCTTGGCGCGGCGCGTGGCGGGGTCGTCCTGGACGTAGTTGACCTTCACACCGATGTCCTGCAGGTATGCTCCCAGCACCTCGGCAAGGTCGTCAGCGCCGGCCAACTGGGTGCTCCTGAAGACATGGACGTTGGTCTCCAACGGGTTGTTCGAGCTGTAGCCGGCCTCGCTCAGGAGAGCCTGCGCGGCCGCCGGGTCGAAGCCATACGCCTCGGGGAAGCGGTCAACCCAAGACTGCGACCAGCCATCAAGCGACGGGTTGAAGTTGTTGATGTACATTGGGATACCCTTGCCCGCGAGGAGCGCCTGGTTAATTTCGTCGCGGTTCACGGCCTTGTTCAGGGCGCGGCGGACGCGGGCATCCTGCAACGGGGAGTCCGGGTGCATTGGGTACGCCCCGGTGTCCTCATCCACGAAGCAGCAGTAGTAGGTCATGAAAGCCCTTCGCAGGGAGGCCCTGCCCTGAATCACCTTCATGCCGCCGTCAAGAGCCTGCGGGTACAGGTCATCAGGCAGGTTGGTAACATGGATTTCCTTGGTCACCAGCGCCGCCAGTCGGGTTGAAGCCTCATTCATGTACCGAAACTCCAACTCAGGGAAGTCCGGGGTGATGCTCCGGTGAACGGGGTTCCTCTCATAGCGGAAGTAGACGTTCTGCTCCCGCTCCATGAACTGGTACGGGCCGGACCCGGCGGCGGGCTCGCTGTCGAAGTCGGGGTCGGCGCCGATCTCGTCGGCGTGGGCCTTGCTGACGATGGACACGGCCGGCTGGGCGCGGGAGAGCAGGTTGACCAGGTCGGCGTCAAACTGGTTCAGGTGGATGAGCAACTCGTGGTCGTTGACGGCTTCGATCCGGTTGACGCCCCTGCGCAACGGCGCGCGCACGCCACCGACGGCGTCGTCCTTGATGTACTCTTCATAGGCGAACTGGACGTCCTGGGCGGTGACCTCACCCCAGCCCTTGTGGAACTGGACGCCCTGGCGAAGCTTGAACCGCCAGGTGTTGCCGCCCTCGAGCGCCCACTCCTCCGCCAGCTCCGGTATCTGCTGTCCGGTGAGGGGGTCCATACCAATGAGCGACTCGTCCATGGGGTCGAACTGGACGGCGGCGATCTGCCCGACGATGCGCCGGACGTTCGCCTCCTGCGAGAACGGCACGATGCCGACGATGACCCTGTCAACGGTGGGCTTGACCATCATGGCTTCCGGCGCGGCCCGCGGGGCCATGGCCGGTTCGGCCGTCGGCGCGACGCCAGGAGCGCTGGTGACGCCGGCCGGCGCATCAGGCGCAGCCGCCGCCTGCGGCTGCTGCGGCGCCGAGGGGCTTGTCGTGGTGGTTGCCGTGGCGCCTCCGTCGTCGGAGTCGCCGCCGCACGCCGCCACGAGGGCGAGCATCGCGGCCAGCGCCATCGCCATCGCGGCCAGCCTGATGTGCATTGGACTTGCCATGGACTGCCTCCATTTCTGATCCCGGCTCGCCGTGGGAGCCTCCGCGACCGCTATGACGCTCCGGTCTTGAATTTGGTTCCGGTATGGGACTCCAACTGCGAATGCTAGCGTACGCAACGCAAATGTGCAATGGGGGTATGCCTGACATTCAGCGGGGGAATGTTGCGCGTCCGGCGGGGGGCAGCCGCTTGGAACGGGGCCCCCGGCCCGCGCTCCCGGCCCGGTGATCCAACGCCGCGAGGGACCGACGCCTCAGTTCACCCTCAACGCGCTCGTAACCCGACTCCAAGGCCCATTGCCCGCCGCGCTCACAGCGCGAATCTCCACGTCGTAGGGTAGGCCGTCCTCCAGGTCATCAATCGTCGCTCGACGCGGATTGTAGGCATTGTCTGCGCTTCCCACGTACCAAGGATATGTTGAGAATTCACGCCATCTTCCTGGGGCAATGCTGCTTACCTGCGCTCTCCGATAGCGAATGTCGTATTTGTAGATGGGTGAACGGGCATTGGGGTGGACATCGGTTCTGCCAGGCCAGTAGCCCTCGATGCCCATGTAGTAACGAGAGCTTTCCGGGATCGCCCACGAGAGGTAGATGGCCCGGACTCCCGCGCTCGCAGTTGATTCCGTCACTGCCTCCGGCGCCGTTGTAAAGCTGGAATGCAGGATCGTTGAATACTGCTGCGACATTCCCTGAGTCTTTGTTCGCGCCGTCGGCTTTACGGTACACCCTTCATCACCAGCGGTAGCGCAATCAGACGGCTGACTCGTCACGCCGTTCTTTTCGTCAAAGTCGTGGTCGGCCTCGCTTACGGGAACCACCGATATTTTATGCACGCCTGCCCGTTGGTTATTGAACGTATAGGTGCGATGCGACGCTGGAATATCCCGAATCACTACCGTAGTTACTCCGCCAACGCCGTTAGGACGTTCGTGTACTATCCTCCACTCGACTACAGGGCCAGAGAGTTCATCGTTGCACAGGACATCACTCCACCACACCACCAGCTTATTGTTGCTGCCAGATACCCGCGTTCCTTCTACTGGAATACGACACCCTGTTGTCCCGGCAGCGCTCACCGTCACAGGATTGGCAGCCGCCCGTGCCGCATTCTCCTCCGCTTTAGCCGTGATGTTGTAAACGCCCGTTTCCCTGAAATCGAGCGACACAAGCGTTCTTGGAGGGCAGTTGATGTTCCCTCCGTTGATGGTACAGATCGCGGACGCAGCAGGATAGTTCGTATCGACCATCATAAAGATGCGCCCGATGTCGAGGTTGGGGTTTGGGGTGTCGTCAATCCACCACACCATCATCGGTTCCACGTAGCCGGTCTGCCCCATTACGGTTCGTGACACCACTTCGGTCACATTGCTCGAACTGTCGGTAAACTCGGCGATTACCCGCACAGTATAAGTACCCTCAGCAAGGCCACCCACCGTGTACGCAAGAGCAAAGGTCCCGCCGTCAAATGTCACTCGCTTGTGGTGCCTGTGGTTAAACGGGAGTTTGCTTGACCGCTGCCATGCTGCCTCGCCTTGCCCCTTCCACTCAACGAACCAGCCAGTAAAGTTGGTGCCTGGGGGGGCATCCCCTTCATATCGCGCCTTACCGCATGTATCGAGGGTTGGATTGGGACACGGAGCGTCCCAAGTAACGCCAAGCGACCAGTAGGCACCCTTCAACGCACGGACATTTTTCGGCTGTCCCACCACAGGCTTTACTGCTACCGTTACAACATCACTGTATTCTGGAAAGAGCGGCGGCGGGTCAACGGTATCATTGCCGTCAGACGTGGTTTGATGGTTGACCTTGTGACCCGCGCTATGCCCAATGCCGTGGTGCCCCAACCACGCGTCGCTGCCGTCCGCGTGGCGGATTGTGCCGCCGTTCAGCGTCAACGAGTTCGCCAGCACCGCGATGCCCTGGGAGGAGAAGTTCGGCGAGGCAACGGTGTAGGTGAAGTCCAGGCTCTTGCCGCCGCTGCCGCTTGCATAGGCGGCTTCCTTCCGGCCCCAATCGGCGGGGTCCATGTCGATGGAGAGCTGCGGCGTTCCCGTCACGGTCACTTCCCTGCCCCACGTGACGCGAATGCGGATCACGTCGCCATCGCCGTAGGTGTCGTCCGCGCCGGATGTGGACACAATGGCAATGCGGTGGTGGTTCGGCCCCTGCGTCGCAATGCGGAAGTCATAGCTTCCGGGCGTCAGGTCCTTCATGTGGAAGCGGTTGGGCACGCCGTTCCTCGCAGTGGTTACGTGCGAGTTCTTCCACACCGTATCGGATGACTGCTTCCACTCGTACTGTCCCTTGAGCGTTGGGCAGTTGGACGTGGTCCACTCGCCATGAATCCAATGGTCCTGCGGGGAGGTGACGGTGAGCGCGATGGAGCAGGCAGGGGTCTGCGCGGAGACGTTTGCCGCCCAGAGGGAGACGGCTGCCAGCATGGTGACCGCCGCCCCAATCCACAAGCGTCTTCGCGTCATGCTGATCCCCCGGCGCTACACGGCCGATCCGTTCGGCAGACGTCGCGGCCGGCGACGGGGTGAGAGGCGGAAGGGGGAGGCGGCGAGGTGCGGGGGGGGGGGGGGGGGTACCCCCCCCCCCCCCAAAACAAAATTTTGGCGGGTTAAAAAAACGGGCCATTCCCCCCCGGGGGGGGTTTG
>JAPPNT010000079.1:0-4653 GCA_028873745.1 Chloroflexota bacterium | reverse complement strand
CCGCCGCGCGCGCGGCCGGGGGCCGGCGGGGGGCGGGGGGGGCCGGGGCCCCGGCGCCCCCCGGGCCGCCGCCCCCCCCCCCCCCCCAGCATCCACGCCGGACATTCCAAAGTTTGCAGGCTTCAACATCAGAGGCCTTGCCCCCCAGGGAGGGTTTTCGCAGCCGGGCATGTTCCCGGCCTGCGGATTATGCCGTGTTCGGCATCCACTCACGCTGGATGGGCAGCTTTGTACACAATACCGTTGGGAAAGTCAATAGAATCATGCGAAACATTCTCAGTCTCAATAGTATGGACTGCAAAAGGCTGTTGCGCCCTGCGATACCGTATAAAAGGGGGCTCGATCGGCGGCGGCGGCGCTTCGACAGGCTCAGCACGAACGGGGGGGGGCGCTCAGGGCGAACGGGGGGGCTACGAGCGGGAGTGGGCGGCTACACCCGGCCGCGCACCTCCGGGCCGTCGACGGGGTAGCGGAGGGCGCGGAAGATGGCGCGGTTCAGGTTCTCCCCGCGCCAGAAGCAGATCTCCGGGTTCATGTACTCCCAGACGGCGTCGCCTTCCATCGTCACCTCGAACAGCCTACCGGTGCGGCCGTCGCAGATGGCGGTGTTGCCGTTGGGGAGGCGCTGGGCGCCGCTGATGCCGGTGCTGAAGAATGAGAGCGACGGGTCGCCGCGGTACTGCCACACGATCTCGCTGGTCTTCGGGTCAAGCTCGACGACGCGGGAGAAGACGCCGCCCGACGCCCGGGTCTCGCCGTTGTCGAAGATGAGCAGGTTGCCGTTGTCGAGCTGCGTGGGGTTGTGCTGGTGCGAAAGCTCGCCGGGGCCGAAGCGCCAGTAGACGTCGCCCGTCTGCTTGCTGATGAAGACGATCTGGCTGGTCTGGCGGAAGCTGATGCAGATGTCGCCGTTGAGGAGCTCGGTCACGCCGTTGCAGTGGGTCCACTCGTTGCGGATGCCGTTGCCCTCGATGACCTCCTGCTCCGGGTCCAGCTTGTCGTGGCCGTGCCACTCCCAGACCACCTCTCCGGCGGCGTTGATTTCCAGAAGGAAGTCGCCCAGCATGGCGTGGCCGGGGCCGGAGCGGCCGATGCCCTCGCGGCCGCCCTTGACGCGCGCCTCCTGCTCCGGCGTCAGCTCCTCCCAGCCGATGACCATGATGTTGCCGTTCCTGAGCACGATGTGGTCGTGGTGGATGGTCGGGTGGTCGTAGCTCCAGACGACGTTGCCGTCCCAGTCCAGCTCGACGAGGAGCCTGCCGAAGCCGCCGCCGGTGAAGGGCTCGGTGTTGTCATAACAGCGGACGAGGAGGTTGCCGTTGTCCCGGAGGAAGCCGTAGAAGGGCCTGGCGGGCGCGGGCGGCGTCCACTCGTGCACGACGTTCCCGGCCATGTCGATGAGCCGGGTCGTTTCCGCGCCGATGGTGGTGTAGAGCGTGACGCCGTTGAAGGAGCGCTCCGGCTCGTGGTGCGTGACGCCATGGTTGCCGTAGACCGCGAAACCCATTTCGGTGTCTCCTTTCGACTTGAACGTGCCTCTGCCGCAACTCGCGCCGAGGCGGCTACACCCGCCCGCGCACCTCCGGCCCGACGACGGCGTAGCGGTGGGCGCGGAAGACCGCGCGGTTGAACTTCTCCTCCCGAAACTCGTGGATCTCCGGGTTCATGAACTCCCACACCAAGTCCTTGTCCGGCGTCACCTCGAACAGCCTGCCGGGCCGCCCCTCGCAGACGAGGGTGTTGCCGTTGGGGAGCCGCTGCGCGCCGCTGATGTGCGTGCTGTAGAAGGACGCCGTCGGGTCGCCCTTGTACTCCCACACGATCTCCTTCGCCGCCGGGTCGAACTCCACGACGCGGGACGTGGCGGCCGCCTGCGGGCGGTGCTCGCCGTTGTCGAAGATGAGCAGGTTGCCGTTGTCGAGCAGCGTGGGGTTGTGCTGGTGGAAGAGCACGCCGGGGCCGAACCGCCAGTAGACCTCGCCCGTCAGCTTGTCGATGAAGATGAGCTGGCTGGTCTGGCGGAAGCTGAGGCAGATGTTGCCGTCCGGCAGCTCAAGGACGGCGTTGCAGTGGGTCCATTCATTGCGGGTGTCCATGTGGCAAATCCTGTCCTGCGCGGGGTCTAGCCTGTCCACCCCGTGCCACTCCCACACGACCTGCTGCTCGGGCGTCAGCTCCAGCAGGAAGTCGCACAGCATCTCCTTCTCGTTGCCCTCGGCGTCGAGCTCCTCGTAGCCGCCCTGTACGGCCGCCTTCTGCTCGGCGGTGAGCGGCTCCCAGCCGATGACCATGATGTTGCCGTTGCGCAGGACGATGTGGTCGTGGTGGATGACGGGGTTGTCGTAGCGCCACACCACGTTGCTGTCCCAGTCGAGCTCGACCAGCACGCCGCCGTTGCCGCCGTAGGTGTACGGCTCCGTCCCGTCGAAGCACCGAACGAGGAGGTTGCCGTTGTCGCGCAGGTAACCGTAGAAAGGCCTGGCAGGCTCCGGCGCCGTCCACTGGTGCACCAAGTCCCCGTCCATGTTGACAAGCCGGGTGTTGGGGCTGCCGAAGGTGCTGTAGAGGGTGACGCCGTCAAAGGTGCGGCCCTTCTCCCAGTAGGTGACCCCGTGGTTGCCGTGTACGGCGAAGCCCATGCGCGTCCCCCCTTGCGAGGTGTCCGGCCAGCCGTTCCGCCGAGGGCATCGACGAGCGGAATGCGTAGCCGTGCGGATTGGGCGTTAGGTTCGCCGGGCGTGGGGTGTGTGTCAAGCGGAGGGCGTGGCGGGGGACTGGATACCGGCTTTCGCTGGTAAAACGGGGGGTTAGTCCGAGGGGGTCAGGAAGAAGCTGTAGCCCTCGTCGTCCGTGGTGACGTCGAGGGTCATGTCGCCGAGGTCGGCGTTCATGTCGGGGTCGACGAGGAGGACGGGCTCGCCGTCGCAGCGGAAGACCATGTCGAGGAGGTCCGGCTCGTCCATCTCGAAGGCGAGGTCGTCGCCGTCCCAGATGACGCGCATGACCTGGCCGGAGGGGTGCCCCTCGGAGATGCGCCCGTGGAGAAGGGCCTCGAGTGCGGCGGATGTGACGTTGAAGAGCATGTGCAAAGTATACGGCAAGGGGACGGGGATTTCTTGCGTGAGAGGGGCGGGTTTCGCGCCCTTCACAGGCACCTTCGAGAGCCTCAGGACGGGGTCAGAGCGGGCGGGGGTGTTGGGCCTAGGGCGGGCGGGAGTGCTAGCGCATGGTGCGGAGGCGGGGGTTCAGGACGGGCTCGACGGCGAGCGCGAGCAGCACGAAGGCCATCGCCGTGAGCACGATGAGGAGCCCCGGCGGCAGCACCCACCACCAGTAGCCGACGTACACCGCCCCCGTGCGGAAGCCCTGCTCCAGGATCTGCCCCCACGTCGGGATGGACGGGTCGCCGAGGCCGAGGAAGCTCAGGCCCGCCTCGGCGAGGATGGCGGCCGGGGTGAAGAAGATCATCTGCGCGAAGACGTAGGGCGCCGTCTGGGGGAAGATGTGCCGCACCATGACGCGCCGCTGCGACGCCCCCAGCGCCTTGGTCGCCTCGACGAGCTGCCCGGCGCGGAGCTGCAGCACCATGCTGCGGATGAGGATGGTGAGCCCCGGCCAGCTGAACGCGACGAGAACGAGGATGATCAGGAAGAGGTTGGACCCCAGCACGATGACCATGAAGATGAGGATGGGCAGCAGCGGCACGTTGGCGACGATGTCCGCCAGCCGCTGTATGGCCGTGTCCACCCACCCGCCGAGGTACCCGCTCATGATGCCGAGCGACGCCCCGATGGCCGTCGTGAGCGTGGACGCCAGCAGGCCGATGAACAACGCGACGGGGAAGCCGAACAGCAGGCCGACAAGGAGGTCGCGGCCCTGGGAGTCCGACCCCATGCCGCCGAAGACGTCGCCGCCAACCACGACCCTTGCGCCGTCCATGCTGTCCTGCTCGTTGGCGAAGGTGGCCGTGACGGCGAAGGTGTACTCGCCCTGCAGCGGCTCGAAGGTGGCGTCGTCGCCAGCGACGGGCGCCCCGTCGTGGACGGGCGTGCCGAAGGCGGCGTGGTCGCCGAAGCCTCGCAGGTCGCGCTCGTCCAGCGACGTGCCGTAGCGCTCGTTGTGGTACGCGGCAAGGGCGGAGCGCACGGTCTCCTCGGTGCTGAGGAGGATGCGGTAGGGCGTGTCGAGGTAGCGGACGTACGGCGCGGCCTCGCCCTCGCGGGCGCCGGTGGGGACGTGCTGCAGCAGCCGTACCGAGCCGCCGTCGGGCCGCTCCAGGTCGAGGGTGACCAGCGGCGGGCGTCCGTGGAAGGTCACGGCGTCCAGCGAGAACGAGATGAACGTCGGAAAGGCGTCGAAGGTGTGCGCGAGGGGCAGGCGGTAGGTCTCGGCCTTGACGCTGCCCACCGTGCGCGTCTCGACGGGCCCGGCGGTGGCGAGGGTCGCATGGGCGACGTGGTCGGAGCCGGGGAAGAGGTTGAGCCACGTCGGCGGGACGGCCTTGGGGTTGTCGGCCCAGACGGCGGGGTTGCTCCACTCGCGGGTGCCGAAGTCGAGGGGGTAGGTGACCAGCACGAACACGGACACCGCCACCAGGAAGCCCAGCAGGGCCAGCCCCGCCTTCCCGATGGCGCTCCCGACGAGCACCCGTAC
>JAPPNT010000151.1:5599-9715 GCA_028873745.1 Chloroflexota bacterium | reverse complement strand
GGGTGTTCCTCTTCTGGGTTGCCGTGGCAGCGGCCGCCTTCGCAATTCCGGCTGCGGCGGGCGTTTGGACGGGGGACGATCCCGCGGCCAATGTACCTCGTGCAGTCTGGGGCATCATCGGGCTTGGGTACGTCTTGTTTGGCCTCATGGTGCGGCCAATGATTGCGGTCATCGGCGTGGGCATCATCGTTGCCCTGTACGCCCCCAGCTACCTGCTCGGCGACGCGGCGCTGGCGGTGGCGGCCGTGCTGACGCTGGCTGTGTCGCTCGCCGGGATGCTGTGGCTCCGCAAGAGCGGGACCCCATGAGCGACGGGCCCATCGTCCTCAACGAGATCATCCACCAGTCGACGCGACTGCGCATCATGACTCTGCTGGTCTACCAGCCGACGCCGGACTGGGTGGCCTACAGCTTCATCCAGCAGACGCTGGGGCTGACGGGCGGCAACCTCACCATCCACCTGCGCAAGCTGGAGGAGGCCGGCTACCTTTCAATGACCAAGGAGTTCGTGGACAGCAAGTCCAGAACGTGGGTGCACGCGACGCCGGCGGGGCTGCAAGCTTTCGCGGAGTACCTGGACAACCTCCAGCGCACGCTGCAGGCGCAGCCGGGCGCCGAGGGAAGGTAGCGGACTGCCGCCGTCGCGCACCTACCGCACCCACTCGAGGATATCGCTGAGCGAGGACACCTCAGGGCCGGGCCACGGGTTCGCCGCATCGGGCAGCGTCTCGTACGGGACGTGGATGCGAAGCGACGTCATCCCGGCTCGCTCGGCCCCTGCGAGCTCATCGCTGTTGCCGTCGCCGACGTAGAGGCACCGCCCGGGCGCGACGCCCAGCCGGTCGCAGGTGAGCGCGAAGATGCCCGGGTCCGGCTTCTGCGTGCCGGTCTCGCACGAGAACGTAGTCACGTCGAAGTACGGCGGCAACGGCGTCTCGGGCCAGAGCAGCGGCGTCTCCTACGAGCAATCGGTAATGAGCCCGATGCGGTGGCCCATCCCCCTCAATGCGGCGAGAGTCTCCAGGCAGTCGGCGCGCGGGGCGAGTCGCTCGCGGAAGAACTCCGTGCGCAGCCGCAGCGCATTGGCCACCCCGGCCGCGTCGGGTTCGACGTCCAGCTCCGCGCAGAGGGCCGCCACATACGCTTCAAAGGTGGCGTGCTCGCCCCTCATGCGTTGCTTGATGGAGCCGTTCCAGAGCTCCAGGAAGGGCTCCGGCGGCGCGCCCACCAGCTCGGCCACCTCCATCGTCGTACGGTTGTACCCGCCCAACTTGGCGACGGACCCAGTGGTCTCGTCCACCAGCGTGCCGTACAGGTCGAAGATGACGGCGTCAAACCGCATGGCCTACGCCCCGTCCTCAAGTTGGACCAGGGCCTGCATCCACCTAGCTGTGACAGATGCAGACTCCTTAATGGCGTCCTTCTGAGTCCTGTCGCTCTCAGGGGGCATGTCGTAGGAGTGATTGGCGCCCTCAATGACGTGCATGACGGCTCGATTCCCCAGGTCTTCCAAAAGGGCCTCTAGTTCTGGAAGGGGAGCCTCTTCATCGCGGCTTCCTTGGACGAAGAGCATAGGCACCGGTACCCCCTGCAGATGCCCGACGGTGTCGTCCATGACGTGACGCCAACGGCTCGGGAAGACGTAAAGGACTACGCCGCGTACATCGGGCCAATCCTTGTGCGTCAGAGCAAGGGAGACGACCTGCGCACTCATTGAACGGCCGCCAAGGAAGAGGGGCAAGTCTGGCAGGAGTGCCAGAGCGTACTCCTGCGCGGCCGCAGTCGTGGCGAGAAGAACATCCAAAGGGTCGATGCTTTCCACTGAGTAGACCTGCTCACGCTCGCCATACGGGTAGTTGTAACGGAATGTTGCCACACCCTGGTCTGCGAGGGCGTCGGCCAACTGGACCATCAGGGGCCGGTGAATGGGCGTACCGGCCCCTGGGCCCAGTACCATGAGCGAAAATGCGTTGCCGGGCTTCACCAGTATGGCGGTAACTTCCGACCCGCCCGGTGTCGCCTGCAGCTTGTATTCAGTTGTCGCCATCTACGCCCCCAGCGTCGCGACGCTGAAGACGACCGAGAACGGCTTGCAGTAGATCACCACGCTCTGGATGGCCGAAATGTCCACGTCCGCCGGTATGGTGTAGTTCTGGTTGCCCCGGTTGCCCTTCAGCGGGCCGAGATCCGCGTAGCCGGACAGCTTCACCTCGTTGCCGCGCGTCGGGTTGGGGTGTGTCGAGAGGATGACGTGCAGCGCCGGCCCGTTGGTCACATCCAGGTTCTCCAGCCGCAGCAGGTGCCCTCCGCCCGGCGCCGAGAAGATGAGGGCCTGCCCGCTCCCGCGGTGGAAGGCGTCGGCGTCCTTGAAGTTCCCCGCCGTCACCTGCCGGACCTCGCCCATCTGCGCCGCAGTCGCGGCCATCATGGTCTGCATTGCCCCCGGGTCGGCGCCGGACGCCATCATGCCGGCCACGTCGTCCACGGACATGGACACCACGTCTTCGCCTGCCGCCATCATCGAGCCTGCGGTGATGGAGGACGCCAGCGGCATCGCCTCCTCCATGACCGGGTCGTCGACCATCGCCATGCCCGCCATGACCAGCTCCACGTCCCCGCGCTCCATGCCCTCGGGCACGGCGGCGCTGAGGGCGAAGGGGAACTCCTCCTCGACGGTCACGTTGGTGAACAGCGGCGAGGCCAGCGACCACGCCAGGAACAGCGCGACAATGGCGACCGGGGTGCCGAAGATGATGAATGGCGTCTTGTGCCGCATGACGAAGAGGTGCCACCCCAGCCTGTACGCGGCGTACACCGCGGCGGCGAAGGCGATGATGAAGGCCGTGCCTATGAGAAACCGGTACTCGTACAGGTCCGCAAATGCCCGCTCGATGTCGCCAAAGGTCGCCATGGTCACCCCCTTCTCGGCGTCGCGGGCCACGACGGACCCGCGGGGGCCGGCCGGCCTGTTCAACGCCGGGTTGTAATTTGCTCCCTACAATTTCATTGTAGCGCGAAGCGCCCTCGGAGCGCGCACTCCCCAATAGTGGCGGGGGCTGGTATCCTAGTGCCACCCACAGACCCACACTGCCCTGGTCGCGGCGCGACTCCTGGGCATCGACGGAGAGGACACCCATGACACAGGAGACCAACGGAAGCCCCAAGCGGGCGATGATCGTGATCGCGCACCCGGACGACGGCGAGTTCATGGCCGCCGGCACGCTGGCCAAGTGGGCCAAGGAGGGATCGGAGGTCATCTACGTGCTCTGCACCAGCGGGGACAAGGGGACGTCGGACCCGGAGATCGACCCGGAGGAGCTGGCGGTGATCCGTGAGCAGGAGCAGCGGAACGCCGCAGCAGTCGTGGGGGCGAAGGACGTGGTGTTCCTGCGGTACAAGGACGGGTTCCTGCAGAACACGCTGGAGCTTCGGAAGGACATCGTGAGGCAGATCCGCACGTACCAGCCGGACATTGTGCTGTGCCAGGACCCGACGATGCGCTACGTCGGCAACTACATCAACCACCCGGACCACCGGGCCGCGGGGGACGCCACGCTGGATGCCGTCTTCCCCTCGGCGCGGGATTACCACGTGTACCCGGACCTCATCGAGGAGGGGCTGATGCCCCACAAGGCGCTGGAGGTCTACATGGGGGCGTTCGGCAACGACAACGCGAACGTGTGGGTGGACATCTCGGACACCATCGACACGAAGATCGCGGCGCTGATGGAGCACAAGTCGCAGGTCGGCGACGACCCGGAGCGGCTGGAGACGATGCGGGAGCGCATCAAGGAGGGCTCGGCGAAGCTGGGCGCCGACCACGCGATGGGGTGCGCAGAGGCGTTCCGGTACATCAAGCTGCGGTAGGACCAAACCGTTCGCCCTGAGGGAAATCGAAGGGTGAACGGCTTTCAGTGGTGCAGTGAAGGGACGTCCGCCAAGGAGGAGCACATGGACCAGCAGGCCATCCGGAGCGCCATCCCGGCGACGAGCAACGTCGTGTACATGAACACCGGCTGGTCCGGGCCCTCGCCCGCGGCCCGGGGGGGGGCGGGGGCGGGGCGGGGGAAAGCGGTGGGCGCGCGGGGGGCCCCCCGCCCCACGGGGGGGCCCCCC
>JAPPNT010000151.1:0-5589 GCA_028873745.1 Chloroflexota bacterium | reverse complement strand
GCTACAGGAGGAGAGCGCGCTGGGGCCCGCGAGCCCTACGGTGCTCGCCAGCGGCCGCGAGCTCCGGCAGGGCCTGCGGGAGTCGCTGGCGGCCTTCCTCAACGTCTCCGCGGAAGAGCTGGCGCTGACGCAGAACACGACCGAGGGCCAGAACATGGTCATCAACGGCTTGGCGTGGCAGCCCGGCGACGAGGTGATCACGTTCAGCCTGGAGCACAACTCGGTGCTGGTGCCCTGCTACTACCTGGAGCGGCGGCACGACACGGTGACGAAGGTGCTGCCCCTAGAGCCGGACGAGGACCATGACAGCATCGTCGCGAAAGTCGAGGCAGCCATTACGCCCCGGACGAAGCTGCTGTTCATGAGCCACGTCCAGTTCAAAAGCGGACTCCGCATGCCGGCGGAGCGCCTGCGAGAGGTGACGCGCCAGCACGGCGTCCTGATGCTCCTCGACGGGGCGCAGGGCACGGGCCATGTCCAGCTTGACCTCCACGCGCTGGGCGTCGACTTCTACGCCATGCCCGGCCACAAGTGGATGCTGGGGCCGGACGGCGTCGGCGCGCTGTACATCCGCCAGGAGATGATCGAGCAGGTCACGCCGATGAAGGTGTCGGGCCACGCCGTGCACTCCGGCCACGGCTGGGAGGACTTCGAGCCGAACATCTCGGACATCCAGAAGCTGGAGCTGACGACGACCAACGACGGCCTGTGGGCCGGCTTGCTCGCGGCCATCCGCTTCCGCGACCAGCTCCGCCCCGGCGAGGCCGAGGAGCACAGCCTCTCGCTGGCCTCCCGCGCGAAGGCGGCGCTGGCGGCCGTGCCGGGCGTCTCGATCACGTCGCCGCTGGAGGGCCCGGGCTGCTCCGGCCTCGTGACGTTCAGCGTCGAGGGCTGGGAGCCGCGGGAGCTCGTAAACGCCCTGGAGGCGGAGCACAGCGTCTCAATCCGCGCCGTTTCAGACCCATCCTGCGTCCGGATGAGCCTCGCCTTCTTCAACACACCGGAAGAGGTGGACCAGGTGGCGGACGCGGTGCGCGGGATGGTGCGGTAGCCTCCTACTCCATGCTCAGGATGATCTTGCCGAAGTTGGCGTTGGTCTCCATGTAGGCGTGCGCCTCGCCCGTCTCCTCCAGCGGGAACACACGGTCGACGACAGGCACGAGTTCGCCCGTCTTGAAGAGGGGCACGACGCGCTTCTGTATCTGCTGTGACAGCGCGATCTTCTCCTCGATGGGCCGCGCGCGTAGCACGGTCCCGTACACCCGCAGGCGCTTGGGGCCGAGCAGGCGCAGGTCCGTTTCCAGCTTGCTGCCGCCCATGGCGCCCACGAGAACGATGCGCCCGCGTACCGCCAGCGAGTTCAGGTTCTGCTCCCAGTACGGCGCCCCGATGACGTCGAGCACGACGTCGACGCCACGGCCGTCCGTGCGCTCCCTGATCACCTCCAGGAAGTCCTCCTCGCGGTAGTTGATGCCCACGTCGAGGCCCAGCTCGGTGGCCTTGGCGAGCTTATCGGGAGAGCTGGCCGTCGCAAACGTCGTCGCGCCTGCGTGGCGGGCAAGCTGGATGGCGGCGATGCCGATGCCGCTGCCCGCCGCGTGGATGAGCGTGCTCTCGCCCATGACCAGGTTGCAGCTCGTGAAGAGGGCGTCGTAGGCGGTGAAGAACACCTCCGGGATGGAGGCGGCCTCGGGGAAGCTCATGCCGTGGGGGATGGGCATCGCCATGCGCTCGTGCGTCGCGACGCGGGTGGCGTAGCCGCCGCCGCCGATGAGGCCGAAGACGCGGTCGCCCTCGCGGAGCGACTGCACCCGGTCGCCCACGGCTGCGACGACGCCCGCCATCTCGAGGCCCGGGATGTCCTGCGGGATGCCGGGGGGCGCCGGGTAGTTGCCGCGCCGCTGCGCCAGGTCGGCGCGGTTGAGCGCCGACGCCTTGACGTCGACGAGCACCTCGTCGGGGCCGAAGGCGGGGTCGTCCCGCTCGATGACCTTGAAGACCTCGGGGCCTCCGGGCTCGGTGACGACGGCGGCTCGCATGGTGACCTCCTGCAGCGATGGGTGTGCGGAGACACTATACCTGACGGACATGGCGCAAGGGTATATAATCCCTCGCAAGCACCGGGGGGAGAGAGGAGTCTTGTTATGGCAGAGATAGTCTTGGGCATGGCCTCATCGCATGCGCCGCAGCTGGAGATGCTGCCGGCCAAGTGGCGCGAGTACGGCGACCGGTCGCGCACGCAGAACGAGCACTGGTTCAACGGCAACACGTACACCTACGGCGAGTTGGCGGAGCTTCGGGCGAGTGACCACTTTGAGAAGGAGTTGTCCGAGGAGACCTTCCAAGCGCGTTTCGACGCCTGCCAGCGGGCCATCGCCCACTTGGGCGAGACCTACCGGCGGGTCGCCCCGGACGTGTGCGTTATCCTCGGCGACGACCAGCACGAGCTCTTCCAGGACGACCACATGCCCACCTTCGCCATCTACCACGGCGAGAGTGTGGACGACGTGGCGCGGCACCGCGGCGGCGGACCCCAGTCGTACACAGACCCTGTGGTCGGCAACCACCCGGCCGAGCCGGTCTCGCAGCCGACGGACGCCGAGCTTGGGATGCACCTGATCAAAGGCTTGGTGGCGTCGGAGTTTGATATCGCCCGCTCCAACAAGCTGCCGGTGTCGCGCAGCGAGGGCAACATCGGCCACGCCTTCTACTACTTCTACCGGCGGCTGATGGACAACAAGGCTATCCCCAACGTACCCGTGATGGTGAACACCTACTACCCGCCGAACGCTCCCTCGGCCGCCCGCTGCTACAAGTTCGGGCAGGCCATCGGCAGGGCGATCCAGGACTGGGACAGCCCGAAGCGCGTGGCGGTCTTCGCGTCAGGCGGGCTGAGCCACACGGTAATCGAGGAGGACATCGACTACCGCATCATCGAGGGGCTGAAGACGGGCGACACGGAGAAGCTGCTGGACTACCCGGACGAGCGGTTCCGCGCCGGCACGTCCGAGATCAAGAACTGGATTGCGCTGGCGGGCGTCATGTCCGTCATGGGCCAGACCATGGACCTGATCGACTACGTGCCCTGCTACCGGACGGAGGCGGGCAACGGCTGCGCCATGGGCTTCGGCGAGTGGGTCTAGCGCTGTCGCGTAGCGTGTCGCAACCCAAAGCAATCGAGTGACGCATACTCTCGCCGTTCGCTCTTCGATTTCCCTCTGAGTGAACGGCGAGAGTAGCTGTGTGCTTGGATCAAACACAACGGGAGGACTGCATGGAGTACCGTCGGCTGGGCAAGGAGCACCGCCACGACATGATCATCGCGACGAAGGCCGGCGCTGGCCTCGGCCCGCCAGGGACGCCCATCACGGGCCCGAACCAGCGCGGCGCGTCGCGCCACCACATCATGCAGCAGGTGGAGCTGAGCCTGAAGCGCCTGGACACCGACTACATCGACCTGTTCTACATGCACCGCTGGGACAACGACACGCCCATCGAGGAGACGGCGCGCGCGCTGGACGACCTCGTCCACAGCGGCAAGGTGCGCTATCTGGGCTGCTCCAACTACACGGCGTGGCAACTGGTTGAGGCCATTTGGGCGGCGCGCGCGGGCAACCTGTACGAGTACTGCTGCATCCAGAACGAGTACAGCCTGCTTGTCCGCGACGTGGAGCGGGAGATCGCACCCGTATCCGAGCGCTACGGCGTCAGCGTTGTCCCCTTCTTCCCGCTGGCCAGCGGATTCCTCACGGGCAAGTACACGCAGGGCGAGGCGCCGCCGGAGGGCACCCGCTTCGCGGGGTCGCCCAACATGGGCAATCGCTACATGACGGACGCGAACTGGAGCCTGCTGGGCAACCTCCAGAGCTTCTCCGGCGAGCGGGGGCACTCCGTCGCCGAGCTTGCCTTCGCCTACCTCCTCGGCAGCCCGGTGGTGCCGAGCGTCATCGCGGGCGCTACGAAGCCCGAACAAGTGACGGCCAACGCCAGGGCCGCCGAGTGGCACCTGACCGACGAGGAGATGGACGAGGTCCGGGGGATGCTCTAGGCCCCGCCCAACACGACGGGAAAAACTGACCATGGCAACGCGGGCGGTCCTCTCCGGCGAGGTGAGGGCCGCTCTGCGTCCGTGGTACCCGGACGATCTGATGGCCGGGGTGCCCGTCCTGCGAGGGTCGTTCTTCGGGTGGCTGTTCGGGCTGAACGGGAACCACGCGGTCACCATCAACGGCTCGGTGCACCTGACGAAGCGCGCCCCGCCCGAAGGATCGCTCGGCTGGACGGTGCTGATGGGCCACGAGCTCTTCCACGTGGAGCAGCAAGCGTCGATGGGCTGGTGGCCCTTCCTCGCTCGCTACCTCTGGCGCTACCGGCCTCGGCACCTTCGCGACGCCCGCTCGCATCCGTACGAAATGCCAGCGTACGCGCGGGGGCGGGAGATTCGCGAGAGGCTTGAGGCAGGGTAGAATACCCTCGTGGGCGTTGCCCCGATCCAATTCACATCAAAAGGACACACGATGGACTTTTCCCAATTGGCCCACGTCTTCCCGGACACCGCCGAGGTCAACGCAGCCGGGCGGCTCAGCATCGGCGGGTGCGATGCGGCGGACCTTGTCGCCGAGTACGGGACGCCGCTGTACGTGCTGTGCGAGGACACGCTGCGGAACCGGTGCCGGTCGTTCACCGAGGCGTTCAAGTCGCTGCACAGCGACACGCGGGTGGTGTACGCGTCGAAGGCGTACATTGGGCCGGCGCTGGCGCGGCTGATGGCAGAGGAGGGCTTGGGGCTGGACGTGGTGTCGGGCGGCGAACTGGCCGTCGCGATGGCGGCGGGCGTGCCGCCGGAGGGCGTCTACCTGCACGGCAACAACAAGTCGGCGCAGGAGCTTGCCGACGCGCTGGACGCCAAGATCGGGCGCATCGTCGTCGACAACCTGCACGAGATCGACCTGCTGGAGCGGCTGGCGGCGGAGCGCGGCGTCGCGCAGCCGGTGCTGCTGCGCGTCACTCCGGGCATCGACCCTCACACCCACGCCAAGACGACGACGGGCATCGCGGACAGCAAGTTCGGGCTGAACATCGGCAACGGGCAGGCCGCCGAGGCGCTGCGCCGGACGCTGGACTGCCCGCACCTGCAGCTCATGGGCCTGCACTTCCACCTGGGCTCGCCGATCTTCGAGCTGGAGCCGTACGTGGACGCGATGGGGGTAGTGCTCGAGTTTGCGGCCCAGTTCCGTGAGGAGGGCTTGGAACTGCGGGAGCTGAGCCCCGGCGGCGGTTTCGCCATCCCGTACCTGCGGCACCAGCGGGCGCCGGCGCCTGCGGACTACGCGGGGGCCATCGTCGCGGCGCTGCACGAGGGGTGCGAGCGGCACAACCTGCCGCTGCCGTCGATGACGGTGGAGCCGGGCCGGTCGGTGGTCGGGCCGGCGGGCGTCGCGCTGTACACGGTCGGGAGCATCAAGGAGATACCGGGAGTGCGGACGTACGCGGCCGTCGACGGGGGCATGGGCGACAACATCCGGCCAGCGCTGTACGAGGCGCGCTACGAGGCGGTCACCGCCGCCCGGATGAACGAGGCGGCCCGCG
>JAPPNT010000044.1 GCA_028873745.1 Chloroflexota bacterium | reverse complement strand
TGTTTTTGGCTGTTTTTTACGGTATTCCGTTTGTAAGGGGCGCCCCGACGGACCGGGGGGTGGTGGGGAAATGGAACCTCTACCACCGGCTCCGGCGTGACCTCGACGACGGGCGGCGTGGGTGTGGGCTCAGGCGTGGTGACGACCGGTGCAGGCGTCGGAGTCGGCTGCGGTGCGGGGACCGAAGTAGGCGTGGGATCCGGGGTTGCCGGCGGCGTCATCGTCGCAATGGCGGTCGGATCGGGAGCGGCTGTTGGCACGGCGGGGACGGTGGGCTCCGGGACCGGGGTGGGCGTGGGTTCGGACTCGCAACCCGCCAGGACTGCCGCCATCAGCGCGACGAACAGGACCAGTGCGGCCGGCCTCAAGATCCGCTCCATACAGCTCCTTAACTTCCGGCGGCTACGGCGAAGGTGCGGCCCCGGCTAAGGGATGTGGGCTGATGTCAACTTGAACGGCATAAATCATGCCTGTTCAGCGGAAACAGCATCCACGGAACAGGCCATACTTCATTGTGGCACTTGCCCTTGCGGCATTACAAGGGATTGCGCGGCCATATCACGCGTCGGGGACATTTGGGAGCAGGCATCTTTCAAGGGCCTTCTCGCAGGGCGCTCCCTTGGTTGACACGCTCTCCTGCCGATGCAAGACTGATACACCTTCCAACGATACACAGCCCACCACGCATTCCAGGAGGCATGCATGGCTGACGCGCAGAAGGCGACCACCCTCGGCGAGCTCCGCAAGTCCGGCTACCGGGTGCTGCCCGTCCGGGAGGAGATCCGCCAGAACCTGATGGCCCGCATGCGTGAGGGCGGCGCCCTGTTTCCCGGCGTCATGGGGTATGAGGACACGGTCATCCCGCAGGTGGAGAACGCCATCCTCGCCGGGCAGGACATCATCTTCCTGGGCGAGCGCGGACAGGCCAAGTCGCGCATCATCCGCAGCCTGGTGGCCTTCCTCGACGAGGAGACGCCGGTGGTGCGCGGGTGCGAGATCAACGACAACCCCTTCGACCCAATCTGCCTCGCCTGCCGCACGCGGCTCGCCGAGGAGGGTGACGACCTCGAGATCGACTGGCTCCCGCGAGACCAGCGGTACGCCGAGAAGCTGGCGACGCCGGACATCTCGGTGGCGGACCTCATCGGCGAGATCGACCCCATCAAGGTGGCCGAGGGGCGGTACCTGTCCGACGAGCTGACCATCCACTTCGGCCTCATTCCCCGCGCCAACCGCGGCATCTTCTGCATCAACGAGCTCCCGGACCTGGCCGAGCGCATCCAGGTGGGGCTCTTCAACCTGATGGAGGAGCGCGACATCCAGATCCGCGGCCACCGCGTCCGCCTGCCGCTCGACATCTTCGTCGTGGCGAGCGCGAACCCGGAGGACTACACCAACCGCGGCCGCATCATCACACCGCTCAAGGACCGGTACGGCGCCCTCATCCGCACCCACTACCCCCGGAGCGTGGAGGAGGAGGTCACCATCATCGATCAGGAGCGCTCCCGCTTCGCCGATACGGAGGAGGCCGTCGTCGTACCCGACTTCATGTCGGAGATCGTCGGGGAGTTCACGGCGCTGGCCCGCAAGAGCGCGGACATCAACCAGCGCTCGGGCGTCTCCGTCCGGGTCTCCATCGCCAACTACGAGACGCTGGCCGCGTGCGCGCTGCGCCGCGCGATCCGCTACAACGAATCCCAGGCGGTCCCCCGCGTGTCGGACCTGCCCTTCATCATCGCCTCCACTCTCGGCAAGCTGGAGCTGGAGACCGTCGAGGACGGGCGCGAGGGGCGCGTGGTGGACGAGCTCACCAAGAAGGCCGTCCTTAACGTGTTCAACCGGCACTTCGACACGGACGACTTCATTGAGTTGCAGATCCGCTTCGAGGAGGGGCTGGAGGTCGAGACCGGCAGCGAGGTCCCGTCCTTCGCCTACTCGGAGCGGCTTGGCGCCGAGGGCGGGCTGGCGCCCATGCTCCAGCGCTTCGGCATCGACCCGGCGAAGCAGGAGGCGCTCTTCGCGTCGGGCGCGGAGTTCGTGCTGGACGGGTTGCACCTGAACCGGAAGCTGAACCGGGACCGCGTCGAGGGCAGGCACCGGTACCGCAGCTAGCCATGAGGCGCCGGTGACGAGCGCTGGACGCATGGAAACGCCCGCCGATAACGTCGCGGCAACAATGCGCCGCTTCGCCCTCACGGGCGACGACACCGAGCTTGTCGCCCTCGGCGTGCTGCCGTCCGGGAAGCCGCTGACCTACGAACCCGAGTAGGCTCGTACGGCGGCGCGATTCCTCGTACCCGCCGCCATGACAGGACCAGACCGGGAGTTGTTCAGCCAAAAGGAAGAGCCCCCCCGTTTTGGGGGGCTCTTCTCATTTCGAGCTTGGAGTGACTAGCGGGTCCGGCTGCGAGCCAGGACGTAGCCGCCGCTCACCAGGAAGAGCATGCCCAGGAGGGCCAGGCCCATCATCAGGCTGTTGCTGACGCCGATGCCGCCGGTTGGAGGCGGGGTGGCTTCCGGCGTTACGGGCGTCGCCTCTACCGTGGGCGTGGGCGTTGCCTCAGGGGCGTCCGCCGGAGGAGTGTTGACGATGGCGTACGTGCCATCAAGGGCTGTATCAGAGACGGTAATCGTCTTGTAGATAATGTCCTGTATGCCAGACAAAACCTCGTTCCACGTTCCACTTACGGGACTCCAACGGTAGACGCTAACCCTATCATCCCTGCCGCCGGCAGCTTCCACGTCCGCCGCGGTATACGGGATGGTGATCTCCGCCAGTTGGGAGAGCACCGTGCCGCCCGCATCGAGGGAGAAGACCAGCGAGCCCAGCGACGAGCCCTCCGGGGCATCGCCAGGGACCGCGTCACCCTCGAGGGCCTCGAAGGTGACAGTGACGTCGCTGCTGGAAGCGCCGTCGAGCGTCTTGATGGAGACGCCGCTGGCGAACTCCACAGTGCCGCCCGAGGCGGGCAACGTGCCTTCATGCCCGTCGGCGAATACGCTGCTCGCGGTGGCGA
This sequence comes from Chloroflexota bacterium, assembly GCA_028873745.1. Classification (GTDB taxonomy): domain Bacteria; phylum Chloroflexota; class Dehalococcoidia; order Lucifugimonadales; family UBA1127; genus UBA1127. Next base: position 6,791 of record JAPPNT010000044.1, on the reverse strand, counting down.
ACAGGAGGGTCAACGCCAGAGTCAAGCTCAGGAGAAGCCGAGGTCCAATACGTCCAATACTCTGCCGGGAAAAGCTAGGTGTGCGCACCGCAAGCCTCCTTGCCGATATTCCAAGATACGAACCGGGTCTCGACTTTAAAGAATCGTCGACTGTGTATGTGCGGAGTCCACTCCTACACAACCGCAGGGCAGAATAGCGCATAAACTGGCAAGCGTCAACCCTAGTACGCTACGCCCTTTGCGGTTTTTCATACTACATGGGCCTTTCGGGAAAGGCAATACCGCAACTGCTTGACTGCCCCAAGGCCGGTTGCTACTTTCTTTTTGTACCCTCGCACGCCCCGGTCCAACCGTTTTTGCCACGCCGGAGGTACCCGTGCCCGTCGACCCGGAAACCCTCAGGGAGATCGCGCTCAGCCCGCAGGAGTACCAGGCCATCGTCGACCGCCTGGACCGCGAGCCCAACGCGCTGGAGCTGGGCCTCTTCGGTGCGCTGTGGAGCGAGCACTGCGCGTACAAGCACTCGCGCCCGCTCCTCGGCCTGTTCCCCAGCGACTCCCCGCGGGTGCTGGTCTCCCCCGGCGCCGAGAACGCCGGCGTGGTCGATGTGGGTGGCGGGCTCTCCGTCGTGTTCAAAATCGAGTCCCACAACCACCCGTCGGCCGTGGAGCCGTTCCAGGGCGCGGCGACGGGGGTCGGCGGCATCGTGCGCGACATCCTCGCGATGGGCGCGCGGCCCATCGCGCTGCTGAACTCGCTGCGCTTCGGGCCGGCCGAGTCCACGCGCACCCGGCGGCTCTTCCACGGCGTCGTCGAGGGCATCTCGTGGTACGGCAACTGCATTGGCGTGCCGGACGTGGGCGGCGAGATCACCTTCTCGCCCTGCTACGACGACAACCCGCTCGTCAACGCCATGTGCATCGGCGTCGTCCGCACCGACAACCTGGTGCGGGCCATTCCCTCCGGCCCCGGCGACCTGCTGCTGCTCGTCGGGGCGGACACGGGACGCGACGGCATCCACGGCGCGTCGGGACTCGCCTCGCAGACGCTGGAGGACACGCAGGAGCTGCGGACGACGGTGCAGGTGGGCAACCCCTTCCTGGAGAAGGTGCTCATAGAGGCGTGCCTGGAGGCGCTGCAGACGTGCCCGGAGGGCATCGCCGGCATGCAGGACCTGGGCGCGGCGGGCCTCACGAGCGCCTCCGTCGAGTGCGTCAGCAAGGGCGGCCGCGGGCTGCTCCTCGACGTCTCGCAGGTGCCGCGCCGCGAGTCCGCCATGAACCCGTACGAGGTCATGCTGTCGGAGTCGCAGGAGCGCATGCTGCTGCTGGTCCGGCCCGGCTTCGAGGACGCCGTACGCACGGTCTTCGACAGGTGGGACTTGACGTCGAACGTCATCGGCACGGTGACGGACGACGCCACCGTCCGCATCCACGACGCGGGCGCGCCGCACGCCGACGTCCCCGTCGAGCACCTCGTGGACGCGCCGCGCTACCGGCTCTCCGGCACACTGTCCGACGAGACGGCAGCGGCGCAGCGCGTCGACCTTTCGGCGCTGCCGTTGCCGGAGGTGTCGCCGTCTGAGGCACTGCTGCGGCTGCTGGGCTCGGCCAACATCGCGAGCCGCTCGGGCGTCTACCGGCAGTACGACCAGCAGGTGCAGGCCAACACCGTTGTCGCGCCGGGGCGGGGCGACGCCGCGGTGCTCATCCTGCGGGAGGGCTACGGCGGCCCGGCGACGCGGCGCGGCATCGCGGCCTCCACCGACGGCAACAGCCGCATGACGTGGCTGGACCCCTTCGTCGGCGGGCAGCTCGCCGTCGCCGAGGCGTGCCGCAACGTCTCGTGCGTGGGCGCGGAACCCATCGCGCTGACCGACTGCCTGAACTTCGGCAACCCGGAGCGGCCGGAGGTGTACTTCCAGCTGGAGGAGTGCATCAAAGGCATGGCCGACGCCTGCCGCGCCCTGGGCGTCCCCGTCGTCAGCGGCAACGTCAGCCTGTACAACGAGGGCGAGCAGCAGGCCATCTACCCGACGCCCGTCGTTGGAGCGCTGGGCCTGCTGGACGACGTGTCGCGGCACTGCGGCGCGGGGTTCCGGGACGAGGGCGACGTCGTCCTGCTGCTGGGCACCGCGTCTCTCGACGGCGACGCGGCGACACTGGCGGGCAGTGAAGCGCTGGAAGCGCTGCACGGCGTCGTCGCCGGACAGCCGACGCTCGACATGGACCTGGAGGCGCGGGTGCAGCGGGTTTGCCGCGACGCCATCCGCCGCGGCCTGCTCTCCTCCGCCCACGACTGCAGCGACGGCGGCCTCGCAGTTGCCGTGGCGGAGTCGTGCGTCATCGGCGGCGTGGGCGTGTCGGTCACCGCGAGGGCCGAGGGCCGATGGGACGCCGCGCTCTTCGGCGAGGCGCCGTCGCGCATCGTCGTCTCGCTGCCGCCGGAGCGTGTGGCGGCGCTGCGGCGGCTGGCGTCGCGGCATGGTGTGCCCGTGCTGCGCCTCGGCCGCACGGGTGGCGACAGGGTGCGCATCGGGCGGCAGGTCAACGTCGCGCTGGCGGACGCGGCGGAGGCGTGGGGGCAGGGGCTGCGCCGGGCGCTGTGGGAGTAGGTTAGAGTGCCTGTTTAAGTCAGGCTCAACGTGTAAGGGAGCGTATATCCGGACCAATCGTGCACATTCACATAGTACTCTCCTGATGAAGAGGCCTCGAACGTCAATGCCAGATCCTGTCCCCGATAGTTGAATGCGGCTATGGCGTCATCCACGCCGCTAGGGCTCACCAATCCCAGAATGAAGGACCCTCTCCTCTCGCTGGAAAGAACTATACGGTAGCTCTTTCCGGCTTGGGCCCGGAACGAAAAATAGTCGTAATCATGGAGGTATTCCGTAACTCCCTCTACAACGTCACCGGGCGACATCACCGTGGCAGACGTATGCTCATCCCCGTGGTCATCAGTCGCCAAGACTCCGCCTACATGATCGACTTCCGGGAGGTTGATTTCCACCATCCCATTGAGTCTACTGAAGTTCATCTCCCTACGCTCCGTGATTGTCTCCCCTTCCGCCCTCAGATTGGCCTCGTACTTGGTAGTGAGCCTGTGTAAGAGGAAGTCCTCGACGCCGATCCATAGCTCTATCGTGACGTCGGATATGGCCGAATCGATTGCCATTCGAGCATCGGCGACAACGCGTCCGGCAACACTGATGGGTAAGTCTAGCTTCAGATAATAGACTCGATCGCCATTCAAGATTTCCTCGCGTAGCAATATTTTGTCGAAGGCACGCCTCTGCGTGGTTGGATGCAGGTCCACTGCGCCTAGGTGCCTCAGCCAATCTACAAGCCGCAGTGGATCCTGTCCCCGTTTCCATTCGCCTGTGCCAGCATCCAACACGAATGAGTCTGAATTAATTGAGATCACACTGACATCTATGTCGCCTGGGTCGCCTGTCTGCCTCGCTGTATACCTGCTTCGGAATGGGGCAATGAACTCGCCTTCAACTACGAGTCGAGTCTCCCTTAGTTTTCCCTGGCCCTCAATGACACCCACGCGCGTTATGAGCACGCTGCCGGTCTGAACAGCGTTCATCGCAGCAGCCGAGGACGCTAGGATTTCCCCGGCGAGCGGCATCTCCTCGGGCGCGAGTTTGGGGCTGACGCACGCGAGTCCCTCCACCAGGGCCAACGCCGTTGCCAGCAATGAGGCGAAGATGAAGGAACGAGAATGCCGGCAGGGAGTATGAAATCTGCCGAGGTTAGTCACATCTACTTCCAGTTTTTGACGCCACACAGCAGTTCCAACAGGGGCCGGGAGGCCACAGTTAGCCCAGAAACGCACAAGGTGCGGGTTTCCCGCTCCCTAGCCGAGTCACTATAGCACACTTGATTTCATAGGTTACTCTCACTCCGCGACGACGCAAGCGAGAACCGAAATCACGAGTTAGGAAGATGCAGTCATCAGCAGAAGGAACAGCCTCGGGGCAGGGCTTCGGCGGGCGTTGTGGGAGTAGGGAGCGAGGTGACACCCGGCAGCCTCACAGCATCGGCACGTGTGGCGCGGCGGTCTTTGGCAGCAGGCCGGTTGCCCTCGGGTCGTCGGCGACCTCTATCTGCCTTTGATAGGGCGTGAAGCCGGAGCGGACGTAGAAGGCCAGAGCGTCGGGGTGGTCCAGGGTGCAGGTGTGCAGCCACAGGCGGCGGATGGGCCGCTCCCATGCCATCGAAAGCGCGCGGTTCATCATCCACCGGCCTGCGCCACGTCCGATCATCGGCGGCGTGAGGCCGAAGAAGCTAAGGTTACATTCGCCTTCAACGGCGAAGTCCAACTCCAACAGTCCTTCTTCCCGTCCCTGCGCCTCGAACACGTACGCCTCGTAGAGGGGATTGCTGAAGATGCCGCGGAGCTCATCGTCGCTTGTCTGGAGACGCGAGAACCACAGCCAGTTCTCGCCGATGCGGCGGAAGAGGGCGCGGTACCAGTCGGGGTCAGGAGCGTCGAGCTTGCGGAGCGTCCACGACGCCTCGAAGCGCTCGGGGCGGGCTGGCGGCCGCTGGAACATTTGCAGGTGCGTCACCACCGCGACGGTCTTGCCGCTGGGGATGTCGCTGTAGCCGTCAGGAATGGTCATCGCAGCCTCACTACCGGTTGCGGGAACGCACATGGCCACCGCTGGAGACGTCACGCCGGGCGCCTGGCGAGACAGAACGCGGCCTCGGCCTACAGCACGGCCTCCAGCCCCTTCGTGAGCTCGTCGATGCTTGCGTAGCCCTGGTACTTGGACGTGAGCGCGCCGGCTGCGTCGAAGATGAAGACCCAGGACTCGTTCAGGTAGCCGGTCTGGGCCGACAGGCCCCACTCTTCCACGAGCGGCGAGTATTGGGCACGGTCGAGGTCGCCCTGAATGTCCGCCGGGTTGTCGTAGACCTCGACGTGGATGAAGCCGGCCTGGCCCTTGTACTGCTCCTTCAACTCCGCCACCGTGTCCACCTGCGGCCCGCACGTCGGGCTGGTGCACAGCGCCGGGCTCGCGAAGACCAGCACGAGGGGCCTCTCCTCGCCAAGCGCCTCCTCGATGGTCTGCGCGTACAAGTCAGGGTCGGGCGTTGAATCGGTGGTCAGCTCCGCCAGCGTGCCGACGTCCCGGGCGGTCTTGTTGCCGGCGCTCGGCGGCGCGTCGCCGAAGGACGGCGTGTGGCTGCGCGCCGCGATGGTCAGCGGGATCTCGGCGCGGCTGACGGAGCCGTCCTCCTCCGTCACCTCGACGTCCAGCCGCCACTCGCCGGGCCGGTCGAAGGTCATGTCGGTCACATAGTTGCCGCGGGAGCCGAAGGGCCAGAGGAAGAACTCGGCCGTCGCGGTCTCGACCGTGGTGTCCGGCACGCTCAGGTTCACCGACGTCACCGTCGCCGAGGGCACCTTGATCAGCGCCCTGGGGCTGGTAAGCAGGAAGGAGACGCGGTTCTCCCCGACGCCGAGGTCCTTGGTCGCCAGGATGCCGTTCAGCTCTGGGCCGCCGTCGCCGGAAGCGCCGGATGCAGCCGGGTCCTGTGCAGCTTCGGAAGGCGCAGGAGCGGGGGCTGCGGGCTCCGGGTCGCCGCTGCCGTTGCAGGCGACGGCCAGCAAGACGGCGAGCGCCACGGCGATGAGGAGAACTCGGGCGGCGTTGACCATGCTTCCTCCCGGAAATGCGCCCACCCGGCTACGGGCCGGAGGGGTAAGATCCAAACGTAAACGCGAAGAGCGTGAACTGGTCGGAGTTGGAGCTGAGCTTCAACTCATGTGTGCTGTACTCGGACGACTCGATTATCCGGTACATTCGGTCCTTGTCGACGAGGATGTACGTGCCGCCTTCCTCGTCCTGCTGCATGTCCAGGCCCCAGTCTGCCTCGGGGACGGGCTGGCCGTCCAACGTTACGTAGACGCGGTATGACTCCTCGTCTATCTCCATCACCGCGTTGACGCTCTTGGCGTTGAAGCGCAGCGCCACGTAGTCCTCCAGGTCCTCCGTCTCCCTGGCATGCCTTGCACTCTCCTGTTCAGGTATCCACTGACCGTGGAAGTACAGGTAGTGGTTCTGGTGCTCGCCGGGGTCCTCAAAGGTCACGGGATCGCCGGGGGTGGCGCTGTAAATCTCCGGCTGCAGGAGGTAGGGAATGCGCGCCAGGAACTGCGGGCGAAGGCCGGCGTAGAGCTCCCGCGTCTGCCCAGTGTCGTAGTCGTTGACGAGGGCGCGCGGGTCGAACTCCGGCCCCGCGTCGGTGCCCGTGGGGATGCCGGCCAGGGAGACGCCCGCGTCCAGGAGCAGGTTGCGGATCTCCGCCTCCGTCTCGAGATAGGCGCCCTCGCCGAAGTGCGTGAAGCGGATGATGCCGTCCTTGTCGAGGAGGTACTTGGCGGGCCAGAACTGGTTGTGGTAGGCCTGCCACGTGGCGTAGGCGTTGTCCTGGACGACAGGCCACCCGATGTCGAACTCGGCGACGGCCTCCTCGACGTTCTCGCGCAGGCGCTCGAACTCGAACTCCGGCGTGTGCACGCCGACGATGGTCAGGCCGATGTCGCCGTACTTTTCGTGCCAGTCGCGCAGGTAGGGGAGCGTGCGGATGCAGTTGACGCACGTGTACGTCCAGAAGTCGACCAGCACCACCTCGCCCTGCAGGCCGTCGATGGTCAGGGGATCGGTATTGATCCAGTAGGCCGGGTCCTGCTCCACGAAGTTCGAGCCCTTCGAGCCGACCTCGCCGGGGTAGGGTCCGAACTCGGCGACGACGATGTTGCCCGAGGGCGTCGGC
>JAPPNT010000166.1 GCA_028873745.1 Chloroflexota bacterium | reverse complement strand
CCCTGATAATCCAGTCCGTTGAACCGCTCCACATCCATGTGCAACACATTCCAGAAGGGCCTGTTTCGCCGTAAGGTTGCACATGCGTACTCGTCAAGTTCAACCAGAGCAACGTGCCTAAACCCAGCGGCCTCCAAGCCTAAGGCTTGACCACCGGCTCCTGCACAGATCTCTAAGGAGGTTGGTCCCCGTGTGCCGTTCATCCTAAGTCTGGATAATAGGGGCCTACCAATCACCAAGCAACAGAATTATGGCACCGTTTCCGACGTTCCTTGGCAGACACTTCCCCATGAAACCCATTATCCCGCCAAGGCCGCTACCCGCCCGCCGGGACCTCCTTGGGCTCCGTGACCTTGGCGACCTTGACGGCGCAGGCCTTGAACTCGGCCGTTTCGGTGACCGGGTCGTGGGCGTCCGTTGTGAGGACGTTGGTGAGGACGCCGTCGGGGAAGTGGAAGGTCATGAAGACGACGCCCTCCGGCGATTTGTCCGTGATGATGGCGTTCAGCCGGACGCTGCCCCGCCGCGAGGCGACCTCCACCATGTCGCCGTCCTGGATGCCGAGGGCGTCGGCGTCGTCCGGGTGGACCTCCAAGCCCTCGCGGGCGACGAGCAGATCGAAGCCCTCGGATCGGCCCGTCTGCGTGCCGGTGTGGTACGTCGGGCGGCGGCGGCCGGTCGTCAAAATGAGCGGGTACTCCTCGTCGGGCGGCTCGGCGAGGTCGACGTGCGGCACGGGCTGGAAGTAGCCCTTCTCGGAGAAGAACTCCTCCTTGTGCAGGTAGGGCGTGCCCGGGTGGTCGGTGGTGGGGCACGGCCACTGGATGCCCTCCAGCCGGATGCGGTCATAGTTGATGCCGGCCAGGATGGGCGAGTTCCGCGCCTGCTCGTCCCAGACCTCGCTGGCGTGGTTGTAGTGGAGCGGGTAGCCCATGCGGTTGATGATGTCGAGGAAGATCTCCCAGTCGGCGCGGGCCTCGCCCGGCGGCTCGACGGCCTTGTTGAGGAGCTGCACGCGGCGCTCGGTGTTGGAGAAGGTGCCGTCGACCTCGGCGAAGGCGGCGGCGGGGAGGACGACGTCGGCCATCTTGGCGGTGTCGGTCAGGAACATGTCCTGCACGACGAGGAACTCGACCCGGTCGAGGGCAGCGCGGGTCTTGAGCACGTTGGCGTCGGACACGGCGGTGTTCTCGCCCATGATGTAGACGCAGCGGACCTTGTCCTCGAGGATCTCGTCGAGGATGGTGATCTTGGTCTTGCCCGGGTTGGGGTCGATGGCGACGCCCCACTCGCGCTCCCAGGCCTCGCGGGCCTCGCGGTTGCTGATGCGCTGGTAGCCGGGGAGGTAGTTGGGGGTGCAGCCGGCGTCGCCGGCGCCCTGCACGTTGTTCTGGCCGCGCAGGGGGTTCACGCCCGCGCTCTCCATGCCGAAGTAGCCGCAGAGGAGGCCGAGGTTGGCCAGCGACTGCACGTTATGGACGCCGCAGGAGTGCTCGGTGATGCCGAGGGTGTAGATGATGGCGGCGTTGCCCGCCGTGGCGTAGTCGCGGGCCGTCGCGATGATGTCCTCCGCCGGGACGCCGGTGATCTTGGACGCAACCTCCGGCGTGTAGCCCTTCACGAAGTCCTTGAGCTCCTCGAAGCCCTCGGTGCGGCGGGAGACGTAGTCGGCGTTATAGAGCTCCTCCTTGATGATGACGTGGGCCATGGCGTTGTAGAGGGGGATGTCCGTGCCGATGCGCAGACGCATCCAGCGGTCCGCCATGCCGGTGAGCTCGATGCGGCGGGGGTCGGCGACGATGAGCTTGGCGCCGCGGGCGACGGCGCGCTTGACGCGCAGCGCGAGCACGGGGTGGGTCTCCGTGGTGTTGGTGCCCGTCGCGAGGATGAGTTTGGCGTTCTCCAGCTCCGCGATGGAGTTGGTCATCGCGCCCCGCCCGACCATGACCGCCATACCGGCGATCGTGGGGGCGTGTCAGGTGCGCGAGCAGTTGTCGATGTTGTTGGTGCCGATGACGGCGCGCGCCAGCTTCTGCATGAGGAAGTTGCCCTCGGACGGCGCGCGGGCCGAGCTCCAGAGGGCGAAGGCGCCGGGGCCGGACTCGGCCTTCACCGTCTGGAACTTGTCGACGATGATGCCGAGGGCCTCGTCCCACGAGGCGGGCTGCAGGACGCCGTCGCGGCGGACCAGCGGCGTCTTGAGGCGCTCCGGGCTGTTGATGAAGTCGATGCCGAACTGGCCCTTGACGCAGAGCGACCCCGCGCTGGCGGGCGCGTTCCAATCGGGCGTGACGCCGATGAACTCGCCGTGGGCGACGTTGAGCTCGATGCCGCAGCCGGTGCCGCAGAAGGGGCATATGGAGCGGACCTTGGTCACGTCCTCGGCCTTGGCCTTGCCGAGCATCTTCCTGTCCATGAGCGCGCCGGTGGGGCAGGTCTGGATGCACTGGCCGCAGAAGGTGCAGTTGCTGCCCAGCAGGCTTTCGTGGAAGGGCGCGACGATGTTGGTCTCGAATCCGCGGCCCTCCGGGATGATGGCGTGGGCCTGCTCCAGCTCGTTGCAGACGCGCGTGCAGCGGTAGCAGAGGATGCACTGGGAGTAGTCGCGGGCGATGAAGGGGTTGGAGTCCTCGGGGATGCGGCCGCTGATTGCGCCGTCGTAGTAGTCGGTCGCGACGCCGTAGTCGCCGGCCAGCGAGTGGAGCTCGCAGGGGCCGCGCTCGATGCAGGAGCGGCACTCCTCCGTGGGGTTCTCGGAGAGGACGAGCTTCAGGATGGTGCGGCGGTTCTCCTCCAGATCGTCGTCGGCCGTGACGACGTTCATACCCTCCTGCAGGGCGTGGGCGCAGGAGGCGACGGGGAGGCGGCGGCCCTCGACCTTGACGACGCACATGCGGCAGCTTGCGGAGGGGTCGACGCGGGAGTCATAGCAGAGCGTCGGGACCTCGGCGCCGCAGCGGCGCGCCGCCTCCAGGATGGACTCACCCTCCTGGACCTCTATCGACTTGCCGTCGATGGTTGCCGTGATGCTCATTGCAGCTCTCCCCGGCCCCGCCCCCGCGGGGCCCTGCCGCTACAGGAAGTGGCAGACCCCGGCGGGACACACACCCTGCCTGTGGGCTTGCAATTCCTCGTTGAAGAATCGTACCAGACCGTGCAATACCAGGGGAGCCGCCTGTCCCAACCCGCACGCCGAGTTGGCGGACATGGCGGAGCCGATCTCGTCGAACTCATCCATCAGCTTGCCGCTCGGCTCCGCGCGGCCCGTCAGCGCGTCGAGGCGCTCGCGGAGGCGGACGGTGCCGACGCGGCAGGGGAAGCACTTCCCGCAGCTTTCGGCCTCGTAGAAGAGCATGCAGGTGCGGACGAGGTCCACGACGCAGCAGGCGTCGTCGAAGACGACTACGCCGCCGGAGCCGAGGGCGAAGCCGTGCTGGCGTGGCGCGGCGTAGTCGAGGGGCATGTCGAGGTGCTCGGCGGCGAGCAGGCCGCCGGAGATGCCGCCGAGGGTGTAGCCCTTGATCGTGCGGCCGGGCAGCGCGCCGCCTCCCGCGCCCTCGATGAGCTCGCGGGCCGTAGCGCCGAGGGGGAGCTCGTAGGGGCCGGGGCGGGAGACGCGGCCGCTGACGGAGTAGAGCTTCGTGCCCGCGCTCTCGCCGCGGCCAAGCGAACGGTACCAGTCGGCGCCGCGCTCCAGGATGAAGGGCACGGCGCAGAAGGTCTCCACGTTGTTGATGACGGTTGGCAGGCCCCACAGCCCCTTCTGCGTCGGGAAGGGCGGGCGCTCGCGGGGCCAGGGCACGAGTCCCTCCAGCGAGTTCAGCAGCGACGTCTCTTCGCCGCAGACGTAGGAGCCGAGGCCGCGCGCCACCTGCAAGTCAAAGCCGCCGAGCACATCCGCGGCCTCCGCTTCGGCGATGGCCTCGTTCAAGACGCCGTACGCCTCCGGGTACTCGTAGCGGAGGTAGATGACGCCGGCCGATGCGCCGACGATGTGCCCCGCGATGGCCATGGCCTCTATGAGCAGGTGCGGGTTGCGGTGGAGGAGGGGACGGTCCTTGAAGGTGCCGGGCTCGCCCTCGTCGGCGTTGCAGACGACGTACTTGCGCTCGCCGGGGGTGTCGCGGACGGCCTGCCACTTGGCGGCGAGGGGGAAGCCGGCGCCGCCGCGGCCCAGCAGGCCGCTCGCCCGCAGGGTCTCCAGCGCATCGGCGGCGTCCGTCTCGACGAGGCGGCGGAGCTGCGCGTAGCCGCCGGCGGCGCGGTAGCCGTCGAGCGAGCGCAGGCCGGGGGTGCGGATGTCGCGGAAGAGAACCTCCTCGACGCCATCGACGCTCGCGGCGGGCGGGGGCGGGAGGAAGGGGTCGGCGGCCGTGCCGCGGAAGAGGCCGTCCGCGAACGAGGCCGGGGCCTGGTCGCAGAGGCCAGGGCAGGCGATGCCCTCGCCGGGCGTGCCCCGGCCGACGCCGACGCCCGGCAGGCAGCAGGCGGGGCCGCCGCATGTGCCCTCGCGGAGCAGATGGTCCTTGCCGAGGTTGGAGTAGTGGTAGAAGGACGCCGCCTGGTGAACGTAGGCGGGGGCGATGCGGAGGGCGGCGGCGAGCTCGTTGAGGGTGTCCTCGGACATCATGCCGGGCTGCTCCATGGCGTCATGGAGCAGCGGCAGAAACGGCGCGTGCGACCCGGAACGGTTTCCCATGAGTCCATTCTACTAACCGGCGCACTTATACCACAATTGACATCAGGCGGCTGTGCAATATCCCGTGAGCGAATAAAGGCACGGGCCCCGCAGAGCGCGGGGCCCGTGCAGCCATGAGGTGGCCCTATCTGCTGTAGCCGGAACCCTGCTCCGGGTAGGCGGGGAGGCCTCCGTTCAGGGTCTCCAGCATGAAGACAAAGTCCTGATAAGAGTTCAGGCCGCCCAGCTCGCCGCCCAGCGGGATGAGCCGGTCGTAGATGGTCTGAAGGTCGCGCTGGACGAACCCGGCGTTGCCGCCCTCGAGCTGGGGCAGGCTGGCGTAGCGGTCGGCCGCCAGGGCGACGAGGGCACCGAAGTCGAGGAGCGCCGCGTTCTGCGGGTCGCCGGGGCGGCCGGCGGTTGCCGACAGCGTCTGCGACTGCTGGTTGGAGCGGCCCTCGACCGGGGTGACCCAGCGCAGCTGCACCTCGCCCAGGTGCTGGCGCACCGTGGGGTTGATCTGCGCGGTCGGGCGGAGCTGGACCTCATAGAAGACGGTGGTGGCTGCGCCCATGGGGATCTCCGCGAACTCCTTGCGGTCCTGCGTGAAGGACTCGTCGGAGGTGATGCGGTTCTCGTAGCCCACGAGCCGCCAGTACTCGACGACGGCGGGGTCCCAGCGCACCTGCGCGCGGGTCTGGTCTGCGAAGGGGATGGAGAGGGGCAGCCAGCTGTCGCGGCTGAAGGTAGCGCGGGCCTGGTTGACGTTGCTCAGGTAGCGGTACCAGCCGTTGCCGTGCTGGGCAAGCTGCTCCAGCAGCACGTCATTGTAGTTGTTGATGCCGACGCCGATGGTGATCAGGCGCAGGGGGTTGGAGGCGTCGCGGTCGTAGGCCGACTCCAGGATGGCGAAGGGGTCCGTGGCGTCGACGTTGGCCACGCCGTCTGACATGAGAATGATGTAGTTGTGAGCGTCGGGCCGGTCGCGGCGGGCGCGGTCGGCGAGCCGGACGCCGAGGTCGAGGCCGGCCTGCACGTTGGTGGAGCCGCGCGGGCGGAGCTGGTCGATGGAGCCGCGCACGTCGCGGTCGTCGGCGCGGGTGTGGCGCACGGTGAGGTCGTGGACGACGCCGTTGGTGAACTGGACGACGGCGATGCGGTCCTTGCCGCGCAGGCTCTGGCGGATGGCCTCGGCGGCCTCACGGGCGATGGCGACGCGGTTGCCGTCGGCCATGGAGCCGGAGGCGTCGAGGACGAGGGTCACGTTGAGGGGCGCGCTGTCGCGGAACTCGGGCGCCTGGAAGCCGACGCGCACCAGGTGCATGCCGGAGTTCAGCGGGTGCGGGACGACGTCCGTGGAGATGGCGAAGGAGTCGTCGTGGTCCGGGAGCTCGTAGCCGTAGCTGAAGGCGTTGATCCACTCCTCGGCGCGGACGGAGTCGGGGTCGACGCGGTGGCCGGAGCGGGCCCAGTTGAGGGCGAGCTGCCAGGAAGTGCGGTCCGTGTCCAGGCTGAACGTCGAGACGCTGTCATTCACCGCGGCCTCGAAGCCGGACTGCCGGTAGTCCTGGAAGTTGGTGGCGGTGGGCGGCGACGGTGCGTATGCCTCGGCGGCAATGCCGACGGGCCCCTGCGGGCCGGCAGGGCCGGACGCGGCCTTCGTGACGTCTCCGGATTGAGTGGACGGCGCTGGACTCACCGGCAATGAGGCCGCACTGGGTTGGGCGGTGTCGAAGATTGGGGCTGCGGTCGGCGCTTCGGCCGCGGGCGCCGGCTGCTGCGGCGCCGTGTATCTGCCAATTGTCGTCGTGGTTGCGGATTCTTCAGCCATTACACCGCTTCGGTCTTCTTCCGAACTGCAGGCAACGGCGGCGAGCAGGAGCGCCGCGGCGCATGCGGCCGTTGCGGCGAATCGAATTTTCTTGGCAAGTGGCCTGTTCATGGGGACTCCACCTCTCTCATCGATCTCTGTCGGGACCTGCCTCTCAGGTCCCCTTGGCCTCCGCGGCGCATGCAACCGCGTCACAAACTTATACGCCGCCTCGGGGGGAACGGTTCCCGGCGGGATGGGGGCGGGACGGCGCGGGTTGGCTACGGTTTGGATAGCACGGAGGAGGGGTGAAATTGGGGGAGTCAGAGGGTGGAGAGGTTCGCCCTCGCATACAAAAAAACACCCGCCCCGGGAGTCTCGACTCGCGAGCCCAAGGAGCGGGGAGGAAGTCAGTCCATCATGGGCGAGTTTGTGGCCTTTGGCAATACCGCTACCAGCGGGGGAGGGACTCTCCGGTTAGGGCGAAAGTGCGGCCGAGGCCCTGGGAGACGGCCCACTCGTAGCCCCAGGTGGCGACGAAGAGGTCGTGGACGTTGCCGCCGGTGAGGTCGTAGATGACGCGGTCCTCCGGCGCGCGGCGCGGGTCGGCCTGCCCGTCCATGATGGGGCCGAGCTCCGTGACGTCGTCGCGGGAGAAGAGGCCCTTCTCGATGAGGCCGTCGTAGGGCGGGCGGGGGCGCGGCTCGTTGACGAGGCTGTTCCAGTTGACGGTGGCGACGCGGCAGGCCAGCACGAACTCCTCGCTGAGCTGCTTGGCGGCCATGGAGATGACCAGCGCGCCCGGCTTCACCCACTCGAGGTCGACGAGGGGCTCGTGGACGTCGAAGTGGCCGGGGGCGCAGAGGTCGACGATGTCCGCGCCGTCGACGGCGGCCTCGATGGAGTCGACGGGGACGACCTCGACGCCGTGGGCCTCCGACATCCTCTCGGCAAAGGTCTCGCGGTTGGCCTTCGTGGGGCTGTAGACCTGGATGCGCTCGAGGCCGGGGACGCCGCGGACGACGGACTGCACCTGCGGCGGGGCCTGCCAGCCGGAGCCGAGGAGGCCCATGACCTTCGCACCGGGCGGGGCGAGGTACTTGGACGCAACGCCCGCAATGGCGCCGACGCGGAGGGAGTTGAGGACGCCGTAGTCCATGAGGGCCATCATGGCCCGCGTGGTGCCGTCGAAGAGCATGAAGGCGCGGGTGTGCGGCGGGTTGCCGAAGAGGCGCAGGCCGGTCAGGGTGCCGTCGCCGGCGGCCATGGCGACGCGCAGGCCCTCGAACTCGCCCGGGTTGCGGTCGACGATGCCCTGGAAGCGGGTGACGCCGTCATTGTGGGCGCGGATGGCGCGCTCCACGGCGTCGATGGGCCCGTCGGCGTAGGTGGGGTCCGCACGCAGGGGCCAGAAGTCGCTGTCTGAGAGCAGTAGTACGTCAGGCATAGTGCGGGGAGTATAGCACGCAGCCGAGGGAGGGCAAGGACGGCGTTGAGCCTTTCGACGAGCTCAGGGCGAACGGCCTCCCCGGCGCCCATCCACTGGGTTCCCGCCTGCGCGGGAACGACGACCGCGTAAATAGCCACCACGGGCGCGAATCCCTGCTACACTGCGCGCACTGTTATGGAGACTGCTGAACGGGCCTCAGCACATAGCCCCCGGTTCTTTCACGGCTGGTGGATCGTCGCCACGTCGCTGGTGGGCGCGGGCGTGGGGATGGGCATCGGCGGGGTGGGCCTTGGCGTGTTCGTGGAGCCCATGACCGGCGACCTGGGCTGGACGCGGGCCGAGATGGGCGGGGTGTTCATCATCCGCGCCATCGTCATGGCGACGCTGGGGCCGCTGATGGGCCCGATCGTCGACCGGCGGATGGGCGCGCCGGTGCTCTTCGTCGGCGGGGCCTTCATCGCCGGGGGGAGCATCATGCTCCTGGCCGCCGCGACGGAGGTGTGGCAGTTCTACGTGCTCTTCGGGCTGGGCTGGAGCATCGGCCAGCTTGCCTTCGCGGGCAACGTGCTGACGGGGCCCATCGTCGCCAAGTGGTTCATCCGCAAGCGTGGCCGGGCGATGGGGATCTACACGATGGGCATCCCCATCGGCAGCATCATCTTCGTGCCGCTCAACGCCGTGCTGGTGACGACGTTCGGGTGGCAGGCGTCGTGGGTCATCCTGGGCGTCGCGACGTGGCTGCTGACGATCCCCATCGCAGCGCTAACGATGCGGCGGCAGCCGGAGGACATGGGCCTCTTCCCGGACGGTGCGCTGACGGCTGATGAGGCGCGGCTGGCGGGGTCGCCGGGGGCGGGCCGACCGGGCGGGGTCGCGGCCCCGGTTGACTTCACGCTGCTGCAGGCGCTGCGGACGCCGGCGCTGTACCTGCTGATGCTCTCGTTCCTGATGATGGGGCTGGCGATGGGCATCTTTACCATCCATCAGGTGCCGGCCATCACGGACAAGGGCTTCGACCTGGTGGTGGCGAGCATCGTCAGCGTCACGCTGTCGTCGTGCTCGTTCTGCGTGAAGCCGACGGTGGGGTTCCTGTCGGAGCGGTTCTCGCCGCGGTACCTGTGCACGTTGTGCATGGCGGTGGGCGCGGTGGGCGTTGTGACGCTGGGGCTGGGGGACGCGATGGTGTTCCTGTTCGTCTTCGCGGCCTGCTACGGCTTCGGCGCGGGGGCGACGCCGGTGTTCCAGAACGTCATCTGGGCCGACTACTTCGGGCGGCGCTACCTCGGCTCGATACGGGGCATGATCGCGCCAATCGCCGCGCTGGGCGGCGGCATCAGCCCGTTCATCGCCGGGTGGATGTTCGACAACACGGGCAGCTACGACTCGATCCTCGTGACGATGGGCCTCGGCGCGTTCCTGGCGGCGGCGTTCATGCTGATGGCGCGCCCGCCGCGGTTCCGGGCGCGGGCATAGGGCCTGCCGAGCGGCCTCCGAACGCTGCGGACCCGGTTGCAACCCCTCGGCGCGGTCACCTAGAATCCTCGCGGGCGGCCCGGGGGGCGCGGCAGGCCACGGAGAGCACAGGGCGGCCAGGGAGGGATTTACGATGGAGTTTGCGTTCGGCGACCTCAACTACTTCGCAGTGGCTGTGGCAATCGTCCTGAACATGGCGCTGGGGGCGATCTGGTACGGGCCGGCGTTCGGGAAGCCGTGGATGGCCCTGAACAACCTGACGGAGGAGATGATCAGGGAGAAGGGCGGCGCGACCAAGGGCTATATCGTGGCCGTCATCGTCTCCGCCGTCATCGCCTTCGTGATTGCGCTGCTGGCCGAAGCCGTCGGCGTGGCGAACGCGGGCGAGGGCGCGATCCTCGGCGCGGTGGCCGGGGTCGGCTTCGTGATGACGACCTTTGGCGTGTCCTACGTGTTCGAGTCCAAGCCCGTAAAGCAC
>JAPPNT010000205.1 GCA_028873745.1 Chloroflexota bacterium | reverse complement strand
GTCTATTTCATCACGCAGGGCGCTGAGCTGATCGTCCTGCTATGTGGCGGCGACAAGGACAGCCAGCGCCGAGACATCCGGCAAGCGAGGAGAATGGCGGCGGAATGGAGGAGCTGATGTCTGAAGAGTACCGAAAGTTCGATGCAGCGGACTACATCAAGACTGGGGAGGATGTCCGAGGGCTTCTCAGAGCAGCCACGGATGAGGACCCTGGGGATGGAACTGTGATTCGCGCCGCGCTCAAGCACCTCGCTCGGACGCAGAACATTAGCGCCCTTGCCCGCGAGGCCGGCCTGAACCGGAGCAATCTCTACGAGGCGCTGTCGGAAGGTGGCAACCCGACTCTGGCAACACTGCTGAAGGTTACCCGCGCATTGGGGCTGAGGGTGCGTCTTGAGCCGGTTGACATCCCGGCACAGAGCGGGCAACGGGATTTCCCGGCAGGTTCGATTTCAGCCTAGTCTCTCCCCCAGTCCCGCGCCGGACCCGCAGGAAGCCCCCCGTCCACCCCCAACCGTCATTCCCGCGAAGGCGGGAATCCAGGGCGTCGTGCCCAGGTAGGCTGCAAAGGCAGCGGCAAGCTCGGCCTATCACGTGAAGCGGCCCGGCAGCGCGATGCCGCCGGGCCGCTCTCGTTCTCGAGCGTGACTGCCCCTACACCGTCAGCCGCTTGTACAGCTCCGGCAGCCGCTGCGGGAGCATTGCGATGTCGGACAGCACCTCGTAGCCCATGTCGCCCATCATCGTCTTCAGGTAGTCGTGCCCCGCCTTGTCGACGGTGAGGCAGAACGGCATGATGCCCTTCTGCTTGCCCTCCAGCAGCGCTTTCCGCGTGTCGTGGACGGCATACTCCTTCTCGACGCCCTCGCGGCTGTAGCCGCGGTCCTGCGGCCGTCCGTCGGAGATGAGGAACAGCACCTTGGTCTTGGCGTCGATGTCGTCCAGCTTCTTGACGCTGTGCCGGATCGCCGGGCCCATGCGGGTCGCGTGCAGCGGCGTGATCTTGTCGATGCGCTTCTGCACCTTGTCGCTCAGGTTCTCGTTCAGGTCCTTGATGGTGTAGTACTCCACGTTCTCGCGCCCGTAGCCCGAGAAGCCATAGATGCCGTACTTGTCGCCCAGCGTCTCCAGCGCCTGGATGAGCAGGATGGCGCTCTCCTTCTCCAGGTCGATGATGCGCTTGTACGTGCGCCGAGGCGGGCCGTCGCCCGCGCGCCGGTTGCGAAGCCAGAGCATGTAGTCGACGGGGTTGTTCGGCGCGTCCCACTCGTCCGGGCCGCCGCGCGACTCGTCGATGGCCTCCCCCGTCGAGGCGCTCATGTCGAGCAGGAAGAGCACGGCCACGTCGCGCTCCAACTTGTTGCGCCGCCAGTAGACGCGGTCCGGCAGGCTCAGGCCGAGCCGCATGTCGACCATGGCTTCCACCAGCGCGTCGAAGTCGTACTCCTCGCCGTCCTGCAAGCGCTTCACCTTGCGGAACGTCTCCGGCCGCACCTGCTCGAACTGGCGGCGGAGCTCCTGGATCATGTTGGCGTTGGCGTGCAGGATGGTCTGCCAGAAGCCGACGTCCCCCTCCGCCATGGTCTTCTCCCGCACGACGCACCACCTGGGACGGTAGTCGCCCGCGCGGAAGTCCCACTCGTCGTAGACGCTGGTGTGCGGGTCCTTGGCCTCCAGCGGCCCGCCCTCGTCCTCGATGTGGATGAACGGCCCCTGCCCCTGCGCGGCCTCCTTGGGCGGCAGCTTCATCCCGACCTCGCGCATGAGGTTCTTGGCCGTCGCGCTGGCGTCCAGGTCGTAGTCGCCGCCCTGCTCCAGCTCGGCGCTCTGCGCGAGCAGCTCCTCCAGCATCTCGCGGGTGAGCTGCGGCGCCTCGCCCTCGTTGGCCTGCCGCTGGGCCTCCTTCATCTCCTCCAGGAGCTGGACCAGCTCCGGCTTGAACTCGCCCCGGTACTCGACGTCCTGTGGCGACTGGTAGGGCTGCTGCCCCTGGCCCTCGCCCTCCTGCTCTTCCTCCTCCTGCTCCGGCTTGTCCAGCCGCGACAGGAGGTCCTCGATGTTCTCCGGGTCCTCGTAGTCGTCCTCGTCGGGCACTTCCACGTACGTCCACGCGTTGCCGGGGATGAAGTGATTGGGGATGCCGGCGATGAACAGGTAGGCGCGCAGGGTTGCCTCGGCGGCGTCCTCCACCGTCGCGCCGACGCGCATGACGCGGAGCGCGAGCTTCGCCATGAGCATGGCGTCCTCGGCGAGGTACGTCGCGACGGGCAGCTCGCTGCGCTGCCCGAGGCTCACGCGGATGAGGAACTCGATGAGCCCCTGCTGCGCCGGCATCTCCGTGATCCGCGGCCGCTCGTCGAGCGACTCCTGCTGCAGCCGCCTGTACGCCCTGCGAATGCCCCGGTACTCGCGAAGCACCCGTGCGTCGAGTCGGCTGTCCTCGATGACCGTGAAGACGTCCAGCGCCATCTTGCGCTCCGGGAAGATGTCGAAGAACCCCTGCATGTCCGTGACCCAGCCCGATTCGACGGAGACGGGGCCGGTTTCCTCGACCACCTCAGCAGAGGCGACCGCCTCTTCCACGGAGGTCGCCTCCTCTGCAGACTCCTCCTCGGGCTTGGGGTGGTGCCGGTTGTGATAGTGGTGGCGCGCCTGCTGCACCAGCGGGCGCAGGTCGCGGAACAGCGTCGCCGGCCTCTCGTACTCGAACCCGAAGCTGCCGAACTCCTGGTGGACCACCTGGTGCGTCGCGATAACCTTTAGCTTCTCGAAGTTCTCCTGCTTGGTCGGCGCGCCGTCGACCAGCGCGGGCAGGTAGAGCGTCGCCCCCTCGATGGTGGCGTGGTTGCCCGACACCCAGCCGATGCCCTTGTCGACCAGCTCCTGCGCCGGCGCAATCTCCATGTCGTTCCCGGCCAGCGCGCGGGAGTACAGTCCGACGACGTCCCGCACGCGGCTCAGTTCGACGCCGGCCGAGAGCCTGTCCAGCAGCTCCTCGGCGTACGAGGACTCCATCCGGAAGAAGGCCAGGCCGCTCTCGAGGTTCTCGCTCAGCAGCCGCGCGCCCTCGCCGAACCACGTCTCGAGCTGCGGCGGCGACACGCGGCTCAGCACGGCGGGCACCATCGCGAAGAACGGCGGCACCGCCGGCGGGGCCACGGTGATGAGCCGCTCGCCCAGGCTGATGACCACGGGATGCGTGGAGTAGTCGAGCTGGCCTAATCCCTGCGAACCATCGCGGAGGAAGGAGATGACGCCGCCCTGCCCGCTGCGTGACAGCCGCTCCGCGAGGCTCAGGAACCGGCCGCGCTGCGAGCGCTCGATGCGGGACACGGCGCGGCTCCCCACCGCGAAGCAGTCCTTCACCTCGCGCCAGTTGCCGTTGGCGTCCGCCAGCGCGGTCACCAGCGAGATGAAGTTGTCGCGGCTCTCGCCAAGCTGCGCGAACACCTGCTGGCTCAGTTCGAGGCACTCCGTCGCGAGGTCGTATGAGCGCTGGGAGAGGATGTCGATGAAGCGGATGAACCGCTCCATCTCCGGGAAGGTCATCGCCGGCACCATTTGCGGCGAGATCTCGAAGAACTTGCACGCCAGCGCCGTCGACTTCCACGTGCCCTTGGAGAGGGACTTGCCCAGCTCGCTCCATCCGGCGATCTGCCGGGGCCGGAGGTGCGGGAGCGTGTGCGGGCTTGCGCGGAAGTACGCGGCCGCTATCGTCGGCGAGGCCTGGCACAGGTCCGCGCCGTACCTGGCCCACGGGATGAAGTTGGCGAAGGAGAAGTGCGGCAGGACCTCCATGCTGGCCGCGTAGTAGTCGACCGTGGCCTCCCATGCCCGTACCGACTGCCGCGCGATAGCGGCGCCCTGCTCCGCCCATGTGACAAGGTCCTCGGCGGAAAGCAGCGCGCGGGCCTTGTCGTGCGCGGACTCGTACTGCTGGAGCACGGCGGCGGGGAACTGCGCGAGCTCCCTGGCGATGCTCTCTAGGCGGGGGTCCTGCTCTGCCATGGGACCTCCTTGTCCGTGCCTTCCGCAATGAGTTCCAGGAACCGGGACAGCATCTGGGCCGTGACTCCGTAGATGATACGGCCCTCATACACGTACGTAAACCGTTTCACAAGCCCTTCCGGCCGCAGCAGTCCCTCGTGTCGGAGGTTGGCCGGGTCGTAGAGCGCGTCGAGCGGCGGCTCGATGATCTCGTCCACCTCGAACTCGCTCGGCTGGTAGGGGTAGCCTGCGGGGATGAGCCCGACGACAGGGTGGATGGCGTAGCCGAAGCGCGTGAAGAAGGGCTCCAGTGCGCCGAGCACCCGCACGTCCTCCGGCGCCACGCCAATCTCCTCGTGCGTCTCCCGCAGCGCGGTGAAGTTGAGGTCGGGGTCGGACGCCTCGAAGCCGCCGCCGGGGAAGCAGATCACGCCGGCGTCGGGGATGTTGGAGCTGCGGCGGGTGAGCACCACGTGGTAGCGGCCGTCGCGCTCGAAGACCGGGAGGAGCACGGCGGCGTGCATGAGATGAGCCGGGAGAGCCGTAGCGGGCGCGGCCTTCCCCAAGAGGGCCTGAAGTGCCTCCGGGGTTGGGATGCTCATGGACTCCACATCTACTCGAAGATTGAGGAGATGACCTCCTCCATGCTGCGTTGCACCTGGATGTCGTCGGAGAGCGCCCACACGATCGACACCTGGCAGGCCTCGCGAGCGGGCACGCCCTGGCTGATCAGCTTGCCGGCGTAGATGAGCAGTCGAGTGCTCGATCCCTCCTGCAGCCCGTGGTCCTTCAGGTTCCGCACCTTCTCGCCGAGCTTGGCGAGGCTCATGGCGGTCTCCTCGTCGACGCCGGCTTCGTGCTCTAGGATCTTCGCCTCGATCTCCGGCGGCGGGTAGTCGAACTCGATGGAGACGAAGCGCTGCCGCGTGGAGTGCTTCAGGTCCTTGAGCGCGCTCTGGTATCCCGGGTTGTAGGAGATGACCAGCAGGAAGCCCTCGTTGGCCTCCATCAGCAGCCCCTGCTTCTCGACGGGCAGGATGCGCCGGTGGTCCGTCAGGGGGTGGATGAGCACGGTGGTGTCCTTCCGCGTCTCGACAATCTCGTCGAGGTAGCAGATGGCGCCGACCTTGACCGCGCGCGTCAGCGGCCCGTCGATCCAGCGGGTGCCCTCGGCGTCGATGAGGTAGCGACCGACCAGGTCGCTGGCGGTGAGGTCCTCGTGGCAGGCGACGGTGACTAGGGGCACAGGGCGCGCCTCGTGCCCGTCCTTCTGGCGGATGGAGGTGGGCTGGCTCAGCCGGTGGGCCATGTGCTCCACAAAGCGCGTCTTGCCGCAGCCGGTGGGCCCCTTCAGCAAGACCGGGATCTTCTGGAGGTACGCCGCCTCGAAGAGCTCGATCTCATTGCCCAGTGGCATGTAGAACGGCTCGTCCTCGACCACGTACTCTTCAATCTGCAGCGTCTGGAACCCTGTCCCTCTAACCCTGGCCTGCTCCATGTCAACCCACCTTCGCTAGAATTCGCTCCGCCCAGAGGGCGTCCACCTTGGCCCGAAGCTCCGTCAGGCTCGCGTCGTTGGCGATGACCACGTGCGCGTGGGCCATCCGTTCCTCATCCGAGATCTGTGACTCCATCCGCTCGGCAATGTGCTGGATGGAGAGGCCGCTGCGCCGCCGAAGCCGCCCGACAATCTCGTCCCTTGGCGCCGTCGTCAGCCATATCTCGTCGGTGAACTCCGTCCATCCCGCTTCGATCAGCGTTGCCGAGTCCAGCACCGCGGCCCGGGCGCCCTGGCGTTCGGCAATGAAGAGACGCTGTCGGATCAGCTCCCTGATGGCCGGGCGCATGATGCCGTTGAGGGTCTCGAGCGCCTCCGGGTCCGAGAAGACGATGTCACCAAGTATCTTTCTGTCAATTTGGGCGTCTGGCAGAAGGATTTGCCGGCCGAAGGCCTTGACCACCGCCCTCCAGGGCACGCTCCCGGCCGCATACGCCTCGTGTCCAAGGAGCGCCGTGTCGATGATGACGGCCCCGTGCCCTGCCAGGATCCGGGAGACCTCGCTCTTCCCGGCGCCGATGCCTCCCGTGAGTCCAATGACGACCATTCTCTCTCCCTGACGCCTTGCCATGAAACCTGCCAAGTGTATCAGCGCACAATAAGAGGGTCAACCGCATTTGGCCCCTCGTTTTCTGTGTTATGACAAGGTTTCACGCTGCGTTCTACCCCGCCCACAGCGCCCACATGACCGCCCCGCTCGCCAGCGGCACGGTCACGTTGTCCTCGACGGGGATCGGCAGGAACTCGACGAGGGCCGCCACGGCCGCGCCCCCCCGGGCGGGCCCGAGCGGTGCGTACACCCCCCCCGCCCACAGGACGGCCCCCCCCGCCCGCGCCCCCCCAACGAAGGCGAGCCGGCCCTCGACGCTCTTGGCGCCGGTCCGGCGGCCGGGAACGCGCACCCGCAGCCGCCCGTACCGCGTACCGACGACGCCCGCCGCCGGATCGCCGATGCCCATGAACAGAACGGCCAGGGCCGCAATCGGCGAGCCGAACACCAGCAGGACGGTCAGCGACCCCAGGGCATGGTAGGTGGCTGCCGTGGGCGCCCTCCTCTCCCGTGGCTTCATGAAGGGGCCCAGCCAGTGGATGTAGCGATCGTTGACCGCAGGGGCCGCAAGGCGAATGGCCTCTGTGACGGCCATCGCTGCGGTCACGGAGCCTATGATGTACACGGCAGTCCTGTACTCGAGGCCCAGGACAAGCGCCGCGATGACTACGGACGCCGTCAGGTGCAGCAGCCGTCGCCGCCAGGTATGCTCGTTGACCGCGGGCTGCTCCGGAGGAACAGAATTTGTCATGGGCTGAGTATACAATCGGCTGCCGGTCGCCGGAGTTCAGCCCTTGAATTGCCTGGCACACGGCCCTTCTTTGGCTTGCGCCGCATATCGCCGATAGGTACACTGAGGCTAACGAATGCCACAGAATGCCTCGCCAACGGCGGCGCATGGCAGGCTGCGGAATCAGAGGGAGGACACGCACAATGGCGAAGCCCGAAGCGGTTACGGACGCGACGTTTGAGGCAGAGGTGGTCAACAGCGACCTGCCCGTCCTGGTGGACTTCTGGGCGGACTGGTGCCAGCCCTGCAAGATGATCGCCCCCATCGTCGACGAGCTCTCCGACGAGTACGACGGCGTGGTCAAGTTCACCAAGGTGGACGTCGACTCCAACCCGAACACGCCCATGAGCCTCGGCATCCGCAGCATCCCGACGCTCATCGTCTTCCGCAACGGCCAGCCCGTCGAGCAGATCGTCGGCGCCATGCCGAAGGCGCAGCTCAAGCGGCGGCTGGACAGCGCCCTGGAGTAGCTCCCCAAGACACCATCAGCGGCTGTGGGAGTGGATGGGGCCCGGTGGCCCTTGCGGACTTCAAATCCGTTGCGCCTCGTGTCGGGGCGGGTGGGTTCGACTCCCTCGCACTCCCGCCACCCTTGACTGTTTCCCTCGTGACCGGACGCGCCGCAAGGCGTGGCCGAGTTGCGCGCCAACCACATCGTCTCGATGCGGCAACCCATCCTTGTCGCGAACGAGCGACAGGCTTCATGCAAAGCGCATGGTGCCCTTTGCAGCAAATCCTCCAAGGTGGCCGTCATGGCTGAGGACGCGGTAACCCGCGCCACATACAACATCGACCCCGAGGACCTCGAGCGTATGCTCCTCGCGAAGGAGCAGCTCCCGCCGGGTTCCGAGGCGTTTCAGGTAGTGCGCGAGGGCGAGCTCAGCAACGAGTCCATGGCGGACCTGCCCATGGCCGGTCACTCGGCGCAGGAGCTGCGAAAGTTCGGCCGGGTCACCGGCTACCAGCGCGAATGGCTCACCACCACCGACAATGACGACCTCTCGGAGGGCGACGACCTCGCCCTCGCCACCGTTGTGCACTTCATGGAAAGCCCGGAGGCCGTCTCCAATTGGATGAAAGTCGTGTTCCTGGGCGAGTTCAAGGACAAGGTCGGGCAGGAGCTCGGCGAGGGCCATCGGCTCCTCTCGGTCGAGGAGATCTCCCCAGCCGCGCAGTTCCACCACGAGGCCGTCGGCGTCCGCGCCGTGCAGGAGGGCCCCAAAGGGCCCATCTCCTCCTGCGTCATCGACTTCCGCATCGGCAGGCTGCTGGGCGTCGCCTACGTCGTCACCGTCGGCGACAGGGATCGGCTCGGCGTCGTGGAGACCCTCGCCAAGACGCTGGAGCGCCACATGATGTCGGTCGTGCTGGGCGCGTCCTAGCCGCTCCCGGCTACGTCAGCTGCCGCCACTCCTCCCCAAGGTCCGAGAAACGCTGCACCAGCGCGTCCATCGTCGCCTCGGCGACCGTGATTCCCTCGTCGAGCATCGCCGCGTTCGACTGCAGATGCCGCAGGTTCGTCGTGCCCACGATGGCCGTGTCCACCTCGGCGTGCGCGAAGGTGAAGCCCATCGCCATCCGGATGGGGTCGTCCTCGCCCTCCAGCCGGCCCCCGGCCGCCATGGCCCTGAACCTGTCGTGGTACTGCTGTGCGTAGGGCGACGACGCCTGCGCGCGGCCCCACACCCCGTTGCCGATGGGCCGCTTGATGATGACGCCCATCCCCTGCGCCTCGGCGGCGGCGAACAGACCGTCTCGCGCCTTCTGGTCGACGAGGCTGAAGCTCGTCTGCAGCGTCTGGAAGATGCCGCTCGCCACGGCCCACATCGCCGCCTCGTTGTCGCCGCTGTACCCGACGAACCGCGTCTTGCCCGCGTCGCGCGCCTTCAGCAGCGCGTCGATGACATCCCCCTGCTCGAGGATTTCCACGCTGCACGAGTGGAGCTGCATCAGGTCCACGTAGTCCGTCTGGAGCAGGCGGAGGCTGCGGTCGATGCTGTCGGTGACTGTCTGCGCCGTCCACGCCTCGCCCTGGTAGCCGCCCGCGACGTGGCCGCACTTGGAGGCGAGCGCATACTCGCTCCGCCGGTGCGCCACCGTCTTCCCCACCAGCTCCTCGCTGTTCCCGTAGCATGCCGCCGTGTCGAGGAAGTTGACGCCGATGTCCAGCGCGCCGTTCAGCAGCGACTCGACGGCGGCGGCCTCCATGGGCGTCGAGCCGATCTCCGAGAGGCCGATGCCAAGGCGGCTCACCTGGATGCCCGTAGACCCCAGCGCGACAGTCTCCATGTTCTTCCCCTCCGTTTTGCGGTTGACTGGTTATGTAATGTCGTGCCGCTCCCGTTCCAGGCGGCGGCACAGTGCAGCGGCTTCCTCGCGATTGTGGTTCATCATCATGGTACTATACGGGCTGGCTGCCACAAGCACCGGCACATGGCATATGCGGCGGACGGACGTATGGAAGTAGATGCGCTCAGGACGGAAATGGCGGAGTGGCCGGTCAGGTGGCGATGGGAGGGCACGTCCGGCCACCCCCGCCGCATGGCCGACAACTTTGTCCAGGCCCTCGAGGACGAGGGCTTCACCGTTGAGGTCGCCGATGTGCCCATCGCGCAGGGCCCCGTCGGCAATGTCGGCGAGTTTGAGGGCGCCCTCGTCGCCCGCTGGCGCCAGCCGATCCTCACTGCGCTCAAGCGAAAATGGTTTGCGGCGGCCGTCGGCGTCGTGCTCATTCCCGTCATCGTCGGTCTCTTCATGATCAAGTACTCGCTGGACGGCCGGCGGCAACTCGTCGGCCTCGACTGGCGCGGCGAGGCGTATCCGACGACCGCCCGGGCCGGGCAGGTCAACTTCGGCGCCGAGCGAACGGGCATCGTGACCGACGTCCGCGTGACCATGCGCGGCGCGGTGGTCGACGCCGGCCGCATGGTGAACGACTTGGCGAACCTGCAGCCAAAGCTCGACCGCGTGCAGTGGAAGCTCCAGCACAGCCTCACCAATCTCACCATGCCCACGCCCATGGCCCCCGGCGCCGCGCCGGACGGCGGCACGGTCGAGGGCGCATTCACCCCCGCGCCGGAGCAGCTTCCGGACGCTGCCCCGCCGCCCGCCCTCGACGAGGGGAGGAGCGACGCATGAACCTGCAGGAACTCGGCGGGACGGGAGAGCGCATACCGGACGTCGGCCTCGGCACGTGGGCGTACACCGGCGGCAGTGCGCCGCTGCGCCGGGGCGTCGAGCTGGGCGCGTTCCTCATCGACACCGCCGAGGCCTACCGCACCGAGGACGCCGTCGGCGAGGCCATCAACGGCATCCGCAACGACGTGTTCGTCGCGACCAAGGTCTCGCCGTCCCACTTCCGGCGCCGCGACGTCATTCGCGCCGCCGACGAGAGCCTGCGGCGCCTCCAGTGCGGCGTCATTGACCTCTACCAACTCCACTGGCCCAACTCTCGCATCCCCATCGCAGAGACCATGGGCGCGATGGAGGAGCTCGTCGAGGCGGGCAAGGTGCGCC
>JAPPNT010000154.1 GCA_028873745.1 Chloroflexota bacterium | reverse complement strand
TGGGTGACCCCTTCGACAACGCTCAGGGCGAACGGCGGAGGGGGTGGGGCCTCGTCACCCTCCGTTCCTCCCCCATCCGTTCGTGCTGAGCCTGTCGAAGCCCTAAAACCGCCCCCGCAGCTCCTTGAACACCACCCCCACCACGATGAACAGCACCAGCGCGCACGACCCCCCGAACAGGAACCCCGCCGAAATGCCGAACTCGCGCACGATGCCCCCCGCCATCGCCGCGCCCAGGCTCGTCAGCGCAAAGTCCAGCATAAATAGGCTCAGCACCCGCCCGCGCAGCGTGTCCGGCACAATCGTCTGGATGAGGGTGTTGTTCGTCGCCATGTAGAACATGTGCATCGCGCCCATCACCGTGATCACCGCCATCGCCGACCACAGCGTCGACGTCGTCGCGAACAGCATCGTCGACAGCGCCGCGCCCATCGCCGCCGCCAGCAGCATCAGCCCCTTCCGCCGCGCGCTCCCCAGGCTCGCCAGCGACACCGTGCCAATCAGCGCCCCCACCCCAAACGCGCTCAGCAGGAACCCCAGCCCCCGGTCCGGGTTCTCCAGCACCGCCGCCCCAAACACCCGCAACAACCCGAACACAAACGACATCAGGAACAGCGACGGGATCATCCCCAGCAGGATCAGCGCCAGGATCACCGGCGTCCGCACCGCGTAGGCCACCCCCTCGCGGAAGTTCGTCAGGAACGACTGCCGCGCGCTCCGCGAGTAGTCCTCCTGCGGAATCCGCAGCGGCCACACCAGCACAGCGACGAGGGTGAACGCCACCGCCTGGATGATGAAATTCGTCGACGGCCCCACCAGCGCGATCAGCACCCCCCCGATCGCCGGCCCGATGATGCGCGTGATCTGGAACGCCGCGCTGTTCAGCGCAATCGCGTTCATCATGTGCTCCCGGTCGACGGAGTTCGCCACCATCGCCTGGCGCAGCGGGTTGTTCATCGCCCACCCCGCGCCGAAGAGGAACGTGAACGCGTACAGGTGCCACACCGCCAGTTGATCGCTCCACACCAGCAGCGCGAAGACCGCCCCCAGCGCCGCTAGGTAGATCTGCGTCGCCATCAGCAGCTTCCGCCGGTCCATCCGGTCGGCCAGCACCCCGCCCAGCGGCCCCGCCACCAGGAACGGCACCCCCCGCAGGCCCAGCACGGACCCCGTCGCCAGCGCGTCCTGCGTCAGGTGGAACGTCAGCCAGCCGATCGTCACCTGCTGCACCCAGTTGCCCGCGCTCGCCATCAGCGTGCTCGCCCACAGCAACCGGTAGTTCGGATACCGGAACGACGCGAAGGTCCGCAGCTGCGTCATCCCCCTGTACGACAGCCGCTCCCGCAACCCCCGCCGCGCCGATGTCTCCTGCTCCGTCAAATCCAAAAACCCCC
Source organism: Chloroflexota bacterium (assembly GCA_028873745.1). GTDB lineage: Bacteria > Chloroflexota > Dehalococcoidia > Lucifugimonadales > UBA1127 > UBA1127. The sequence goes on along the minus strand of JAPPNT010000154.1, from coordinate 9,020 downwards.
ACAAACCCAACCCGCCAAGTATACAACAGCGCCCCTGCCACGAACCCCGCGCCCATCCCCCTCGACGCCCGCTACCCTCCACGCATGAACACCCACGACGAGCGCCAACCGCCCCGCGCAGAAAACAAACGGAGCCCCGTTTCTCGAAAAAAGAAAAACAAGTCTCCCAAATACGCATGCCACCAAAACGAGTCCCGCGCCCACCGCCCGCGCCGAAATTATCTCCTCGCCGCCCCGGCAGCGCCCCCAAATTACCAACAAGGAGCCGTTTCAATGTCGCGAAATGAAGTGTTCACCTCCTCCGGCGCGCCAACCCGCACGGAAAATCGCTTTTCGAGTCCCGCCAGCAGACCCCCTCCCCCCCGCCGTATGCCCAAGCTCCGCCCTCCGCGCACGCGACGCATGCCCAGGCTCCGGCCCCCCCGCACGCGACGCATCCCCCGCATCCCCCCGTCGCGCCCCGCCCCCGCCCGCCGCCGCCGCGCGCCTTGACGCTCTAACCACCCCTACATAAAATAAGCCGTCCCTGAGCCGGACAAGGGAGGGCCGAAAGCGCATGGAAGTACCGGAGGTCGTCGTCAACCGGCTGCCCCAGTACGTCCGAGCCTTGCGCCAGCTCCAGGCCCAGAACCATGACGTCGTCAGCTCCCAGCTCCTCGGCTACATCCTCCAGATGACCCCCGCCCAGATCCGCAAGGACCTCAGCTACTTCGGCCGCTTCGGCAAGCAGGGGCGCGGCTACACCATCGCCTACCTCCTCCACGTCCTCCAGGACATCCTCCAGCTTGACCACGAGTGGAACATGGCCGTCGTCGGCGTCGGCCGCCTGGGCCGCGCCATCATCAGCTACCCCGGCTTCTCCCCCGAGGGCTTCAAGGTCGTCGCCGCCTTTGACGCCGACGCCCGCCAGGTCGGCCAGAGCATCGGCGGCCTCATCGTCCAGCCCATGGACGAGCTCCCCGTCACCGTCCGGCAAAAGAGCATCCAGATCGGCATCGTCGCCGTCCCCGCCGCCCAGGCCGCCGAGGTCGTCGCCCAGATCACCCAGTGCGGCATCCGCGCCATCCTCAACTACGCCCCCGTCAACACCCACACCCCCCTGGACGTCAAGGTCCGCAACATAGACCCCGTCCTCTCCCTCCAGTCCATGACCTACTACCTCCGCTCCAACGACACCGGAAACTAGCCACGCAAAAAGGCGGCCCCGAAGGACCGCCTCTCCACTGCTTGCTTCCAGCGCCCTGAGCGCTCGGCGTATGTCTACTCGGCCGCGCCCGCCTGCGGGCCCGGCCCGGGACTGCGGCTCCGGCGCCGTCGAGCGACCGCCACGCGCACCTGCGCCCGCCGAAGCGCCGCCACCGCCCGCTCCAGGTCCATGTCGGACACCCGCTGCGCGATGCGCTCCTCGGCCCGCCGCATGGCCTCCTCCGCGCGCTCCAGCACGATCTCGTCAGCCTGCTCGGCGGCGTCGGCGAGGATGGTCACGCGGTTGTCGAGCACCTCCAGGAACCCGCCCGTCACCGCAATGGACTGCTCCTGCCCGCCCTGCGTGAAGCGCAGCTCGCCCGGGCTCAGCGTCGTCAGCAGCGGCGCGTGGTGCGGCAGAATGCCCAGCTCGCCCGCCGTCCCCGGCGCGACGATGGAGTCCACCTCACCGGCGAAGAGCTGCCGCTCCGCCGTCACCATCTCGAACTGCATGGTCGCCATGACCCGCTCCTACCTCATCTTCTCGGCGGCTTCCCGCGCCTCCTCGATGGTCCCCACCATGTAGAAGGCCTGCTCGGGAAGGTCGTCGTGCTGTCCCTCGAGGATCTCCGCGAAGCCGCGCACGGTCTCGGCGACGGGCACATAACGCCCCTCGCGGCCCGTGAACGCCTCGGCGACGTTCATCGGCTGCGACAGGAACCGCTGCAGTCGGCGCGCGCGGCCCACCGTCACCTTGTCCTCTTCCGACAGCTCCTCGACGCCCAGGATCGCGATGATGTCCTGCAGGTCGCGGTAGCGCTGCAGCACCGCCTGCACGCCGCGCGCTACGCGGTAGTGCTCCTCGCCCACCACCTGCGGGTCGAGGATGCGCGAGTTCGACGCCAGCGGGTCCACCGCCGGGTACAGCCCCTGCTCCGCAATCGACCGCTCCAGCGAGATGATGGCGTCCAGGTGCCCGAAGGTCGCGACGATGCCCGGGTCCGTGTAGTCGTCCGCCGGCACGTAGATGGCCTGCACGGAGGTGATGGAACCCTTGCTCGTCGAGGTGATCCGCTCCTCCAGCGCGCCCATCTCCGTCGACAGCGTCGGCTGGTAGCCCACCGCCGAGGGCATCCGGCCGAGCAGCGCCGACACTTCCATGCCCGCCAGGATATAGCGGTAGATGTTGTCGATGAACAAGAGCACGTCCTGCCCCTCGTTGTCGCGGAAGTACTCGGCCATCGTCAGGCCCGTCAGGCCGATGCGCGCCCGCACGCCCGGCGGCTCGTTCATCTGGCCGAACACGAGGGTGGCGTTGCTGAGCACGCCGGACTCCCGCATCTCGTTCCAGAGGTCGTTGCCCTCGCGCGAGCGCTCGCCCACGCCCGCAAACACTGAGAAGCCCTGGTGCACGCGGGCGATGTTGTGGATGAGCTCCAGGATGATCACCGTCTTGCCCACGCCGGCCCCGCCGTAGGCGCCGATCTTGCCGCCTCGGGCGAAGGGGGAGATCAGGTCGATGACCTTGATGCCGGTCTCCAGCATCGACGTGCTCGTCTCTTGCTCCTCGAAGGCCGGGGGTTCGCGGTGGATGGGCCAGCGCTCCTCGGCGGGCACCTCGCCCAGGCCGTCCAGCGGCTCGCCCAGCACGTTGAACAGGCGGCCCAGCGAGCCGCGCCCGACGGGCACGCTCACGGCCTCGCCACGGTCGACGGCCTCGGCGCCGCGCGACAGGCCCTCCGTCGGGCCCAGCGCCAGGCAGCGCACCCAGCTGTTGCCAAGGTGCTGCTGCACCTCCAGCACCAGCTCCTCGCCGTCGAGGTCTACTGCGACGGCCGAGTGAACGGCGGGCAGGCCCTCGGAGGGGAACTCCACGTCCACCACCGTGCCGATGACCTGCACTACGTGTCCTACGGTCCCAAGAGCCATGATCCACCTACCTCTTGCGTGCGTGTCTATTGGAAGGTCAGTGTGCCGCCAATGATGTCGAGAAGCTCGTTGGTGATGGCCTCTTGCCGCACCTTGTTGGCCTCCAGCGTCAGGTCCTTCACCAGATCCGAAGCGTTGTCCGTGGCATTGCGCATGGCCACCATGCGCGCCGACTGCTCGCTCGCGATGCCCTCGAGCACCGCGTGGTAGAGCTCCATCTCCACGTAGCGGGGGAGCAGCGCGTCGAGCACGTCCGCCGGGAGGGGCTCGTAGATGTAGCCGACGGCCTTGTCCGCGGCCAGCTCCGCCGGGACGACCGGCAGGAGCTGCTGCAGCGTCGGGCGCTGCACGATGGTGTTCACGAACTGCCCGAAGGAGATGAACACCGCGTCGGTCTCCCCTGACACGAAGGAGTCCATGATCAGCCGAGCGAGTGGGACAATGTCCATGAGTTCCGGCCGGTCGCCGAGGCCGTCGAAGACCGCCTGAACCTCGCGGTTGGCGCGCACCATGAAATCGCGCCCCTTCCGTCCCACGGTCACGACCGACACCGGCGTGCCGGCGTTGTCCTCAAGGATGAAGGAACCTGCCCTGCGGTTCAGGTTGCCGGGCAGCGCCCCGCACAGGCCCCGGTCGGGCGTCATGTGCACGAGGGTCACGCGCTCGACGGGCCGGTTCTGCAGCAGCGGGTGCGGGTCCTCGTCGCTGGGCATGCCTGCAAGGTGGGAAAGGAGTTCCGCCATCTTCTCCGCATACGGCCGCGCGGCCATCGTCGCCTGCTGGGCGCGGCGCATCTTGACCGCCGCGACCATTTCCATGGCGCGCGTGATCTTGCCCGTGTTCTGCACGGTGCGGATGCGTCGGCGTATCTGTCGTAGGCTTGGCATGTCGTTAGGCCGCCGTGAAGCTCGCCTGGAATTCCTCGATGGCGGAGCGCAGGGCGGCGGTGTTCTCCTCCGTTATGTCGTTGGTCTCCACGATGCTCCGGCCAACCTCCGGGTGCGCCGTGTCCATGTACTGGGTGAACTCAGACTCCCAGCGCTGGATGTCGGCAATGGGCACCTGGTCCACGTAGCCGTTGCCCACGGCGAAGAAGGTCATGACCTGGTGCTCCAGGTTCTGTGGCCGGTACTGGCCCTGCTTCAGGATCTCCGTGGTGCGCTGGCCGCGCTCCAGCTGCTGCCGGGTCGCCGCGTCCAGGTCGGACGTGCCGAACTGCGCGAAGGAGGCCAGCTCACGGTACTGGGCGAGGTCGAGGCGCATCCGCCCCGCAACCCGCCGCATGGCCCGCCGCTGGGCGCTGCCGCCCACTCGCGAGACCGAGAGGCCTGCGTTCACCGCCGGGCGGTTGCCCGCGTTGAACATGTCGGCCTCCAGGTAGATCTGGCCGTCCGTGATGGAGATGACGTTGGTCGGGATGTAGGCCGAGACGTCGCCCGCCTGCGTCTCGATGACGGGCAGCGCCGTCATCGAGCCGCCGCCCTCCTCGTCGCTCAGCTTGGCGGCGCGCTCCAGCAGCCGGCTGTGGAGGTAGAAGACGTCGCCCGGGTAGGCCTCGCGGCCCGCCGGACGGCGGAGCAGCAGCGAGAGCTGCCGGTACGCCCATGCGTGCTTGGAGAGGTCGTCGTAGATGACCAGGGCGTCACGCCCGGACTCCATGATTTCCTCGGCGATGGCGCAGCCTGCGTACGGTGCGAGGAACTGCAGGGCGGCCGAGTCCGCCGCGTTGGCCGCGACGATGACCGTGTGCTCCAGGGCGCCGTACTGCTCCAGCGTGCCCAGAACGCCCGCCACCTTGCCCGCCTTCTGCCCGACGGCCACGTAGACGCAGAGGAGGTCCTTGCCCTTCTGGTTGATGATCGCGTCGATGCAGATGGCCGTCTTGCCGATGGAGCGGTCGCCGATGATGAGCTCCCGCTGTCCCCGTCCGATGGGGATCATGGCGTCGATGGCCTTGATGCCCGTCTGCACCGGCGTGTCCACGGACTTCCGCTTGGTCACGTCCGGGGCCACGCGCTCGACGGGCCGGTTCTTCGTGCTGGGTACCGGGCCCTTGCCGTCCAGCGGCCGGCCCAGCGGGTCGACGACACGGCCCAGGAGTCCGTCGCCCACGGGGACCTCGACCATCCGGCCCGTCGTGCGGACCTGGTCGCCCTCGCGGACGGTGTTCTCCTCGCCAAGGATCACGGCGCCGACGCTGTCCTCTTCCAAGTTCAGCGCCATGCCGAACACGTTGTTCGGGAACTCCAGCAGCTCCGTGGACTTGCAGCCGGCCAGGCCGTGGATGCGGGCGATGCCGTCGCCGACGTCGACGACGACGCCCACGTCGACCATGGACACGCGGCTCTCAAAGCCCTCAATCTGCTGCTTGATGACCGATACGATATCTTCGCCACGAATGGCCATGCCTACCTCCATCCCGCACCGCGGGAACGTGCTTTTGCCGCCGCCTCAGGCGGTGGCGCGTTAGACCATGCCTCTTGCCAGCGCACCCCGCAGCGAGTTCAGCCGCTGCCGGGCGCTGCCGTCTATGACTCGGTCGCCCACGCGGATGACCAGCCCGCCAAGGAGCTCCGGGTCCACGGCGGCAGAAACGCGCACGTCACCGCCGAGGGCCGCAGAGAGCTGCCCTGCGATGCGGCTCGTGTCGTCGCCCGTCAGCTCCACTGCGGAGGTCACCTCCACCCGCACGACGCCCTGCGAGGCGTCGACGAGCTCGCGATACCGCTCATGGACGTCCGGGAGAGCGTTGGTTGCCCTCGCCCGCGCGAGCAACTGCAGCAGGTTGCGGGCGCCATCGCTCAGGTCGGGCAACACGTGCCCCAGCGCCCGCGTGCGCTCGTCGCTCGTGATCTCCGGCGCCTCCATGAGCGAGACGAACTCCGGCGTCCCAGCCGCGGCGGCCAGGGTCGCCAGTTGCTCGTCCCACTCGCCCAAGGTGCCGGACTCCTGCGCAAGCTCAAAGATGGCCTGCGCAAAGCGCTTGGACGATGGCTGTCTGCGCCCCGCCATGTGCTAGTTCCGCTGCGCCTCAGCGCTCTCGCTGAGGGCCCTTTCGATGAGATCCCTGTGGGCGTCGCGGTCCAGCGACCGATCGATGACCCGCTCGGCGGCGGTGATCGCCAGGTCTGCAAAGTGCTCGCGCACCTGCTCGATGGCCTGGTTGCGTTCCTGCTCGATCTGGGCCCGCGCCCGCCGCAGGAAGTCCTCGGCCTCGGCTCGCGCTCGCGCCTGCTCCTCCTCGCGGAAGCGCTCGGCGGCCTGCCGTGCCTCCTCCAGCACCTGCTGGCCCGCACGCCGGGTCTCGCCCAGCTGGGCCTCGAGCTCCTCGCGCGCCTGGGTCGACTCCTGCCGCACCCGGTCCGCCTCGGAGAGCGACTCACGGATGCTGGCCGAGCGCTGGTCCAGCATGGCGAGGATGCGCTTGTACGCGAAGAAGTACAGGATCGCCAGCAGAATGGCGAAGTTCGCGAGAAAGACTATGAGGCTGGGAATGTGGAATCCCAGCTTCTCCAAGCCGTCCAAAAGTGCCACGGGGTCCTCCTCCCGCGCTCTCGCGCTCTACGCCACCAGCGCCAGGATGACCGCCACGATCAGGGCGTAAATGCCCAGGGCTTCCGCGAAGGCGATGGCCAGAATCATGTTGGTCAGGATGGCGCCGCGCGCCTCCGGGTTGCGGCCCAGGGCATTCATGGCGCCCGCGCCCAGAATGCCGATGCCAAGACCCGGCCCCAACATGCCCAGACCGGCCGCGATGCCCGCGCCCAACAGCTTGAGCCCTTCTGCCTCGTTCATTGCTCCTCCTTATGCGCCGCCGGTGAGAATGGGCGGCGGCGTCTGTTCCGTAACTGCGCTAGTCCTGCTGCCTGCTTGCGTAGACAGCGAAGACGCCGCCGACCGCGGCGGCCGCGAGCCCCATGGTGACAACCACCAACGCCAGAATGAGTCCGTCCATGTTGTCCCCTCTTTCCGCTGGGCCTCGCCCGGTTGCGCCGGTCGCGGGGCCCGAATCCCCTTGCTATGCGCGCGCCGCTAGTGCTCTTCCTCCCCCTCGTGGGGCGCGACGGCGATGGCCGCGAAGACCACGGTCAGCGCAGCGAAAATCACTCCCTGGATCAGACCGACCATCAACTCCAGTCCGTAGAAGGGGACGGAGAAGATGAAGGTGACCAGGAAGGATGTCACCAACAGCAGGATCTCTCCCGCCGTCATGTTCCCGAACAACCTGAAGGTGAAGCTGACCACCCGGACCACGTGGCTGACGGCTTCCAGCACGCCGACAAAGAGGTCGATCAGCCCCGTCAGGATGCGTCCTCGCAGCAGCTGCCCAAAGCGGATGAACTCGCCCAGATAGCCGACCCCGTGCGCTCGGAAGCCCAGGTACTCCACGACGAAGAATGAGATGAGGGCCAGCGCCAGGGGCATGTTCAGGTCCGTGCCGGCGGGCCGCAGGAAGGTGGCGTAGATCTTGTCGTCCTTGATGACGCCGAAGGACTGGTAGATGGGTATGAGCGCGAGCCAGGAGTTGAAGGCCACGAACAGGAAGATGGTGGCAGCCAGGGGGAAGATGCCGCGCCCTTTGCCGGCACCCATGACGCTCTCGACGAAGCCGAGCAGCGCCTCGACGATGGACTCCAGGAGGCTCTGAAGCCGCCCGGGCACCACGCTCATCCTCGCGGTGCCGCCAACGAAGAGGAGGATGAGCACCAGGGAGGTGACGACGGACGAGAGGATGGTGTTGGTTATGACAAAGTCGAAGCCGCCCTCTTTGAGCTCGTGCCCGGGCTCACTGCCCAGGATCTCCTGCGGGGCCAGGTGCACGCCGGGGGTGGGGAGAAAGCTCTCACGGTCGAAAAAAGCGGCGCCAATGGCGCCGGTGATGAATCCCGCTAATCCCAATGCCAAAACAGCCAGTGCAACCAGGACCAGTATCCCTTTGGCGCTTCCGGAAATGGCCACGCTGACTATTCCCCCTCGGGTCCTTTGTCGGTGTTATCCATCAGTGGCTGCACCATACGGTAGAGACCGTAAAAGGCAACCGTTGTCCCCAGTACTACGCCAACTATCGTGAACACGATGGTGGTGCCGAGCCACTTGTCCAGCCAGAGTCCGCCCACAATGCCTATCAGGATGGACGCGGCGACATACCATCCGACCCCCATGAGACGCAGAGCGAGAGCCCACGTTGGCATACGCCACCTCAAAGAAGTCTGGTGAATCTTATCACTACCGCTCGTGAGGCGTCAAACCTCCGGGCGGGATTTTGCCCATCAAGGTTCCAGCCATCGCCGCAAAGCAGAAAGAGGCCCCGCGGGGCCTCTTTCCAGTTACGTGTCAGGTCAGACGTTAGCCGTTGGGGCCCTTGTCCAGGTCCCCGAGATCGAGGCCCTCTACGAAGTCCGCGAAAGCGGACATGCCCCGCAACTCGTCCTCGCCCGGAGGCGCCGCGGGGTCGTCACCAGCGGCGTCGGCGCCCGCCTTGGTTTCCTCTTCGAGCTGGACGCCGGCCTTGCTCAGGACGCCCTCGTCGACAAAGATCGGGACGCCGGTGCGGACCGCAAGCGCAAGGGCGTCGCTGGGACGGGAGTCGACCTCTTTGCTATGGCCGTTGGTATTGTCGCCGTACTCCAGGATGATCTTGGCGTAGAAGGTGTCGTTCTGCAGGTCGCTGACGACCACGCGCTTCACCACGCCGCCCATGGCGTCTATGACGTTGCCGAGCAGGTCGTGGGTGAGGGGCCGAGGGACCTTGACCTCCTGCAGCTTCACGGCAATGGCGTCCGCTTCAAACTGCCCAATCCATATGGGGAGGTACCGGTCCGCGTCTTTCAGCTTCAGCATGACCACGCCCTGATAATTCAACGGGCAGACGCGCATGCTGTCGATGTACAACTCCGGCATAGTTC
>JAPPNT010000075.1 GCA_028873745.1 Chloroflexota bacterium | reverse complement strand
CCCGCCGTCGGGTAAGGCGCCGAGGCCCTCCATGGAAAGCTCTAAGGGCGGGGCGCCCCCGACGGCGGCGCCCAGCGCGTCCGACAGCGCGGGAACGCGCTCGGCGTCGACGTTGCCCAGGAACTTCAGCGTGATGTGCACACCCTCCGGCGCCACCGTGCGCACGCCCCGCAGCTCGGCGGCCCGCAGCCTCGCGATGACCTCCGCGAGCACGGCGCGCGCCTCGGCAGGCAGCGTCACCGCCACGAAGAGCCGAAGCTGTTCAGGCCGATTTGAGCCGGTCACGGAGCTCCTTCAGCCGCGAATACCACGCGGTTAGGGCCTCAAGGCTGAAGCTGGCGTTGGCTGGGCTCGGGTTCGGCGTCACGAAGACCGCCGACTCGCCGATGCGCCACTCCTGCAGGCCCAGCGCCACCCGGTCGCGGCTGCCGCCGGCGTGCCGCCGGTACTGCGCCGCCGCCGTCACGCCGTGGAAGCTGACGATGCGAGGCGACGCTGCCAGAAGCCGCTCGCGGAGGTCGGCCGCGCCGTCGCGGAAGTCCGCCGCCGTGAGATCGCCAACGCCCGCCGTCGGCCGCTTCACCACGTCCGTCATGCCGATACCGAAGTCGAGCATCCGGTAGTCGCTCTCGGGACCCAGCGCCTCGGGTACCAGCCCCGCCGCGTTGAACGCTCGCCAGAACCGGTTGCGCGGGTTCGCGAAGTAGCGCCCCGTCTGCGCCGAGGGTATCGACGGGTTCAGCCCCACCAGCACGATGTCCAGCCCCGGCCGCAGGTAGTCGGGCAGCGTCTCCACCGCGGTCACCCGCCCAGTCCGAACAGCCGCGCCGCGTTGCCGCCGGTGATCATCGCCTGCTCGTCGTCCGGCAGGCCGCTGTCGCGCACTTGCACCAGCAGCCGCTGATGCTTGATGAGGGGGAAGTCCGTCCCGAACAGCACCCGCTCGGCTCCCACGACCCGCGCGGCCGCAGGGAATATGTCGGGCGTGTAGAGGAAGGGCGAGGCCGCCGTGTCGAAGTACGTGTCGGCGAGGGCCGCCTTCACCTCCGGCATCAGCGCGTAGAAGGGCAGCCCGCCCCCCCAGTGCGCCGCAATGACCGTCTGCCCCGGAAATGCCTCGATGAACCGCAGCAGTTTGTCCGGCGTGACCGTCCCCTTGCCGGCATAGCTGTGGCCCACCGGCTCCGACGCGTGCGTCAGCACCGGCATGCCCAGCCGCCTCGCCGTCGCCATGAGCGGCCCCATGACCGCGGCGTCGTCGATGCCGAACCCCTGCGTGTCCGGGTGCAGCTCCCCGATGCCCGCGAGCCCCGCCGACGCGCACCGCTCCACCTCTGCCAGCGCGTCGTCGCCCCACGCCGGGTTCACCGAGCCGAAGGCCAACAGCCGCCCGCCGCTCCGCGCCACGCACTCGGCGAGGTAGTCGTTCGCCTCCCGCGCCACGTCCCGGTCCGCCCAGCCGATGCCCACCGCCACCGCAACGTCGACGCCCGCCTCGTCCATGGCGGCCAGCAGGTCGTCGTCGGTGGCGAGCACGGCGTCGGGGTTTGCATACAGCTCGCGGAATGTCGCGTCGCGCCGGGCAATCTCCTCCCGCCGCTCCCTGAACGACGGCGGGTACACGTGCACGTGCGAGTCAATGATCATGAAATCACTTTACGGAGGGGTGTCATTCCAGGGCAAGGGCCGATAGTGTTCCTCACGCCCCGTGGCAGCGCTTGTACTTGACGCCGCTGCCGCACGGGCACGGCTCGTTGCGGCCGACCTTGCGCCCCTGCGTCATGTCCTGGAAGCGGCGGTCGTCGGCGCGGCGAGCCTCGCATTGCGCGCACGTGCACTCCAGCGGGTGGTCGTGGTACCAGCTTGTCCGCTCCTTGCCGATGACCATCACGCCGCCCCCTCAGAGGCCCGCTCGCCCGTGATGCGGATGACCTCCTGCAGGTCCTTGTCGCCGCGTCCGCTCAGGTTGACGACGATGACCTTGTCCGGCCCAGCTTGCGGCGCCAGCTTTGCCACGTGCGCCAGCGCGTGGGACGGCTCCAGCGCCGGGATGATGCCCTCCGTCCGCGACAGCAGCGCGAACGCCTCCAGCGCCTCCTCGTCCGTCGCCGACGTGTACGTCGCCCGCCCGATGTCCTTCAGGTACGAGTGCTCCGGTCCGACGCCGGGGTAGTCCAGCCCCGCCGAGACGCTGTGGGTCTCGATCACCTGCCCGTGCTCGTCCTGCATCAGGTACGAGTGCGACCCGTGCAGCACGCCCGGCCTCCCGCCCGACAGCGGTGCCGCGTGCTTGCCCGACTCGAGCCCCAGCCCGCCCGCCTCGACGCCCACCAGCGCGACCTCCTCGTCCGGCACGAAGGGGTAGAAGAGGCCCATCGCGTTGCTGCCGCCGCCGACGCACGCGACGGCGTAGTCGGGCAGCCGGCCCTCCGCGGCGATGGCCTGCTCCCGCGCCTCGCGCCCCACGACGCTCTGGAAGTCGCGCACCATCATCGGGTACGGGTGCGGCCCCACGACGCTCCCCAGCAGGTAGAACGTGGTGCGCACGTTGGTCACCCAGTCCCGCATGCACTCGTTGATGGCGTCCTTGAGCGTCCGCGAGCCGCTGTCGACGGGCTGCACCTTTGCGCCGAGGAGCTCCATCCGGTAGACGTTCGGCTGTTGCCGCCGGATGTCCTCCGTGCCCATGTAGACCACGCACTCCATGCCGAGCAGCGCACACACCGTCGCCGTCGCGACGCCGTGTTGCCCCGCGCCCGTCTCGGCGATGATGCGATGCTTGCCCATGCGCTTCGCCACGAGTGCCTGTCCTACCGCGTGGTTGATCTTGTGCGCGCCCGTGTGCGCCAGGTCCTCGCGCTTTAGGTAGATGCGTGCACCGCCGAAGTGCGCCGTCAGGTTGGCCGCGAACGTCAGCGGCGTCGGCCTGCCGACGTACGTCGCCAGCAGGCCCGCCAGCTCCGCCTGGAACTCGGGGTCGTCCCGTGCCGCCTCATACCCGGCGCGCAGCTCCTCGACCGCCGCCATGAGCGTCTCCGGCACGAACCGGCCACCGTAGTCGCCGAACCGCCCCTGGTCGTTGGGCAGCCGCTGCTCGCTGGTCATACGGTGGCCCCCTTCAGCGCCGCCGCCACAAAGCGGCGGATCTTCTTCTCGTCCTTCACCCCGTCGGTCTCGACGCCCGTGGACACGTCGACGCCCCACGGCTCAACGGCCTTTATGGCCTCCCCGACGTTCTCCGGCGTCAGCCCGCCCGCGAGGATGAAGCGGTGTCCCGACTCCGCGACCTCCCGGGCGACGCTCCAGTCGAACGTCTGCCCCGTCCCGCCCGGCTGCACCGACGATTGCCGGTCCAGAAGGGCGATGTGCCCCGCATCGTTGATTCCCTGCAGTTGCTCCTCTACTGTGACCACTACGCCGTACCGGTCGTCGGTGTCCCCGGACGGCGACACGGGCACGTGCACCACCTTGATGACGAGCGGCTCCACCTGCCGCATGTACTCCAGCGGCTCGCTGCCGCAGAGCTGCACCAGGTCCAGCCCGACCTGCCGGGCGACGGCATTCACGTGCTCGAGCGGCTGGTCGGCGAACAACCCCACGAGCTTCGGCTTGAACCCCTGCTCGCGGAACTCCGAGGCCAGCGCCGCGGCGTCCTCCGGCGGGATGTAGCGGCGCACCGTCGGCAGGAAGACCATGCCCAGCAGGTCCGCGCCCGCCTCGGCCGCGAGCGTCATGTGCTCCATGGTGCGCATCCCGCAGACCTTCACCACCGTCATGGCTGTCGTACCTCTGGTACGCGTCCCCCCTGCGCGCCGGACGACTGCGCCGGCGCGGCGGCGCCAAGCAGCTCGCGGATCTTTGCCCCGGGGTCCGGCTGCGTCACGATGGCCTCGCCGACGAGCGCCGCATGCGCCCCGAGGTCCCGAAGCCGCTCCATGTCGGCCCGGTCACGGATGCCGCTTTCGCTCACCACGACGAAGCCCTCCGGTATCTTCGGCGCCAGCTCCCCCGTCACGGCCAGGTCCGTCTTGAACGTGCGCAGGTCGCGGTTGTTGATGCCGATCACCTCTGCACCCGCCTCCAGCGCCGTCGCCAGCTCCGTTTCGTCGTGCACCTCCACGAGGCACTCCACGCCCGCGTTCGACGCCTCGCCCAACAGCTCCCGCAGCTGCGCCGACGACAGCACGGCGACGATGAGCAGCGCGGCGTCCGCGCCGTTTGCCCGCGCCTCGTAGAGCTGGTAGGGGTGCGTCAGGAAGTCCTTGCGTAATACCGGCACGGCCGAGGCGGAGGTGGCGGCTTTGACCTGCCGCAGGTGCTCCAGCGTCCCCTCGAAGTGCGCGTCCGTGAGGCACGAGATGGCCGCCGCCCCGTGCGCCGCGTACGTCGAGCCCAGCCACGCCGGGTCGAAGTCCGCCCGCAGTAGACCGGCCGACGGCGACGCCTTCTTCACCTCGGCGATGAGCCGGATGTCGTCGCCCTTCAGCGCCGCCGCGAAGGGCACGGCGGGCGCGGCCTCGGCCACGCGCCGCTCCAGTGCGGCCAGCGGCGTCTCCGCCATAGCCCGCTCCAGCGACTCCCGCTTCGCCGCGACGATATTGTCCAGGATGGTTGCCATTGGTCTCGTAAAGCTCCTTCGCTCCTCACCGTTCGCCCTGAGCCTGTCGAAGGGGGTGCGAACCTCCGCTAGGTGCGTTGGCTGACCTCGGCCAGCTTCGTCAACGTGACGTACGCCGCCCCGCTCGAGAGCACGCGCCGCGCCGCCGCGACCCCGTCCTTCAGCGTCGGCGCCGTGCCCGCCACGAGCATCCCCGCGCCCGCGCTCAGCGCGACGGCTCGGTGCAGCGGCCCGAGCGCACCGGTGAGCACCCGTTGCATCGTCTCCGCGTTCTCCTCGGCGATACCGCCCCGCAGGTCGTCGATGGTGCAGGGCTCCAGCGCCACGTCCTCCGGGCGGATCTCGTACGACGAGACGGCCCCGTCCTTGACCTCCCACACCTGCGTGGGGCCCGTCAGCGTTAGCTCGTCGGCGCCGTCTGAGCCGTGCACCACCATCGCCCGCTCCGTGCCGAGCTGCAGGAAGGCCTGCGCCATCCGCTCGCCGAAGGACCCGTCCGCGATGCCGACGACCAGCGCGCCGGCGAAGGCCGGGTTGGTCAGCGGCCCAAGGATGTTGAACACCGTCCGGATGCCGAGCTCGCGCCGAGGGCCCGCCGCGTGGCGCATGGCCGGGTGGAAGGCCGGCGCGAACATGAAGCCCATGCCCGCCTCCTCCACGCACTGCGCGACGCCCTCCGGGGTCTGCTCCAGCTTCACCCCGCACGCCTCCAGCACGTCCGCCGCGCCCGCCGAGCTCGACGCCGCGCGGTTGCCGTGCTTGGCCACTTTCACGCCCGATGCCGCCAGCACCAGCGCAGCCGCCGTCGAGATGTTGAACGTGTTCAGCCCGTCGCCGCCGGTGCCCACGATGTCGACCACCGGCCCCGGCACGTTCACGCGCAGCACGTTGGCCCGCATCACCCGCGCCATCCCCGCGATCTCGTCGGAGGTCTCGCCCTTCAGCCGCAGCGCCGCCAGGAACGCGCCGATCTGCGCCGGCGTCGCCGCGCCGGACATGATCTCTTCCATGCAGGCCGACGCCTCCTCGGAGGTCATCGACCGGCCCTCAATCAGCGCGCCTATGGACTCTCGAATCATGGTCAACTCCGTGACAGGCTTTCCCAGCCTTATTGCGCCGCCGTTCGCCCTGAGCCTGTCGAAGGGTCACCGGAACGGCGGCTGCCCTAGCCTACATTGCAAGGAAGTTTCTGAGAAGGTCTTTGCCCACGAGCGTCATGATGGACTCCGGGTGGAACTGCACCCCGTACACCGGGTACTCCTTGTGCCGAAGCCCCATAATGCGCCCCGAGTCCGTCCACGCCGTCACCTCCAGGCTGTCCGGCAGGTCGTCGGGGTAGACGACGAGCGAGTGGTAGCGGATCGCCTCGAACGGCGTCGGCAGCCCCTCGAGCACCCCCACGCCCGTGTGGTGGATGGCCGACGTCTTGCCGTGGACGATCTCGCCCGCGCCGCCGACGATGCCGCCGTACACCTCGCCGATGCACTGGTGGCCGAGGCACACGCCCAGCACCGGCGTCGTCGGGCCGAGCCGCTGGATCGCCTCCATCGAGACCCCCGCCTCCTTCGGCGTGCACGGCCCCGGCGAGACCACCAGCTTGTCCGGCCGCATCGCCTCGATCTCATCGACGGTCACGTGGTCGTTCCGCTCGACGTGGATGTCCGCGCCCAGCTCGCACAGGTACTGGTACAGGTTGTAGGTGAAGCTGTCGTAGTTGTCCAAGAGCAGAATCATGCCCCTTCCTCCGCCAGGTTGATGGCGTTCAGCAGCGCGGCGCCCTTCTGCAGCGTCTCCTGGAACTCGAATTCCGGCTCGCTGTCGTAGACGATGCCGCCGCCCGCCTGGATGTAGGCGACGCCGTCCTTGAGCACCATCGTCCGTATCGTGATGGCCGTGTCCATGTTGCCCGAGAAGCTGAAGTAGCCGACGGCCCCGCCGTACGCGCCCCGCGCCTCGCCCTCCAGCTCCGCGATGATCTCCATCGCCCGCACCTTGGGCGCGCCCGAGAGCGTCCCCGCTGGCAGGCACGAGCGCAGCGCGTCGTAGATGGTGCGGTCCGGCCGCAGCCGCCCGTGCACCTCGCTCTCCAGGTGCATGACGTGCGAGTACTTGACGACGCGCATGAGGTCGTGCACCTCGACCGAGCCCGGAATCGCGACCCGCCCCACGTCGTTGCGGCCCAGGTCGACGAGCATGATGTGCTCGGCGCGCTCCTTCTCGTTGGAGCGCAGCTCCTCGGCCAGCGCGTCGTCCTCCTCCGGCGTCCGGCCCCGGCGCCGCGTCCCCGCCAGCGGGAAGTTCAGCACCAGCCCGTCCTCCACGCGCACCAGCAGCTCCGGCGACGCCCCGATGATGTGGAAGTCGTCCAGCTCCAGCAGGTACATGTACGGCGACGGGTTGGTGCCCCGCAGTGAGCGGTACAGGTCGAGGGGCGAGGCGTCCGTCGGCCGCTCCAGCCGCTGCGACGGCACTACCTGGATGATGTCCCCCGCGATGATGTACTCCCGCGACCGCCGCACGATCTCGTCGTACTCTTCATAGCTGCGGTTGGACGAGTACGTGCGCTTCTCCCGGCGCTCCGCGCCCTCCTCCCGCGCGCCGTTGCGCCGCGGCCGCTTGAGCGGCCGGTCGAGCCGCTTCACCAGCCGGTCGATCTTTCTGGTAGCCCGCGCGTACGCCGACTCGATGTTGTCGCCGCGGACGTGAACGTGGCTGACCACCTGGATCTTCTGCCGCAGGTGGTCGAAGACCAGCAGCGTGTCCGCCAGCATGAACGTCGACTCGGGCAGCCCCAGCGGGTTGCTGGCCGGCGGGGGCACGCGCGGCTCGAAGTAGTGGACGGCGTCGTACGCGAGAAAGCCCACGTGCCCGCCGTGAAATCGCGGCAGCCCGGGGATCGACACGACCTTGAACCGCGCAAGCGCCCGCTCGACGAGCCGCAGCGGGTCGACCTCGCCGTCCGGCTGCCCCGGCCCCGTGCGGATGACCTTCGACGGCTCCGTGCCGATGAAGCTGTACCGCGCCAGCCGCTCGCCCCCCTCGATGCTCTCCAGCAGGAACGAGTACGGCTTGCGGGCCACCTTCATGTACGCGGTGACCGGCGTCTCCAGGTCCGCGCTGATCTCGCGGTAGACCGGGATGAGGTTCCCCTCCTTCGCCAGCTCCCGGACCTGTTCCAGTGTGGGTGTGTACATTTCCGACGTCCCTTCAAACGTTGAAGTCGTGTTGTTTCCTATCGCTTGGTCAGAGTCAGCCCCATGAGCTCCTTGACCGCGTCGAGCTTGGGCCCTGCAACCGCCTCGGCCCGCTCCGCGCCGACCTCCAGCAGCCGGTCGAGGGCGTCCACGTCCTGCATCAGCTCCTCGTGCCGCTGCCGGATGGGCGTCAGCGCGTCGATGACCACCTCCGCGACGCGGCTCTTCAGGTCGCCGTAGCCGCGCGCGTTGGCGAACTCCGCCTCCACCGCCGCCTCGTCGAGTCCCGTGAGCACCTTGAAGATGCCCAGCAGGTTGTTGACGCCCGCCCGCTCGGGGTCGTCGGAGAAGCGGATCTCGTTGCCGTTGTCCGTGACCGCGCGCTTGATCGACCGCTCGATCTCCTTCGGGTCGTCCAGCATCCGCACCGCGTGGCCGCGGATGTGCGCGTGGCTCTTCGACATCTTCACCGACGGGTCGTTGAGCCCCATGACCCGCCCGCCTATCTCCGGGATGACGCCCTCCGGCACGACGAACGTGTCGCCGTAGATGCGGTTGAACCGCTGCGCGATGTCCCGCGCTAGCTCCACGTGCTGCCGCTGGTCCTCGCCGACGGGCACCTCGTGCGCGTCGTAGAGCAGGATGTCGCCCGCCATCAGCACCGGGTAGTCGAGCAGCCCCGTCGAGATGGTCTCCTGGTTCTCCGCCTTCGACTTGTACTGCGTCATGCGCTCCAGCCAGCCGATGGGCGTCACGCAGTTGAGCAGCCAGCACGCCTCCGCGTGCGCCGTGACGTGGCTCTGCACGAAAATCGTGCACTTCTCCGGGTCGAGCCCCGCCGCGAACAGCATCGCTGCCAGCGACCGCGTCTGGAAGCGAAGCTCCTCCGGGTCCTGCGGCACCGTCAGCGCGTGCAGGTCCACGATGCAGAAGTAGTTCTCCTTCTCCTCCTGCCGGTCGACCCAGCCCTTGATCGCGCCGATGTAGTTGCCGAGCTGCACGTCGCCGCTCGGCTGGATGCCGCTGAACACCGTCCGCACCCCCTCGACGCGGCCCCGGCCGGCCGTCTCCCGTTCCCGCTCCTGTGTCGTCATGTCTCTGCCTCGCTCTCGTTTTGCCCAACAAAAAACCCCGCTCCCATCAAGGGGCGGGGTTACCGCGGTGCCACCCTTGTTCATGCGCTGCCCGGTTTACGGGGAGCGCACGCGCTCGGCAACGGCGCGCCTCCCGAAGGATGACGGCTTACCCGTTAGGCGTTTGACCGGCGCCCACCCGACGGCAGCGTTCGCTGGGGCTGTTGCCCCTGCAGGCCGGCCCATTCGTCCCCTGCGCCAGCGCCGGCTTCCACCTTACCCGGCTCTCTGTCGCCTCGCTGGGGGAGTACTCTTCCTGCCCGCCGCCTCTATTGCGATGTTGAATCAAGTCTAGGGGGACTTCTCCGAGGATGTCAAGAACGCGCTCTTGGACCGGAGCTCCGCCCCCAGTTCACCCAACCAGCCGCAGCTTGAGCAGTTGTGCCGTCTGCTCGAACCCGATGGCTTCATAGAAGGCGCTCGCCCGCCGGGTCGGCACCGTCACTTCGACGGCGTCGCGCTCCCTCGCCCGTGCGACGACGGCGTTCACGAGACTGGCGCCAATCCCCTGCCGTCGCCGTGACTCGACCACGTACAGCTCCAGTATCTCGGTGATCGTGCCGTTGGCGAAGAGTGTGGGCATGTCACATGCGTAGACGTAGCCCTGGACGCCCTCTTCGTCCTCGGCCACCAGAAAGTGCGCCGACGGGGAAGCGATGAGCATGGGGTACGTTCGGTCAAAGGCCGCGCGGGATGGCTGGTAGCTCACCGCCAGGAGGGTGAGCAGGCCAAAGACGGCATTCGCGTCGTCAGCAGTCGCTTCTCGAATATCGCCCATTGTTCGTCCGTTGGGTCCAACATCGATGAAGGGGTCTGCGCTGAAGTTGGTGACAACGAGTGAATACCGCATTCAGCCAACGAGCGGTGTCGGTAACGTCACGCGCCCGCGGGAGCGGACACGCTGACATTGACGTCCACCAACTCAAACGTCACTTCAAGTGAAGGGGGAGAGTCACCATGCTCGGCGAGGAGCTGTTTCACTTCTGCGCTGGGTTCTTGGCTGTGGTAAGCAATGGCATCATCAATACTCATCCTCGGTTTCGGGATCGTCTCCCCGTGTTCCACCATTGCTTCAATATGCAAAGCGATGCCCTCTCTAATCAGAGTCTCCGTCTCGATGAACGTATCGCCGGCGGCGACGCAGCCCAAAACATCCGGTACATAGGCAGAATAGCCTGTGGCGGTCTTTGAAATCACTACTGCATATTTCACTTCGCCTATCTCCTTGAGACTTGGGCCTGCTTCAATATGCTCTCCCACGTCTTGGGGTCCAGGTCTTTGCTTGGTCTCCCAGCTATCGTAACAGTCCCCGGTTTGGTGGGGTGGTGAAAGTGACGGTGACTACCCCTTGTCCTGACGTGGTACCAACCGTCCTGCTCTACGATACGTATTGCCTCCCTGACTTTGCCCAATGCTCTGCTTCTCTTACAAGGTGGTGCTTAAGTATACACCCCGTCCGCCCCACGAGCCCCGCGAGGTTACAGCCCCGCGCCCCCCCGCCCCACCCCCAGACCCCCCCCCACCGAACCAACCCCCACCCCAAAACGGAGCCCCCCATCTATAAAAA
>JAPPNT010000214.1:2268-10572 GCA_028873745.1 Chloroflexota bacterium | reverse complement strand
GACATAGGGTGCGGCTTGGCCCTTCGACAAGCTCAGGGCGAACCGGGGCTAGTCAGGATTGCAGTGATGGTTGGCGGCGGGCGCCCTGGATTCCGTCCCCTGCTGTCGCAGGGGGGCCTTCGCGGGAATGACGAGGGGATCAGGGCGACCCTTCGACAAGCTCAGGATGAGCGGGAGAGACGAGCGCTATGCCGATGAAGTGGGAGCAGTCCAAGACGAGCGAGATGTGGCGGTGGAAGAAGGGGGACAACACCGTGGTCGTCCACCTGAACAAGTTCAACGGCACGTACCAAGTCTCGGTTATTCGCTCGATTCAAAGCGCGGGCATGGGGCTCAGCGCGGAAGGCTTCGACTCGCTGGAGGAGGCGCAGGAGTGGGCGGCGCTGCTGCTGCGCGAGGACTAGCTACGCGCCATACTAGCCGGGGGGAGTGAACGCCATGGACAGGATTCCGCTGGCAGGGAAGATTGCTATCGCCGTGTTCGCATTGGCAATCATCATTGCGACCATCGTCGTGGTCGTCCTTGTTTCCAATGACACTATTGGTGAGAACTGGGGCCTGGGGCTTTTCTCCGTGTTTGTGATACTGGGCGGCATCGGGTTCATCAGCGACGCATTCAAGCGGGAGGGGGCGCCCAAGGCGTTTGCTTCTGTGGTGTTCAAGTTTACGTCGCTGGGCTTGACGCTGGGTCTCATCGCGGGCGACTGGGGCGAATACTGGTGGCAGATGCTGATCGGCGGGCTGGTCGCGGGCGTCATCGTCGCGCTCATCGAAGGGCGGCTTCGGACGGGCGAGGAGCCGCCGCGGGTGTTCCGGCTAGTGGTGTGGAACCTTGTGGGCGTGCTCGCCATCGGCGAGGGGGCGTACAAGCTGTCCACGCTGCTGTAACTGGCGGCTGTTGCGGGAATCCTGACGCAGGGCCGCGCTGCCTTCCATTCGATTTGACTACGGAAGCGCCAGGGGTGAACCGGAGCATATGAACACGCTATCCCTTTCGGCCAACCATGCCCTTGCCGCACTCCTTCTGGCTGTGCTAGCGGTCGCCGCCGGGGTGATCCTGCTGGTGTCCAACGGGACCATCGAAGAGCAGACGGGCCGGAACTTCTTCGCGGTGTTCGTCATCGTGTTTGGAGCCTGCTTCATCCGGGACGCGTTCAGGAGCGAGGGCGGGCCGCAGGGATTCCGCTCGATCACGCTCAAGTTCACTTCGCTAGCGTTCACGCTGGGGCTCATCACGGGCGGGTGGACGGCGAACTGGCTGCTGCTTACGACGGGCGGGGTGGCCGCGGGCCTCACGTTCTCGCTCGTGGAGCGGGCGATGAGCGGGGGCGACGGCGCGCACCGGGGGCTGCGGCTGGCTGTGTGGATTCCCGTCGGGCTGGCATCGATGGGCGAGGGCGCGTACATCATCGCGCCGTTGTAGGGGGCGGGGCTGCGACGCCCGTCAAGAGCCGCCTCAAGTTCTTCCATTTGCAGCGCAATTGATGCAATCTGATGCAGATGGACGATATCCCTGATACCGAACCGACCGTCACGGTCATCGTCGACAGCACGTCATCACTGACGGCTGAGCACATCGGCGGGCTGCCGCTGGAGGTTGTGCCGCTGCAATTGTCTGTGGGCGGTCGCGGCTACCTGGACGGCGTCGACATCACGGCGGACGCGTTCTACCAGCTCATCGCAGACGACAGCGTGCCAGCGCAGACCGCCGCTCCCTCTCCCGCATCGTACGGAGAAGCACTACAACGCGCCTTCGAATCGGGGCGCGACGTGCTTTGCATCACGACGACTTCCAAGCTGAGCGCGACGTACGGCATCGCGACGGCGGCGCTCGAGGGGGCGCTGGCCGCGCACCCGGAGCGGCGGGGCGTCGTGCTCGACAGCGGGACGGCGGGCGGGGCCGAGGCGCTGGTTGCGCTGGCGGCGGCGCGGCTGGCGTCGGAGGGCGCGGCGCTCGATGCGGTGGATCGGCGGGCAGCCGACGTGGCGGGGCGGGTGTACTTCGTCGGCATCCTGGAATCCTTGCGGCGGCTGCAGCGGGGTGGGCGCGTGCCCAAGGCGGCGTTCTGGGCGGCGTCGCTGCTGAACATCAACCCCATCCTCGCCATCTGGCCGGGCGAGGGCGAGGTGCGCATGGTGGCGCGGCCCCGCACGAGGGCCAAGGCGGTGGAGCGGGTCATGGAGGTCATAGCGGAGGAGTCGGGCGGCGGGCCGTTGCGCGTCGTCGTCATGCACGCGGCGGCACCGGAGGACGCAGAATCACTGAGGCGCGCGATCGCGGGGCGGTTCGCGTGCGTCGAGACAATCACGATGCCGTTCACTCCGGTGATCGGCGCGCACACGGGGCCGGGACTGCTGGGGGTGGCGTTCCACACTGAAAGCTGACGCGGCGAGGCTGCAATGCCTCCGATTCACGGCATCTATCCCTTGTTCCGTCCCCCATGGCGCCCTGCTATAATCGCGGCAACACCGGCTTTGCGGGACTGCCGCTCAGGCCTACCGACAGACTCTCCAGGGGGGCCTGTCAGAGCCAAAGCAACAGCGCGACGCTGACAAGGAGCACTTGTGGCAGACGAAAGAATTGTGGTGACCGGCATCGGCGTGGTGAGCCCTCTCGGTCTGACAGCGGACGCGACGTGGGAGTCGCTTCTCGCGGGGCGGTCAGGGGTCTCGCACATCACGGCCTTCGACGCCGAGGGGTTCGAGACGACGATAGCGGCGGAGATCACGGACTTCGACCCGACAAACTACATGGACCGGAAGGAAGCCCGACGGGCGGACCGGTTCTCGCAGTTCGCGCTGGCGGCGGCGCGCGAGGCTCTGGGCCAGGCGGACCTGCTGCGCGAGGAGCCGCTGGGCGACCGGGTGTCGTCGCTCATCGCAAGTGGCGTAGGCGGCATCATCACGCTGTCCGAGCAGTACGACGTGCTGCGGGAGAAGGGCCCCAAGCGCATCAGCCCGTTCCTGGTGCCAATGATGCTGGTGGACATGGCGGGCGGCAACGTCTCGATTACGTACGGCGCGCGGGGGCCGAGCTTCGCGACGGTCTCGGCATGCGCGAGCGGAGCGGACGCCATCGGGATGGGGATGGACCTCATCCGCAAGGGCGAGATCGACGTGGCAATCTGCGGGGGCGCCGAGGCGCCCATTTGCCCCATCGCAGTGGCGGGGTTCAACTCCGCCGGGGCGCTTTCGCGGAACAACGAGACGCCGGAGGCGGCGTCGCGGCCGTTCGACGCGCTGCGGGACGGGTTCATCATCGGCGAGGGCGCGGCGGTGCTCATCGTTGAACGGCTGGAGCACGCGCTGGCGCGGGGGGCGCGGCCCATCGCCGAGCTGTCGGGCTACGGCGTAACGTCGGACGCGTCGCACATCACGCAACCGGCGCCCTTCGGCGAGGGCGGCGCGCGGGCGATGCGGCAGGCGATCACGGGCGCAGGGCTGAAGCCGGAGGACGTGGACTACATCAACGCGCACGGGACATCGACGCCGATCAACGACAAGGCGGAGACGGACGCGGTCAAGTCGGTCTGGGGCGATGACGCGAACAAGGTGGCCATCAGCTCGTCCAAGTCAATGACGGGCCACCTGCTGGGGGCCGCAGGCGCCATCGAGTCGGCCATCTGCGTGATGTCCATCGAACGCGGGGCGATCCCGCCGACCATCAACCTGACGAACCCCGACCCCGAGTGCGACCTGGACTACACGCCACACAACGCGCGGATGACCAAGGTGGACGTGGCCATGACCAACTCGCTGGGGTTCGGCGGCCACAACACCTCCCTGCTCTTCCAGCGCTACGACGCCTAGCCGCCCGGCATGGCGGACAACGGCGCACTTCCGCAGCCCACGTGGGTCATCGCCCCACGAGCGCCCGACGAGGTTGTCGACGCGCTGCGGCTGCCCCGGCTGTGGGCGCAACTCCTCTACAACCGCGGCATCGAGACGCGCGACATGGCGTGGGAGCTGCTGCACGCCTCCGAGGACGCCCTGCACGACCCCTTCCTCTTCTCCGAAATGGACTCCGCCGTCGACCGTACGATGGCGGCCGTCGAGGGCGGCGAGACGATCGCGGTCTATGGCGACTTCGACACGGACGGCGTCACGGCGTCGGCGCTGCTGTACGAATCGTTGCTGGCGCTGGGCGGGGACGCGTTCGTGCACCTGCCGCACCGGGTGCGCGACGGCCACGGGCTGAACGGCGAGGCCGTCACGGCCATGGCCGAGTACGGGGCGTCGCTGGTCATCACCGTCGACTGCGGGATTACGTCGGCGGCAGAGGTGCGACAGGCACGGGAACTCGGCATGGACGTCATCCTGACGGACCACCACGCGCCCATCCGCGAGACGCCCGAGGCCTTCGCGATGGTGACGCCGACGGACGCGTACCCCTTCCCGTTCCTCACGGGCGCGGGGCTGGCGTTCAAGCTGGTGCAGGCCATCCATCGGCGGCTGGAGACGCCCGTGCCGGGCGGGGCGTTGGAGCTGGCATCGCTGGGGACGGTGGCGGACATGGCGCCGCTGCTGGGGGAGAACCGCGCCATCGCGACGCTGGGGCTCGAACGGTTGCGGGAGACGGAGCGGCCGGGGTTGCTGGCGCTGCTGGCGTCGGCGGGCGTGGCAAGGGAGTCGCTGGACCACGAGTCGATCCCGTTCGTCATCGCGCCGAGGTTGAACGCGGCGGGGCGGATGGAGAGCGCGGAACTGGCGTTCAGCCTGCTGACGGCGGAGGACCCGGAAGAGGCGCAGGAGCTGGCCACGCGCATCGAGGCGCTGAACCAGGAGCGTCGGTCGCTGACGCAGGAGCTGCTGGACGAGGGGATGCGGATTGCCGCGCCGCAGGTGGAGGCGGGCGAGCGGCTGCTGTTCATAGCGGGCGAGCAGTTCAACCCGGGCGTCAGCGGACTGGTGGCGGGCAGGCTCGTCGAACGATTCTCGCGGCCGGCGGTAGTCGTCGCGGTAGACGGCGACGTGGCGCGGGCGAGCGGGCGGAGCACGACGGAGTTTCACCTGGCGCGGGCGCTGGCGGAGCACAGCGAGCGGTTCCTGCACTTCGGCGGGCACCCAGCGGCGGCGGGCTTCGTGGCGCGGACGGAAGAACTCGACGGCATTGGGCGCTCGCTGCAGGGGCTCGCGCGGGAACGGCTGCGGGAGGCGTCGCTGGAGCCGACGCTGCGCGTGGACGCGGAGGCGGGGTTCGCCGAGATGCCGGGGCAGACGATGGGGTTCCTGCGGAAGCTAGCGCCGTTCGGGCAAGAGAACCCGCCGCCAGCGTTCCTCACTCGGAGCGCCTCGGTGGTCGACGTGCGCCGCATGGGCGGCGAGGGGCAACACCTGCGGCTGCAACTGCGGCAGGGCGGCTCAACGTGGGAGGCGGTCGCGTTCAACCGGGCGTGGCCGGAGGACGTCAGCGAGCGGGGGCGCATCGACGTGGTGTACACGCCGGAGGTGAACGTGTACAACGGGCGGCAGCGGCTGCAGATGCGGGTGCTGGACCTGCGGGCGGCGGGGTGAGGAGGGGGACGGGTACTCGGTTGGCTAGCGAGCGGGCCACAGGGCGTGGGCGGCGAAAGCACGGCCCTTCACGGCAATGGCAATCTCCCAATCTCATATGGAACTTCGGCGATCTTTTGCCCCCCCAAGTACGCATACACCCAATAACGGCCCTCCGGCCCTCCGGAAGCGTAACTGCCCAACCTGAACCGTTGCCTGTACCTGTCATCCGACACCCTTTGCAAATGCCATCGATGCCCTTCCAAGCTGAAGCTGAGGCTTTCACCCTCATAATGCCTGGGGTTGAAGTTGAACCCGTCCCCCTCAGAATAGTGGATGATGGTCAACGGCAGCATACGCTGGCACAGGGACTCCTCCTGACAAGAATACTCAATGTTGAAGTCCAGTCTGCTGCCAGGATAGGCTTTGTTGGTTATCGGAACCGGACCGTCGCTGACCCACGCGCGCTCTACCCGGCCATCCATGAACGGGATGACCGGGTCTGGTGCAGATGTGTCTTGGTGACTGGTGTCGAACGGCTCGCTCCCGTCGTACCAGCGGGCAATCACCTTCTCCACGGTGGCCGCCGCGTCCGCAGGAATATCCGCCATGAACGCTGCCCTGACGTGACAAATGCTTAGGGCGACGCCGTCGCATCCGTCGTTAAGGTCGTCGTATTGGGACAGCAAGTATAGCCGCCGGAAGGCCAGCCTGAAGGCAGTCTCATCCATGTTCCGGTAGAGGTCATGGAAAATACGCTCTCCAAAGCGGTAATCGCAATCCCCCTCAGAATCTTCGGCAATATGCCGAGCGGATGGGCACGGCTGCCTCTCCATGGCCATCGGCCAACCTGTTGCCCTGGATTCAATAACGGTTTCCAAGAACGTGGCCGCTCCCTCATCTATCCAGTTTGCGGAGTTGTCTCTCCAATAGTGATGGGCCGCTTCATGTATGAAGTGGCGGAAGGGACTCTTTATGGTTGACGGAACGTCGTAATACTCGGGGACGGTCACCACGTGGGTCCCAAAGTTTGCCCCGTTAGCGCCGGGGCGCAGGGCTCTTTCAAACAGCCAGATCACCTGTGAGGCCGGGAAGGGGCTCGACATGAACTCCTCGATGGCCAGCACCGCGTCCTCCAGCAGGTCCATGTTGCGCTCCATGCCAGGCTTGGTGCGAATCATGGTGAGATCCACATCCCCCGCCAGGGGCAGCGCGACAGTCCGCTCCTCCAGCATCACCTGGTCCGGGTCAAGCAGAACGTCCACGAGCGGCGGATTGTATTGCACGGCGCTGCGGAGGACGGTCAATACCTTTGCCTCATCGCCAGTAACGCCGTCGCTGATGGCAGGATGGTCCAGGAGCTTGTCCACGAGCGACGGATTGGATCGCGCAGCGCCTAGGAGGACGGTCAACGCCCTTGCCTCATCGCCAGTAATGCCGTCGCTGATGGCAGGATGAGCCAGGAGCCTGTCCAACGTTTGCCGCTCCTCATAGGCCAGCCATCCGAGCGCATTCATGGTCTTCATGGAAAGCCTGTCCTTGCCTTCCAACACCCACGGTTCCTTCACCACTTCGGAGAAGACGTCACCGGCATAGGCTGCCAAAATAATCAATCCGTTCACGCCCTCTACTTCTCTGTTGCCAATGCCATCCTGTATCCAGGGGAGTCCCTCGATTATCCCCTTCCTGTCGTCCGTCAGGCGCCGGTAGCCGGCCTCCCAAAGCCTGGGATAAGAGGACCAATCTATCGTCCCGTCAGCGCTTACTGCTGGAGGCGGCGGAAGGACAGGCCAGGGTTCGGGTGTGGGAGTTGGAGTGGGGGTAGCCGTGGGCGCGGGCGTCGGCGTAGCCGTGGGTAAGGGCGTCGGGGTAGCTGTGGGCGCGGGCGTCGGCGTAGTCGTAGGTGCAGGCACCGGCGTGGGCGCGGGCGTCGGTATGGGCGTGGGCGCAGGGGCAGGCACCGGGGTGACCGTGGGTATGGGCTCAGGGGTGGGCGCCGCTGCGGGCGTTGGGGTCATAGTAAACAGCACCGCCGGATCCTGAGCAGGCTCCGATGTTGGCGCAGGTTGAGGCTCATCAGTACATGCCGCCAGAGACGCGGCAACAAGCGCTACCAGCAGAGCAATCGCCAAGATCCAGCGAATCCCGTCTCCGAGACTACGCATCACAACGGAGGCTTCCTGCATCCCGACACCCCTTTTGATGTCCGAACAGTATTGACGGTCTCGTTAGTTAGCGGCAGAAGAAGTGGGATTAAACCCATGGTGGGTTGCCCTACACCTGTTTTCAAGTCCGTACGAGAGCCAAGCGTAGGCCTTGCCATTGCAGGCATAGTGCATATGATCTTACTGGAATAGGTATAACCAGAGTGTAAGGATTAGCTGGATTTCTTGTAATCTTTTGTAACTATTTTATTCAGTTTGCATCCCTAGTCGTCTTCCAACGTTGACGTGTCACCGAGGGGGAGGCCCAGCTCCTCTGCCTTGAGGAGGCGGCGCATGATCTTGCCGCTGCGGGTCTTCGGCAGAGACGCGCGGAACTCGATGCTGCGGGGCGCGATGGCCTGGAGGCGCTGGCGGCCGTGGTCGGAGGGCGTCGGCGAACGGGGGCGGGTCGACGTGGTGTACACGCCAGAGATGAACACGTACAACGGGCGGCAGCGGCTGCAGATGCGGGTGCTGGACCTTCGGGCGGCAGGGTGAGCTTTTCTCAGGCTTGTTACAAGAAAGTCTGCGGGGGAGCTTCCTCTTGGGAGCTCCCCCCCCCAGGTTTAAGGTGCTCCGGAAGTTTGGCGCTGCGGCCCGAGGGATA
>JAPPNT010000214.1:0-2258 GCA_028873745.1 Chloroflexota bacterium | reverse complement strand
CGGGGTGTATTTGGGGGGGCGTGCCCGGGGGGGGGGTGGGGTGTTTTTTTCTCGGGTTTTTAAAAAAAACGGGGGGGGGGCCCAGCCTTTTTGTACGCCCCCCCCGCCAGTTTTCAGGTCCTCCGGAAGTTGGCCTCTCCGGCCCTAGTCATCTTCCAGAGTTGAGGTGTCGCCGAGGGGGAGGCCCAGCTCCTCTGCCTTCAGAAGGCGGCGCATGATCTTGCCGCTGCGGGTCTTGGGCAGGGACGCGCGGAACTCGATGCTGCGGGGCGCGATGGCCTGGAGGCGCTGGCGGCCGTGGCCGAGGATCTCGCGGCGGAGCTCCTCGGAGGGCTCGAAACCGTCCTTGAGGGCGACGAAGCCCTTGACGACCTCCATCGCGAGGTCGTCAGGGACGCCGATGGCGGCGGCCTCGGCGACAGCGGGGTGCTCGATGAGGACGCTCTCGACCTCGAAGGGGCCGACGAGGTGGCCGGCAGTGTTGATGACGTCGTCGGCGCGGCCGACGAACCAGACATAACCGTCCTCGTCCATGCGCGACTGGTCGCCGGAGATGTACCAGCCCTTGTGGAACTTGGTGTTGTACATAGGCTGGTTGTTCCAGTAGGTGTGGAACATGGAGGGCCAGCCGGGGCGGACGGCGAGGTAGCCCTCGTTGCCGGGAGGCAGCGGGTTGTAGTCGTTGTCCAGGATGGCGACCTCGATGCCGGGGATGGGGCGGCCCATCGAACCGGGGCGCACGTCCATCGCGGGGTAGTTGGCGACCATGATCGCGCCGGTCTCCGTCTGCCACCAGTTGTCGTGGATGGGCTGGTCGAAGACCTTGGTGCCCCAGATGACGGCCTCGGGATTGAGGGGCTCGCCGACGCTGTTGATGTGGCGGAGCGAGGAGAGGTCGAAGCGGCCGGGAAGCTCCTCGCCGGCCTTCATCAGCATGCGGACGGCGGTGGGGGCCGTGTACCAGACGGTCACGCCGTACTTCTCGATCATCTGGTACCAGGCGCTTGCGCCGAAGCCGCCCTCGTAGATGAGCTGCGTCACTCCGTTGGACCAGGGGGCGAACATGCCGTAGGAGGTGCCGGTCACCCAGCCGGGGTCGGCGGTGCACCAGTAGAGGTCCTCCGGGTGGAAGTCCAGCACCCACTTGCCCGTGGCGTACTGCTGGACGACGGCGAGGTGGCGGTGGGCTGCGCCCTTCGGCTTGCCGGTGGTGCCGGAGGTGTAGTGGATGACCGAGTAGTCGTACATGCTTGTGGCGGCGGTGTCGTACTCGTCCGACGCGCCGGCCATTAGCGACTCGTAGCTGAGGTCGCCCGGTTCCAGCGGCTCCGACGAGCGGTTGTTCTTGTTGACGATGATGGTGTGCTCCAGCGCGGGCAGGTCCGGGAGAACCTCGGCGATGCGCTTGCGGAGATCGGGCTGGGTGATGAGCACGCGCGCGCCGCTGTCCTCCATGCGGTCCCGGACGGGGTCCGGGCCGAAGGCGGAGAAGAGGGGGCCGACGACAGCGCCGTGCTTGAGGACGCCGAAGAAGGCGAAGTAGAGCTCCGGCAGACGCTCCATGAAGATGAAAACGCGCTCGCCGTGCTGGACGCCGAGGCCCTCAAGCACGTTGGCGAACTTCGCGGTCTCGCGCTTCATGTCGGCGAAGGTGTAGCGCTCCTCCTCGCCGTTCTTGCCAACCCAGATCATGGCGGTCTTGTCGCCGTTGCCGGCCTCGACGTGCCTGTCAATGCACTCGTGGGCCTGGTTCAGGTAGCCGCCGGGCAGCCAGCTGATCTCCCGATACATGTCAGCCCACTGGAAGCCCTGCTTTGCCGCGTCGAGGTCGGGCAGGTTGGGCTTGACGGCCATGGTCTCCGCCGGCGGCTTGCCGATGGTCTCGTACTCCATGACGCCTCCTTTGCAATTGCACCCAAGGGTGAGGGAATTGGTCGGCCTCAGACTACAAAAGGGGGTTGGTAGCGTCAAGACGGGGAGGACAAGGGACTCCACGGGTACAACACGAGAGGGCCTCGGTGTGTTGCCCAAAGCCCTCTCGCAATGTTCGGAGTATGGTCAGCTATGCTTTTGGCTGGATGAGGACGCGGACGCTGCCGTCGCCCTCGTCGCGGCGGTTGATGAAGGTGTGGCCTTCCTTTTCCGTCCAGAGCATGACGTCGAAGATGTTGAGGGCGTCGCCGAGGATGGCCTCGACCATGGAATGGTGGTCGGCTTCCGTCTGCTTGGCGAGGGCGGCGATGACGCCGGCGCAGGAC
>JAPPNT010000188.1 GCA_028873745.1 Chloroflexota bacterium | reverse complement strand
CGGGTTCCTGTGGCGGCCGTACAGCCTGGAGGCGCTGGCGACGACCGGCGCGCGTCTCGTCGACGAGGGGTACACCTCGATGAAGTTCCGGCTGGGCGGCGAGAAGACGCCGGCGGCAGAGCTGGAGCGGGCGCGGGTGATGCGGGAGGCCGTCGGCGATGGCATCGACCTGATGGTGGACATCAACCAGGGGTGGGACGTGAACCAGTCGATCAGCATCGGTCGGCGGCTGGAGGAATACGGGCTGTACTGGTTCGAGGACCCGACGGACCACCAGGACTACGCGGGGCTGGCCCGGATTGCGGACGCGCTGACGATGCCCGTCGCGGCGGGCGAGTACCACTACGGCATCGCGCCGTTCCGGCACATGCTGGAGCAGCGGAGCATCGACATCGTGATGATCGACCTCCTGCGGGCCGGTGGGATCACGCAGTGGATGAAGGCGGCGCACATGGCTGAGGCGTTCAACCTGCCGGTGGTGAGCCACCTGGCGCCGGAGATCCTGGCGCACACGATGGTGGCAATCCCGAACGGGCTGACCGTCGAGAACATGCCGTGGAGCGCGCCGCTGTTCCAGGAGGCGCCGGCCATCGAGGGCGGGGAGATCATCCTCTCGGACGCGCCGGGGCTGGGGCTGGCGTGGGACCTGGAGGCGCTGGACGCGTTCGCGGCGTAGGGGGACGCCCCCTTCGAGAGCCTCAGGACAAGCTTCGACAGGCTCAGGGCGAACGGGTCGCGGGGGTCGTTGAAGGCGAGGATTCTGGGTACCGGCTTCCGCCGGTATGACGAAATGGTTTTACTCCCCGTGAAGTCGGTCCCAGAGGAGGCGGGGTTTGCAGGGCAAGGCAGAGGCACGGGAATACCTGTTCAACCCGACTGCGTTTCCCCGGTCGGCCAAGTATGACGCCAACTGGGTGATGGACAACATGATGGGTCCGAACGCCCTGCTGCTGACGGAGTTCCTGGCGGAGCGCATGGGCCTCACGCCCGGCATGCGAGTCCTGGACATGGGTTGCGGCAAGGCCTTGAGCTCCATATTCCTTGCGAAGGAGTACGGGGTGCAGGTGTGGGCGACGGACCTGTGGACAGACGCCAGCGCCAATCTCGGCCGCATCCGCGCAGCCGGCGTCGAGGACAGCGTGTACCCCATTCACGCCGAAGCGCATGCGCTGCCCTTCGCCGACGCGTTCTTCGACGCTATGGTGTGCGTCGACGCCTACCAGTATTTCGGGACGGACGACCTGTATCTGGAAGCCCACATGGCGCGGCTGGTCAAGCCGGGCGGACAATTGGGAGTCGTCGTGCCGGGGCTGACTGAGGAGCTGACATCCGACGAGCCGCCGGAGCACCTGCGGCCATACTGGGAGCCGGCGTTCTTCTGCCTCCACAGCCTCGAATGGTGGAAGCGACACTGGGAGCGAAGCGGGTTGGTGACCATTGAGAACACCGAACCTCTGCCCGAGGGCTGGAAATACTGGATGGCATCGGCGCTGGTGAGCTCGGAGCGGCGCGGGACTTCGACGGACGAGGCCGACATGCTGGCGCTCGACAGCGGGCGAACGTTGGGGCTGTCGCGCATGGTGGCCCGCAGGAATGACCGGCCGCTGAAGCGGCTGGACGAGCCGTAGGGGTTGGGGTAGGTATGGCAGGGTTCAAGGCGGTTTTGGGGGCCGTTGGGCGCGAGGTTTTGGTTGTGATGGGCCCCGTCGAGGGGCCCATCACAACCCCTTCGACAGGCTCAGGGCGAACGGAGTGGGCGGGCGCTGGGTTTCTGGATACCGGCATTCGCCGGTAAAACGAAAGAGAGAGGGTTGTGATGTACGGGCTTGAGGGGAAGGTTGCGTTGGTTACGGGCGCCGGGGGCGAGTTTGGCATGGGGCGCGGGATTGCGACGCGGCTGGCGCAAGAGGGCGCGGACGTGATCGTCAACGACTTCACGGGGACGCCGTACCCGGACCGGCCCTGGCCCGGTGTGTCGGCCGTCGTCGAGGAGATCGAGGCGCTGGGGCGGCGGTCGAAGGCGATCATCGCGGACGTGTCGGACTCGGCGCAGGTGCGGGCGATGTTCGAGGAGGCGGTGGCGGACTTCGGCAAGATCGACATCGTCGTGTCGAACGCGGGCTCGCGGCCGGGCGGCGACCGGAAGCCGGTGGTGGAAGTGACCGAGGAGGACTTCGACCTGGTGCAGCGGGTGAACGTGAAGGGGACGTGGCTGGTGTGCCAGGCGGCGGCGCGGCACATGATCGCGCGCGGCGGGGGCGGCCGAATCATCACGATGTCGTCCCGCGCAGGCAAGACGGGGACGGCGACGTACGCGGCGTACTGCGCGAGCAAGTTCGCGGTGATCGGGTTCACGCAGAGCCTGGCGCTGGAGGTGGCGCAGTACGGGATCACGGTGAACGCCATCTGCCCGGGGCTGGTGGACACGGAGCGCGTCGACTACATCGCGGCGGCGACGGCGCCGGAGGGGCAGAGCGCGATGGAGCACAGGGCGTTCATGGTGCGCGACCGGTCGGCGACGATCCCGCTGGGGCGGCTGGCGGTCGCGGCGGACATCGCGCGGCTGGCGGCGTTCCTGTCGAGCGACGAGGCGGACTACGTGACGGGGCAGGCGATCAACATGGCCGGGGGGCACGAGGTGCACTAGAGGCCAGGGGCGGACAGATTGCGACTGCTGAGGGTACTTCGGGGGCCGAGCGGCCTGGTCAGGGCCGTGCGGACACCCGTCCAGAACTACATCCACACGGAAGAGGCGGGGGCGTTCATCCTGCTTGCGGCCGCCGTGGCCGCGCTTGCCTGGGTGAACTCGCCGTGGTCTGGCTCGTACGGCGACTTCTGGCACAACTACATCTCGTTCGACATCGTCGTCTTCGCGCTCGACCTGGACCTGGAGCACCTGGTCAACGACGGGCTGATGGCAGTCTTCTTCTTCCTCGTCGGGCTGGAGATCAAGCGCGAGCTGCTGCACGGGGAGCTTTCGACGTTCCGGAAGGCGTTCCTGCCGACGGCGGCGGCCATCGGCGGCATGGTGGTCCCGGCGCTCATGTACGTCGCCTTCAACGGCACGTCGGGCGAGGGCGCGCAGGGCTGGGGCATCCCGATGGCGACGGACATTGCGTTCGCGCTGGGGGTGCTGGCGCTGCTGGGCAGGCGGATACCAGCGGATCTGCGGGTGTTCCTGCTGGGGCTGGCAGTGGTGGACGATCTGGGCGCGATAGCGGTCATCGCCATCTTCTACTCGGAGACGATCAACTGGACCGACCTGGGCATGGCGGTCGCGCTGTTCGGCGTGATCGCGGCATGCGTCCGGTTCGGGCTGCGTTCGATGGGCATCTACATCATCCTGAGCGTCTTCATGTGGCAGTTCCTGCTGGAATCGGGCATCCATGCCACGCTGGCGGGCGTCGCGCTGGCGGCGCTGGTGCCGACGGAGCCGTACATCCAGCGGAAGGACTATCCCGCGGCCATGGAGATCCTGCTCGGCGACCTGAAGGCGGCGACGGAAGCGGGAGACGAGGAGCGGGCGGAAGCCATCATCGAGGAGATCGAGCGGCTGACCACCGGCACCGAGGGGCCGATGGAGCGGCTGGAAGGGCTGGTGCACCCGTGGGTGAGCTTCGCCATCCTGCCGCTCTTTGCGCTGGCGAACGCGGGCATCGTCTTCACATCGGACTCGGTATCCGCGGCTGCCGGGAGCAGCGTGACGCTGGGGGTACTGGTGGCGCTGCCCGTAGGGAAGGCGCTCGGCGTCTTGGGCGCGACGTGGCTTGCGGTGCGGCTGGGCGTGGGCAGCCTGCCGGCGGGGGTGTCGTGGGGGCAGGTGTTGGGCGTGGGGCTGCTGGCGGGCATCGGGTTCACGGTGGCGATCTTCGTGTCCAACATCGCGTTCGACGACGCGGCGCTGGTCGACCAAGCGAAGATGGGCGTGTTTGCGGCGTGGGTGGTTGGGGGCGTGGTGGGGTATGGGTTGCTGCGGGCGGTGGGGGGACGTGCGACGGGGTAGGTGATATGCGTCCCTCAGCCCTGCACCTATGGGTTCGCTAAATTCACAAACGACGAGCACAGAGCAATTCTTGCGGCCTCTAGAATTACTCTCGATCCATGGAAAGGCAGAGAATAAAGCGGAACTGTTGAGGTCTTCATCCAACTCATGAGAGAAACTGATAGACCGGGACTATGGCCACAAACGGAAGGGTGACGAGCATAACTACTATCGCAATTCTGTTGTACCTGATGGCCCGACTAAGTCCATAAGGGGCGGCTCTCTCCCGAAAGCTGCGATTCGTCTCCTCACTGACTTGATCTGCGGGGAGACCAGCATACTCATCCCAAAATAGCGAAGGCGCAGGACTCAAGGCTTCATATACTGAAAGAAGCTCTGAAGGGCTTAGGCGCTGATGAAACACCTCCCTTAGGTCGTCCAATGTCTTTATTTTGTCCGTAATTTGCTTGACGCGTCGAGCCTCCCAGTAAAGGCCACCAATGAAAGCAGAACCTGCAAAGAACAGAGTGTAAGCTAGTCTATCGGCATTCGTCGTCACGCCTTCCAAAATAACCTCAGTCGACAAGTAGGTTGTGTAGAATGCAAGAATTGTAATGACGATGGCAGAGATTCCGAAGACGATGAGGGAGGTGACCGAGTTGGGTTGAAACAGTTCCTTGTCGACGCCCCACTTTTGATAAGACAAACGGTTGTCACGACTTTTCAGTCGCAGTAAAGCCTGTATAGTCAGTAGCCCTAGACCAAACGAATAAACACACATTAAGCCAAAATAGAATATGACAACCACCCACTCGGAGTTGCTAGCGTCGGTCATTTCATCTTGTCTCCGATCCCATAGATTGCCCTCGCATTCAACTCGGGTAGACATGGTGCGAACTTTTCACTTGCGGCCCATCTAACCCGGTTCGTCCGTTTTGAGCTAAATCAGATCAGAACCGTATTCCTCCATCGCCGATAGGACATCCTGCCCTGTTTAATTGTGCCCCGATTGGACGATCTCCGGCTATGGGCATTCTGCCGGTTTTCGGGCACGTCAGAGAATGGCGGCACGGCGTCTGACTTGACAGCGTTTCTGCCAAATCTACAATCGCTCGAAACGCTTGCGTCGTCTGCGAAGGGAGTAAAGGTATGCCCATGTATGAGCGGGGGGATGTGCGGATTCGGTATGAGGAGGTTGGGGCTGGGGTGCCTTTGCTGGTTACGCCGGGCGGGGGGTTGAACTCTCGCGTGGATGTGTGGCCGGGGCAGGTGTTCAATGCGATGGAGGTGTTCAAGGACGACTTCCAGTGCATCACGATGGACCAGCGGAACGCCGTCGGGGGCGAGTCTACGGGGCCGGTGCAGGTGGAGGACCCGTGGGGGGCGTTCGCGGACGACCAGCTGGGGCTGATGGACCACCTGGGCATCGGAGAGTTCCTGTTCATGGGCTACTGCATCGGCGGGCCGTTCGCGATGAAGCTGGTCGAGCGGGCGCCGGAGCGGGTGCTCGCGGCGGTGCTGTGCCAGCCGGTCGGGCACGCGGAGGCGACGCCGGACGCGATGTACGACGGCGGCATCAACGGCTGGGCGCCGGGGCTTCGCGAGCGGCAGCCGGACGTGTCGATGGAGACGATCGAGCAGTACCTGCACAACCTGTACCGGGTGCAGCCGGACTTCATGTACTGCGTGTCGCGGGAGTTCGCGTCGCAGTGCCAGACGCCGCTGCTGGTGATGCCGGACGACACGCCGGCGCACTCGTACCAAGCGGCGATGGACCTCGTCGCGCTGGCGCCCCGGGCGGAGGTGACGGCGTACCCGTGGAAGGAGCAGGAGGACCTCAAGGCCCGGACGATCGAGCAGGTGCGGGCGTTCCTGAAGGCGCACCAGCCGGCGACGGCGGCGCGGTAGCCATCTGCACCTCGCCCCTCTGGGTTCCCGCCTGCGTGGGAACGACGAGAGGGGGGGCCTGGTCTCGATGAGCCCCATCGAGGGGCCCACCGAGACCCCTTCGACGGAGCTCAGGGCGAACGGTTAGGGGTGAGCCGCCCCACGCGTCGCCCGCGCCTGATGGGTTCCCGCCTGCGCGGGAACGACGAGAGAGGGTGCGCGTACGTCGGGGTTTCTGCCTTCGCGGGAACGACGGAGAGTGGGCCAGGGGTTTGCGGAAGCCGTTGGCCGCGAGGTTTCTGGGCCCCGGCTTTCGCCGGGGAAACGGAGGGGGTCCAATCCGTTCGGCCTGGGCCTGTCGAGGGGTCAAGCGAACGGGTTGGGCTTTGTTTTATAACGGGCGTTACAAATCTGCCTTGACGGCTTTGAGGAAGTTTTCTGCGCCGTGGCGGAGGAGGGCCCAGGCTGAGACGGTGACGAAGTTGGCGCCCTGGCGGATGAAGTCGGCGACGGCGGCGGTGTCGGCGGGGCTGTTGCCACCGACGCCGGCGTGCTTTCCGCCGGCGCGGATGCGGGGGAGGACATCGCTCATGACGCGGCGGACCTCGGCCTGGCCGGGGTTGCCGAGGCTCTGGCCGAGGTCGGACGGCGCGACGTGGAGAACGTCGGCGCCGGCGACCTGCAGGATGTCGTCGAGGTTGTTGACGGCCTCTACGTCCTCGACCATCGGGATGACGAGCACTTGGGAGTTGATCCAGGCCGTCGCCTCAGCCATGGAGACGCCGATGCCGTAGTCGTGGGCGCGGCCGCCGGCCACGCCGCGGTAACCGTCGGGGTGGTAGCGGGCGGCGCGGGCGACGGCAGCGGCCTCCTCGCCGGTGTCGACGTGCGGCACGATGATGCCCTGCAGGCCGCGGTCGAGGTAGCGGAGGATGGTCTGTTCGGCGTGGTCGGGGATGCGGGCGATGGGGGTGATGCCGAAGGACTCGGCGGCGCGGACCATGTGCTCGACCTGGTCAAGGTCGGCGGGGCCGTGCTCGCAGTCGATGAAGACGAAGTCGTAGCCGAGGGCGCCGAGGATCTCGACCATGTCGGGGGCGTAGCGGGTGACGATGCCGCCGAAGACGACCTGGCCCTCGTTGAGCTTGGCTTTTGTGGTGTTGGTTCGCATTGGGTGGCTCCTTTGCGGTTGGGTTGGGGTGTGGGGCCATACTAGCGTTCCAGTGCGGTCTGGGAAAGGGAGTGGTGGCAGCCCTTCGACGGGATCCTTCGAGAGCCTCAGGACGGGGTCAGGGCGAACGGCCCCTCTGGGTTCCCGCCTGCGCGGGAACGACGGAGGGGGTCGCGGTACTTCGACGCGGCTCAGCACGAACGGCCGCCCTGCACCACTCCTCTGGATCCCGGCTTTCGCCGGGAAAACGAGGGTGGGGCCCTTCGACAGGCTCCTTCGACTAGCTCAGGACGCGGTCAGGGCGAGCGGTCAGAGGGACTGTTGGTCTACACCGAGCCGTCTATGACCACGTCGAGGAGGGCGGGGCGGCCGGAGGCTACGGCTCGGTCTACGGCGGGCTTGATCTGGGCGGGGTCCGTGATGCGCTCGCCGTGGACGCCCATGCTGTTGGCGATGGCGGCCACGTCGAAGGGTGTGCCGAAGTCGGCGTAGGGCAGGCGGCCGCCGGAGGTCTCGGGCAGGCCGAGGACCTCGCCCTGGTAGACGTTGAAGTTGGTCTTGAGGACGCGGTACATGCCGTTGTTGCAGATGACAAAGATGCAGGGGATGTCGTCGTTGGCGGCGGTCCAGAGGCCCTGAATCGTCATCATGGCGCTGCCGTCGCCGATGACGCCGAAGACGGGACGGCCGGGGTAGGCGACCTGGGCGCCCATCGCCGCGCCGATGCCGCCGCCGATGGAGCCACCACGGGCGGCGCGGATGTCGCCGCGGCTGGCGGCCTGGATGTAGTGGCGGAGCGGGCCCCGGTTACTGATGGCGTCGTCGACGACGATGGCGTCGGGCGGGAGGGCGGCAGCGAGCTCCGCCATCATGCGGGCGGGGCTCATGGGCCGGGCGTCCCACCGCTCGGCGACGGAAGCCTCGTAGGCCTCACGGTTGGCGCGGGCCTCGGCGGCGATGGCGCGGCGGCGCTCCCCGATGGCGGACACGCTCGCGGGAGTCAGCCGCCCCCGCACGGCGGCGGTCAGCTCGGCGAGGGCGCGGCCGCAGTGGGCGACGATGCCGACATCGGTGGGCTCGGCGCGGCCGATGCGGCTGGGGTCGGGGTCGACGTGCACGAGGGGGACGTCGGGTTGCAGGATGACGTCCCCCCAATAGAAGAGTTCCTCGAAGGGGTCGGCGCCGACGGCGAGGACGCAGTCGGCGCGCTGCACGGCGTCGCGGGAGGCGGCGGCGCGCAGGGAGAGGTTGCCGAGGAACTGGGGGTGCGTCGTGGGGAAGGCGACCTCCGCGCCACGGACCTGGTAGACGGCGAGGCCCAAGAGCTCCGCGAGCTCGACGGCCTGCTCATTGGCGTCATCGTCGGAGGCGCGGTCGCCGATGAGCATGATGGGGCGGTGGGCGTCGAGGAGCAGGGAGGCGGCACGGGCGATGCCCTCGGCGCTGGGGCGGGCGTCGTCGTAGGCCGGGCGGGAGGGCACGAGGTTCATCTCGTCGATGCCCTCGAGGGCGTTGGAGGAGAGGCCGACGTAGACGGGGCCCTTCGGGTGGGTGTTGGCCTCGTTGAAGGCGCGGCGGAGGGCGCTCGGCACCTGGCCGGGGTGGGAGAGCTCGACGGCCCACTTGGTGACGGGCCGGACGAGCTGGGCGAGGTCGGTCTTGGACTCGTTCACCTTGCGGACGTCGTAGTTGGCGGAGGTGACGACCATGGGGGTGCCGGTGTTGAGGGCGTCGAGCATGAGGGAGATGCCGTTGGCGAGGCCGTTGTCAACGTGGAGGCTGACGAAGGAGGCGCGGCCGGTGGCGCGGGCGTAGGCCTCGGCCATGCCGACGGCGACGCTCTCCTGGAGGGTCAGGAAGTAGCGGAGCTCCGGGTAGTCGCCGAGCAGGTCGATGAAGGGGGCCTCGCTGGTGCCGGGGTTGCCGAAGATGTACTCGACGCCCTCGGCCTTGAGCATCTCGAGGAGCGCCTGCTTGCCGGTCATGGACTCAGGCATGGGTGCCTCCGGTTGGGGGTGGGATTGTGGGGTGATTTTACACCAGGCGCGGTGCGGGGGTGGTTGGGGAGCGGCCTCTGTCTCTCGGAGCCCCGTCGAGGGGCTCCGAGAGACCCCTTCGACAGGCTCAGGGCGAACGGAGGGCTAGGGCTTCTTGCCCCAGCCGCCGCCGCCGGGGGTGCGGACGCTCAGGACGTCGCCGGGGGCTACGTCTATGGTGATTTTGGGGGCGAGGTGGACCTCCTCTACGCCGTGCTTGAGGAGGACGGTCTCGCCGGGGGTGGCGTCGGCGCCGCCTTGGAGGCCGTAGGGCGCGGAGCGGCGTCGCTCGGCGAGGACGGTGACGACGGCGGGGGCGAGGAACTCGGTGTCGCGGACGACGCCGTCGCCGCCCCGGTAGCGGCCGTCGCCGCCGGAGCCGCGGCGGACGCGGTAGCTGCGGACGCGCATCGGGTGATAGAGCTCGAGGGCCTCGATGGGCGTGTTCATCGTGTTGGTCATGTGCGTGTGGACGGCGGAAAGGCCGTCGGCGCCGGGGCGGGCGCCCATACCGCCGGCGATGGTCTCGTAGTAGGCGAATCCCCGGTCGGCGCCGTGCTCGTGGCCGCCGACGAGGACGTTGTTCAT
Organism: Chloroflexota bacterium; assembly: GCA_028873745.1. GTDB lineage: Bacteria > Chloroflexota > Dehalococcoidia > Lucifugimonadales > UBA1127 > UBA1127. Next base: position 909 of record JAPPNT010000188.1, on the reverse strand, counting down.
GGTGCCCTGGCTGGCGGCAGGGACGACGTCGGGCAGCGCCTTGGCGAGGGCGCCGAGGAGGACGTCGGTGATGCGCTGGGAGGTCTCGACGTTGCCGCCGGCGACGGCGGCGGGCGCGCGCGGGTTGACGACGGAGCCCTCGGGCGCGACAACGTTGACGGGGCGCAGGATCCCCTGATTGGCGGGGGCGGCCTCGCCGACGATGCAGCGCAGGACATACAGAGCGGCGGACAGGGTCACGGCGAGGGGGGCGTTGACGCAGCCGCGCCGCTGGTCGGCGGTCTCGGAGAAGTCGAGGGTCATGGCGTCGCCGCGGACGGAGACGGTGACGGCGATGGGGACGGGCTCGTCGGTGAGGCCGTCGTCGTCGAGGACGTCGGAGAAGGCGTAGTCGCCGTCGGGGAGGGCGCTGATGGCGGCGCGGGTGAGGCGCTCGGAGTAGTCGAGGAGGGCGGCCTCGTGCTCGGCGACGGTGGCCCAGCCGTAGCGGTCGACCATCTCCTGCAGGCGGCGCTCGCCGGTGCGGCAGGCGGCGATCTGGGCGGCGAGGTCGCCTCGGCGCTCGTCGGGGGTGCGGGAATTGCGGCAAAAGAGGGCGACGACCTCTTCGTTGACGTCACCGGCGCGGACGAGCTGGAGGGGCGGGATGATAAAGCCCTCCTGGAAGAGCTCGGTGGAGCGGGGGAGGGAGCCGGGGGTCATGCCGCCGATGTCGGCGTGGTGGGCGCGGTTGGCGACGAAGCCGACGAGGGCCTCGCGACGGCGGCCATTGCGGCGGCGCCCTTCGACAGGCTCAGGGCGAACGGAGGTGGGGGGGTCAGGGTGAACGGAGGTGTGAGGGTCAGGGCGGACGACGGGGCTGGTCCCTCGGGCCTCTGGATACCGGCTTTCGCCGGTAAAACGCGGGGG
>JAPPNT010000019.1:8420-10611 GCA_028873745.1 Chloroflexota bacterium | reverse complement strand
AGGGCCTGGCGCATGATCTCCGGCGTGATGCCCTTCACCTTGATGTCCATCTGCAGGGCCGTAATACCCTCGGCGGTGCCGGCGACCTTGAAGTCCATGTCGCCGAGGTGGTCCTCGATGCCCTGGATGTCGGTCAGGACGGCGTAGTCGCCGTCGTCGCCCATGATGAGGCCCATCGCCACACCGGCGACGGGCGCCTTGATCGGCACACCGGCGTCCATGAGGCTCATGGTGCTGCCGCATACGCTGCCCATGGACGTGCTGCCGTTGGAGCTGAGAGCCTCCGACACGACGCGAATGGTGTACGGGAAGTCCTCGACGTCCGGGATCATCGGCTCCAGGGCGCGCTCGGCGAGGGCGCCGTGGCCGATCTCGCGGCGTCCGGGCGAGCCGACGCGCCGGACCTCACCCACGGAGTAGGGCGGGAAGTTGTAGTGGTGCAGGTAGCGCTTGCTGTCCGTGGGGCTCAGGGTGTCCAGCCGTTGCTCGTCGCTGAGGGAACCGAGGGTGACGACGTTGAGAATCTGCGTCTGGCCCCGGGTGAAGAGGCCGGTGCCGTGTGTTCGAGGCAGCACGCCGACCTCACAGGTGATGGGGCGCACCTGGGTGCGCTCGCGGCCGTCCGCGCGGACGTTCTCCTTGAGGACGCCCTGGCGGAAGACCTCGTTGGTGACCTTCTCGAAGGCGTCAGCGAGCTGGCCGCGCGAGACATCTTCGCCGAGTCCCTCGGCGACCTCAGCCTCGATGAGGCCGAGCTCTCGGTCGCGCTCGCCCTTCTCGCGGCCGGCGAAGACGGCCTGCCGCATGCGGGCGCGGATGTCGGGGGTGATGGCGTCGAATGCCGCCTGCTCGGGCGCGGGCGGGGGCTCGACGGTGACCTTCGGCTTGCCCGCCAGCTTCACGAGCTCGTCGATGGCGGCGATGACCTTCGCATTGGCGCGCTGCGCCTCGTCGAGGGCGTCGAGCACGAGGGACTCGGGGACTTCCTTGGCGCCGGCCTCGACCATGACGACGGCGTCACGGCTGCCGGCGACGACGAGCTCCATGCGGCTGCGCTCCATCTGCTGGTAGGTGGGGTTGACCACCAGATTGCCGTCGACAAAGCCGACGCGGCAGCCGGAGATGGGGCCCTCGAAGGGGATGGAGGAGATGGAGAGCGCCGCGGACGCGCCCACGATGGAAAGCACGTCAGGCGGGTTCTCCTGGTCGGCGGAGAGCACGGTCGCGACGACCTGGACCTCGTTGCGGAAGCCCTTGGGGAAGAGCGGCCGGATGGGGCGGTCGGTCAGCCGCGCGGCGAGGATGCCCTCGGTGCCGGGACGGCCCTCACGGCGGAAGAAGCTGCCGGGGATGCGGCCGACGGCGTAGAGACGCTCCTCGTAGTCGACGGACAGGGGGAAGAAATCAGCGCCCTCCCGGGGCTTGGGGCTCATGCAGGCGGTAACGAGGACAACGGAGTCGCCGAGCCTGAGGGTGACGGAGCCATCGGCCTGACCGGCAACCCAGCCGGACTCGATGGTAAGCGTTTTGCCGCCAACGTCGCATTGAACGGTGTGGCGCATTGGGGAACCTCCTCTTTCGTTGCGAGAGGAGGAAGGGGCCAGCCGCGCGGGTGTGGTTACCGGCGGAGACCGAGGTGGGTCAGGAGAGCACGGTATCTGGTGGGAGCCGTCTTGCCCAGGTAGTTGAGCAGCCGACGGCGCTGCCCCACAAGCTTCAACAGGCCTCGTCGCGTGTGATGGTCCTTCTTGTGGACCTGGAGGTGCTGATTCAACTCGTTGATGCGCCTGGTGAGGATTGCCACCTGCACGTCAGTGGAACCAGTGTCCGTCGCGTGAGTCCTGAATTCGTTGATGAGGGCTTGCTTTTGCTCTGCGTCCACGTTGCCTCGGGACCTATTCCTCTCTCGTTCTTTCGCAGGCAGTATAGCACGGCGATTTTGCGGTGGGAAGGGGTGGCCCTTCACTACTGTCCGTGACGCATGGCTGCTATCATCGTAGGGACACATGACATTACCCCAAAGGAGAGCCCATGGCTGCGGAGATCATCAACGGCAACGAGATAGCGAAAGAGGTCCGCGCGGAGGTCGCCGAGGGCGTGGCCGCACTGAAGGCGTCGACGGGCGTGCAGCCGGGGCTGGCGGTCGTGCTCGTCGGCGACGACCCGGCGTCGGCGGTGTACGTGCGCAACA
>JAPPNT010000019.1:0-8410 GCA_028873745.1 Chloroflexota bacterium | reverse complement strand
GCAGAGGAGGCGGGCATCTACTCGGAGACGTACCGGCTGCCGCAGGAGACGCCGCAGGACGAGGTCGTCGAGCTTGTGCGGCAGCTGAACGAGGACGCCCGCTTCCACGGCATCCTGGTGCAGCTCCCGCTGCCGCCGCAGGTGAACGAGGAGGCCGTGCTCTACACCATCGACCCGGCCAAGGACGTCGACGGGCTGCACCCGTTCAACCTGGGGCGGCTGGCGGCGGGGAACCCGACGTTCGTACCGTGCACGCCAGCGGGGGTGCAGGAAATGCTCGTCCGCACGGGGCACGACCCGGCGGGGAAGCACGTGGTGGTGTGCGGGCGGAGCAACATCGTCGGCAAGCCGGTGTCGCTGCTGCTGCTGCAGAAGGCGGCGGGGGCGAACGCGACAGTCAGCGTCTGCCATACGGGAACGCGGGACCTTGGCGAGATCACCCGGCAGGGCGACATTCTCATAGCCGCGGCGGGGCGGCCGGAGTTCATCACGGCCGACATGGTCAAGGACGGCGTCGTGGTTATCGACGTGGGCATCAACCGCGTCGACGACGCAACGCGCGAGCGGGGCTACCGGCTGACGGGCGACGTGGACTTCGGGCCGGTGTCCGAGGTGGCCTCCGCCATCACGCCGGTGCCGGGCGGCGTCGGGCCGATGACGATCGCGATGCTGCTGCGGAACACGCTGCAGTCGGCGCAGCGGGCGTCGGGGGGTTAGCACCGCTGTTGGTGCTTCGATTTCCCTCAGCACGAACGGCGTCTAGCACCGGTACGGGATGTGCCCCGGGTACTCCGAGTCATTGACGTTGCGGTTCCAGCAGTCATAGTAGTCACGCGCCCGTTCGTAACGACTAACTGCCTGCTCAGCGTGGTCAAGCGCTTGGCGGTAGCGGTCAGTCGCCGCCTCCAGATCGGCAAACGCCCGGTCCATGCGCTCGCGAGCCTTATTCACTTCGCCAACAGCATACCCACAGAGCGTGGTAATTCTGCAGAGCGAAATCGAACGGGATAGAGCAGTGCCGTATTCGCTTCGGGCAACAGCAAGGGCACGCTCAGCGGCCTTGAATGCGTTTCTGGCGATCTCAAGCGCATTGTTTGCCGCAGGAACGGCATTCCACGCCGCTTCATAAGCGCGCTTCGCCGCTTGCACGCCATTGCGCAGAGGGGCGTTTTCCGGCCTGGTGTTCTTATGGACCTCAATGATGTAGCCACGCACAGCTGTATGCGGTACCCAGCAGCCGTCAGCCTTGCTGTTGGCATCGCCCTTAGGCCAATAGTAATAAATGCCGCCAGTGACCCTGATGTTCATGACTCGATGTCCCGTATAGCTGTGGGAAGGATCATTAGGCCAGCAGGCTCGGCTCTCAAATGAGATCATTGTCCCCGGGACGATGTCTGCTGGGTCAAAGTCCAGCAGGTACGTAACAGTGTCAAGGCAAGTTAATTTCGGTTCCATACTGCCGGTGCAAAGAGCCCCTATCTCTGCTGTCCTTCTCAAAATCAGGGGCTTATGCAGAGCCTCCAAGCGGGCAATCTCCGTCCGGAGCGAACCGGCCTGCGACTCCAGTGCTTGGACGGTGCCTATAGACTGCTGAAGGAGGGAGTGCTGGTCATTTAGCTCCGCGTGGTCGGCCTGCAAGGTCAAATGCCGTGTTGTAAGTTGCTGGTGTGTGGCGGTGAGTTGCTCTAGGGTGTCCTTCAAGTGGTCGTGCTCTTGCGTCAGGACGCTCTTCTCATGCGTTAGGGTACGATTCTCCTCCGACAATTCATGCGCTTCATCACGCAGCCTGTCCCGGTCTGCTTTAACATCAGCCAAATCCCCGGTGACGGTGGTGACGTCAGCGGCCAAAACGTCGTGCGCTTCCATGCTCGCCTGCAAATCAACGTTCGACTGAACGAGGGCTTCTTGGGTGTCTTGAAGGTCCGCTTTGGTTTGGCTGAGTTCCAAGAGTAAGTAACTGACCACAACAACGGCGATGACCCCTGCCACACCGGCGGCGGTGGCGAGAATGCGCATTCGTCTCATGGCAATCGCTCCTCCGGTTCATGAGGAGATAAAGATACTGCATCTGAGGTATTTTCGTAACGTCAAACGGAGCCAGCTTTGGGGGTGTCGGGCGATACATGAATCGCACCAACGCGTGGAGGACGGGCAGGCTTCGCAGGAACGACGGAATGGCTAGCTGGACGCCACCCAGATGCCGCCGTCCTCCACCTTGACGGGGAAACGCGGGATGCCGGGGTCGTAGGGCGATACCTTGACGTAATTGCGGATGTTGAAGGCGATGCTGTGCCCGGCGCAGACGACCTCCTCGCCGTCCAGGAAGCCGATGTGCAGCGGCCAGCTCGCGTGGGGGCACTCGTTGCTGACGGCGACGACCTCGCCCTCGATGTTGGCGAGGCAGATCTCGTAGCCGTGGGCCTCGGCGCGCATGAGCTCGCCGGGGGGCAGGTCAGCCGCGTCGGCGACGCGGACGTAGTCTTCAGCCAAGTCGGCGCTCCTCTGGTGGTGTGCACCAAGGATAGCAAATGCGGCGGCGGCTCGGCGAGGGTGGCGTTCGCCCTTCGACAAGCTCAGGGTGAACGGACGGTAGGCGCGGGGCGGCTGGATTCCCGCTTTCGCGGGAATGACGGAGAGGGGGGCGAGGGCAGACGGCCGAGGGGCGGTTGACGGCGGCATTGCGCGGGCGCACCATGACCCAGGGGAAAACGACGGCGTGTGACAAAGTTTGTGACATTCTGAAAGGGTCGGAATCGTAGCTGAAACGGGCCTTTTCGGGCTGGGAGACGCCGGATGACACAGGACAGTGAAGGCGAGGGCGCAGAGGCGCGCAAGGGGCGTCGGAACGCGACGGGCCTCGTCATAGTGAACACGGGCAACGGCAAGGGGAAGACGACGGCGGCGTTGGGTGTGCTGCTGCGCGCGTGGGGCCGCGGCATGGACGTCCGCATGTTCCAGTTCATCAAGAACACGGGGTCCCGCTACGGCGAGCAGCGGGCGGCCGAGAAGATCGGCCTCAGCATCAGCGCACTGGGCGACGGCTTCACATGGCTCTCGAAGGACCTGGACCACTCGGGCGAGCTGGCGGCGGAGCAGTGGAAGCGCAGCAAGGAGGCCATCCTGCAGGGCGGCCACGACGTCATCGTCATGGACGAACTCACGTACGCGCTGCACTTCGGGTGGGTGTCGACGGACGAGCTCATAGATACGCTGAAGCAGCGGCCGCCGGCCATGCACGTCATCATCACGGGCCGCGATGCCCCTGAGGCGCTCGTGGAGTACGCGGACCTGGTGACGGAGATGCGAGAGATCAAGCACCCCTTTGCGGAGAAGGGTATCAAGGCCCAGCCGGGTATCGAGTTCTAGCTACGGGTTTATAGCTGCGGGTCTACCCCTCCCACTGGATACCGGCTTTCGCCGGTATGACGAGAGAGCGGCTAGCCGAGGTCAACGAGGACGTCGTCGCCCTCTACCTTGCACGGGAAGACCGCGGCGCGCTCCTCCGGCACGCCGGTGCGCTGGCCGGTCTTGACGCTGTAGAAGTGGCTGTGGCCGGGGCACTCGACGCAGTCGTCCTCTAGAATGCCCTCGTGGAGCGCCCATCCCTCGTGGGGGCAGAAGTTGTCGAGGGCGTAGAACTCGCCGTCGAGGTTCGCAATCATCACTTCGACGTCGCCCACCTTGGTCATAGCCAGCATTCCGGGCTTGATGGCGGATGCCTGGGCGACTTTCACGTAGTTCTCCGGCATTGAAGACCTCCGGTCTGCGTACTGCGGCCCTACGATAGCAGGGCAAGGCGCCTCAACACAACGGGAATGGCGCTAACTTGACGCGTACAAATACGTTTTCAAGTGTAAATCGCACGCCCGCCACCTACAAAAGCAGGGGAATGCAGGGCGAAAACACCGGAGTCCGGAAGCCAAAGACAATAACTATTCAACAAATGCAGAACGATTGAAAAACAAACGTTATACATCTAATTCCAATACGGGGGAGAAAAACGATGAGCGCAGGATTCATATTCTACCTTGGAGCCGCCCTCGTCTTCCTTGTAGCGGCCTGCACCACCCCCGACGACCCCTCCCAGACCGACGGGACATCATCAGCTCCGCCGCCGACGCCCACGCCCGTAGCTGCAGCATCGCCGGTTGTGACAAACACCGCGCTCGATGTCACGACGCTTGACGCCCCGTCCGTCGGCAGCAGCACGCAGGTCGTTGACGCCACCAGCGCCGACGCCGACATGCAGCTTGACGCCATGGATATCGTCGCGGCCAGGGAAGAGGTCCTCTCGCGTATCTACGAGGAGTCCCTCCCGTCCATCGTCTATGTGCGCGTCGTGCATCGGCTCGACCCGGACGACACGCAGTTCGGCCGCGACTTCTTCGGCGGCCCGCGCGGGCCATTCGACGAGTACCAGCACGGGGCGGGATCCGGCTTCGTCTGGGACGAGGAGGGCCACATCCTGACCAACTGGCATGTCGTTGAGGGATCGGACAGTGTCAGCGTCGTATTCCACGACGGCGAGGAGTACGACGCGGAGTTCCTGGGCGGCGACCCGGACTCGGACCTCGCCGTCCTGAAGATTGACGCGGGGTTGCGCGAGCTGAAGCCGCTGCCGCGCAGCGACCTGGACGAGGTACGCGTGGGGCAGCTGGCGCTGGCCATCGGCAGCCCGTTTGGGCAGGACTTCACGCTGACCAGCGGCATCGTGAGCGCGCTGGGGCGCACCATACGCGGCAGCGGGCCGTACTCGATCCCTCTGGTGGTGCAGACGGACGCGCCCATCAACCCCGGAAACTCCGGCGGGCCGCTGCTGGACCGGCAGGGGCGGGTCATCGGCATCAACACGCAGATCATCAGCAACTCCGGGGCCAACTCCGGCGTCGGCTTTGCGGTGCCCATCGACATCGCGAAGATGGTGACGCCCGACCTGATCGCCCACGGCAAGTACGAGTACGCGTGGCTGGGCATCAGCGGCACGACGCTCACCTCTGACGCCGCCGAGTACCTGGAGCTGCCCGACGGGACCCGCGGCGTGCTCGTCGTGCGCGCCATCGAGGAGGGGCCCGCCAGCGAGGCCGGCCTCAGGGGCGGCGACGAGGAGGTCACCCTGGAGGGCGATGAGGTCACCCTCGGCGGCGACGTCATCACCTCCGTCGACGGCGCGACGGTGACGGACATGCACGACCTCATCTCCTACCTCGTCGAGAACACGCGCCCGGGCGACGTGATCGATATCAACGTGTTGCACAGCGACGGGGAGAAGGGTACGTTCACCATCACATTGGGCACGCGGCCTGAGAACTAGCGGACAAGGCGCCCCTCCTTTCGGAGAGAGCTGTTCCAGGGGGCAGCTCTCTCTCCATTTTCGGCCCATTAGGCGTGACCATATGGAACCGCCGGGGCGCCAAACGTGTCTTTGTATATGAGGCGCCTACGGGGCCGGCGCAGCCCCGGACCCAGACATCGCCCACTGAGGTGACATGATGAAGGGCAGAACCACGACGTTCCTTCTCGTATTTGCGGCCACGCTGGCGTTGCTCCTGGCAACTGCGGCTTGCGGCAACGGCGGGCCGGCCACCAACCCGACAGCAACGGTGACCGCCGAGGTGACCTCCGGCAAGGCGCCGAACGCCTCGGTGCGGGGGACGGTCACCTACAAGGAGAGAATCGCGCTGACGCCCGGCGCCCGGCTGGAAGTGGAGCTGCGCGATACCTCGCTGCAGGATACGGCGGCGCCCCTCATCGCCAGGCAGGTCATCGAGGACCCGGGGCAGGTGCCCATCGCGTTTGAGGTCGAGTACAACCGCGACGACATCGACGAGCGGAACACCTACTCGATACAGGTAAGCATCATTGAGGAAGACGGCCGTCTGGCGTTCGTCAACGATACGGCCACCGACGTGATCACGCGCGGCAACCCGAACCGCGTCGACATGCAGCTCGTGCTTATGCAGCCGCCGCCGGAGCTGGCCGAGCAGGTCGAGGGCGACCACCGCACGTGGGTGGAGCGGCCGCCGACAATCATCGGCGCCGCCCACTTCCAGGAAGGAAACGACCACTTCGTCCGCATCGACTTCTACCAGTCCACGGTGGACAACTGCGCCCGTCCGGGCAGCCAGAGCCTGGAGGTCAAGGGAACGGAGGTCGCGGCGACGTTCACGCTGCAGCAGCCGCCTGAGGTGCCGTGGGACACCGGCTGCGCCGAGGATTTCGTGGCGCTGGACGCCATCGAGCACCTGACCGCGGAGCTCAAGCGCGGCGTCACGTACACGGTCACCGTCAACGGCAAAGCCAAGAGCACGTTCACCCTTCCGGACGAGCGGCTTGGGCACACCGTCATCGCGGACTCGCTGGTGCAGCGCGCGGAACTCGCTGAGGAGGGGACATCGCTGCGGGTCGTCTCCGGCAGGCCGTCGGGAAGCTGCACGCAGTACAACGGCTACGCCGTCAGGCGCACCAACGACAACGCGATTGACGTGCGCGTCACGCACCACCAGGTCGCTGACCCGAACGTGATGTGCACGGCGGACTTCCCCATCGACGAGACGGTCGTGCCGCTGGGCGCGCTGGAGTCGGGCGTTGAATACGCCATCACGGTGAACGGTAAGCCGCTCTCGGAGCTTGGCGGGTAGTCCGCGAGCAGCAGCGGCAACCATAGGTTCCTCGCGAGGCGAGCGGGGGAGGGTGCTAGCGCCCTTCCCCGCTCTGTTTGCGGCGGGAAGGGTGCTTCGAGTGGGGAGGGCGTCAGCCGGACTGCTGGTCGTCGGAGTCCGCGTCCTCGACGCGGGGGAAGCGGAGCTCGGCGCGAAGCTGTTTCACCACGTCCTCGACCTCATTGCTGTCGGCGCTGTAGCGATAGAGGGAGTGGCGGAGGGCCTCCAATGCGCCCTCCAACTCCGGCCAGACCACCTCGCCGACGCCGAGCCGGCGGAGCCGCTCGCCCTCCTCGCGCTGCCGCACAAGGACGACGGTGTCCAGCTCGGCGTTCATGGCGAGGGCGTTGTGCGCCGTGAGCCACGTCGCGACGGGATCGGTGACGCAAACGACGAGGAGGCGGGCGTGGCGGACGCTGGCGGCCTCGAGGACGCGCTCGTTGTGGCTGTCGCCGTGGAGGACGGTCTGGCCGAGGTCGCGCCACTGGCGGAGGAGGTTGGGGTCGAGGTCGATGGCAATGAAGGGCACGCGGTGCTCGTGCAGGACCTCGGCCACGGTGGAGCCGACGCGGCCGAGGCCGCAGACAATGGCGTGTCCGCGCATGTGGTGGATGCGTGACTCGAACTCGGGATGGCCGAGCCGGTAGGGGCGGAGGGCCCGGTAGCGGGGCCCTAGCGTCGCGAGGGCGGCGGCCCCGCCGGAGAGGACGCCGGGAGTCAGCGCCATGGTGATGACGGCGGACACGATGACGAGCGAAAAGAGGTCGTGCCCGATGATGTCCAGGCTGAGGGCGGTCGCCGCGATCAGGAAGCTGAACTCGCCTATCTGCACCATGCCGAACCCCACCAGCATGGCCGTGTAGGGCAGGTAGCCGAACACCCGGGCGATGACTGCCGTCACGACAAACTTGCCCACCAGCACCGCGCCAACGATGGCCAGCACGGGCACGGGGTCCTGCACGACGTGGACGGGATCCGTGAGCATACCGAGGGACACGAAGAACATGGCGGCGAAGGTGTCGCGGAGGGGCGTGATCTCGGCGAGGGCGCGGTGGCCGAAGTCGGACTCGCTCAGGAGCACGCCCGCCACGAAGGCGCCAAGGGCGGCCGAGAGGCCGGCGACGCTGGTGAGGGCCGCCGTCGAGAACGAGATGGCAACCAGCGTCAGGATGAACACCTCGCGGGAGCCGAGCTGCGCCACACGGTGCAGCAGCCACGTGATGACGCGCCCGCCGAGCAGCGCCATGCCGCCGAGAACGGCGGCTGCCTTGAGCAATCCGATGGCGAGCTCGGTGAAGAAGCCGCCCTCGCCGCTGAGGGCGGGCAGGACGGCGATCATCGGCACAAAGGCGAGGTCCTGCACCAGGAGCATGCCGGTGAGGATGCGACCGTGCAGGCTGAGGAGGTCGCCGCGGTCGTTCAGGGTCTTCAGGACGACCATCGTGCTGCTCAGGGAGATCGCGAGAGCGAGGGTCAGGGCGCTCGCGGTGTCGAGGTCGAGCAGCAGGCCGACGCCATAGCCGATGGCGCCCATGCAGGCTATCTGCGCGAGGGTACCGAAGACGGCGATGTTGCGGAGCTTGACGACGTCGCGGAAGGAGACCTCGACGCCGACGGCGAAGAGCAGCAGGATGACGCCGAACTCGGCGAGGGACTCGACCGTCTCCTGGTTGCCGATGACCTCCAGGACGTGCGGGCCGATGATCATGCCGGCGGCCAGGTAGCCGACGATTACGGGCAGGCGCAGCAGC
>JAPPNT010000050.1 GCA_028873745.1 Chloroflexota bacterium | reverse complement strand
GTTCTCCCACTCCTCGTGAAGGATGAACTGGTCAGGGTTCTCGACGTTGCGATAGAAGGCGAAGTTGATGCAGCCGGGCTCCTCGCGAATGCCTGGGCAGCGGCCGGCGTAGCTCGCGGCAAGCTCGTCTCCGCGCCCCTCGACGGCTTCCATGAAGATGTTCATCCAGATTGCCACAGCGACCCTCCTTGCTTTGTGTGATGGCGGAAAGGGTAGCACATTGGGTGGGCGGGGGTTAGGCTGGGCCGACATCTACGACGCTGAACCGGATTGCTGAAGCCTGTGAGAGGAGCGGCCAGTGCAGGACGACAACGCGCGGCCAGACCGCGAGCGCAACGCCCTCGCCGACTGGCTCGCCGGGCACGGTACGGCGGTCCAGATCGCGGTCTGGGTGGTGGTGATCGCGTCCGTCGGGCTGGGCGCTGTCATGTGGGCGACGGGGCGGCTGGACGTCCAGGGCGTGGGCTATGCCGGGGCCTTTGCCGTCAACCTTGTCGGGTCGGCGTCCATACTCATCCCGCTCCCAGGGATTGCGGTTGTGTGCGGCGGCACAGTGGAGGAGGCGCGGCTCAACTTGGTGCTGCTGGCGCTCGCGGGAGGCACGGGCTCCGCGATCGGCGAGATCACAGGATACCTCGCGGGTTACAGCGGCAGCGCGCTGGTGCAGCGATCGAAGCACTATGCGCGACTCCACGGGTGGGTGGAGCACCACGGAGCGGCCCCGCTCTTCGTGCTGGCGGCGCTGCCTCTCCCGCTGTTCGACGTTGCCGCCATCGCCGCCGGATCGCTGGGCTACTCGCTGAGGCGCTTCCTGGTGGTGGTGCTGGCGGGCAAGGTGGTTAAGTACATCGCCGTGGCATACGCGTGCCGGGTCGGCATCGACTGGTTGACGGAACTGGGGTGAGGCAGCCAGCAATGGGACTGCCCCACCGGCGCCGCTCTATGGGCGAGGGCGGTGGGGCAGCCAAGACCAGTGCTTTTTGTTGAGCCGTTCTCTAAAGGTCAAACCTCAAGAAGAAATCAAAGAAGTCCAACTCGCAGACCAGCTCGAAGGTCACTACACTGCCACTGCGGTCGACATCAGCGTCATCGCAGTCGCTTGGAAGGTCGTCGTCCTCGATGTCGTCCTTGGCGTCGTCTTCCGCGTCCTCCGCGGCGTCCTCATCCTCATACTGGGCGATTTGTACGAGCTTCATTTCATCCGAGCCTTCCTTTGCGATAGAGGAGGCGGCGATGCAGTCGCTTCCGCACTCAGTGACCACCACAATCTGCCCTCCGGGGACGTCCGAGACGATGTCCTCCACCTCGTCGTACAGGGACGATGATTCGCGGTCTAACCGGCGGAGGACGTCTTCCATGGTGTCTTCGTACTCCGCTATCAGCACCCTGCCGCCGTCAAGAAAGGCGACGGCTTCCCATGACCGGGAGGTGTCAATCCAGACCTCGATGTCTCGGATCTCGTCATCGTCGTAGTCCTGGTCGTCCAGTTCGTCCCTGAGATCGTCGAGGTCTTCCAGGCCGCCCAGGAGGAAGAGGTCATTGCCGTCCGTTTCTCCAAAGACGACGTACATGAGATCCTCCAGCTCGATGTCAAAGGTGTCCTCGAAGCCCGCGTTGTCCCATTCGTCCTCGGCGTCGCGGCGTATTGGCCGGAGGTCATCGTCATCGTAGAGGGCGGCAACGTCGGCGTACAATGCGCCTTCGGCGTCGCGGGGAAGGAGCCGCAACATGTCTTCAATGCCGCCGGAGCCGCCCCCGCCGCAGGCAGGCAGGAGAAGGAGCAGCAGAAGTGAAGCAAGGGCCGTAAGGAGTGGGATCCCTCCTGTCCTTTCGGTGCTCTGCAAGAACCGGTGGCGAGCATTGACGACTGACATCGGAAGCCTCCTCACGGCCCACCTCTTAACGAGAAACGCACTATTGGCGTAGTCGGCGCTCTATTTGTGCAGGAGAATTTGATACCACGGCGTAATCGCGTAGTCAAGCAATGGCACTTACATGCAACCGCATTGCAGGGCGCGCCGCACGCATGGTCCGCGCCGGTTGACAATCAACCATCGCGGTGCTGTCATGGCTGAAATCCCATCAGAAGTGGCAGACAGGGGGGAGCGTATGCCGTGGATCAAGATCATCCGCCCGGAAGAGGCGGAGGGAGAGCTGAAGGAGGTCTACCGCAAGCTCGCCGCGCAGCGGGCGGGGGAGGCCATCAACCAGGCGCGCGAGGCGACGGCCAGCCCGCCGGCAACCCCGCCGATGCTGCACAGCCTGAACCCGAAGGCGATGTGGCACACGGCCGAGCTCATGTGGGAGATCATGCGGGGTGAGTCGCGGCTCTCGACGGCGCAGCGAGAGATGATCGCGACGGTCACATCGGCGACGCTGAACTGCCGGTTCTGAACGGTCGCCCACGCAGAGTTTCTGCGGCAGGAAGGCGGCGACGACCTGATCACGGAGCAGGTGAAGGATGACTGGCGCGAGGCGGACCTCTCGGAGGCCGAGGTCGCGATGCTGGAGTGGGTCGAGAAGCTCACGCTGGCTCCGAGTATGATGACGGAGGACGACTTCCAACGGCTGAAGGACGTGGGGTGGTCCGACCGGGACATCCTGGACATCACACACGTATGCGCGTACTTCAACTTCCGGGTGCGCATGGTCGACGGCCTCGGGCTGGAGCTGGGCGACTGGCAGCTCGAGCGAGCGGCGGCTGGCTCGGAGCGGGCGTCGGCGCTCGCGGCGGAGCGCGGGGTCGCGATGCCGTCGGACCCGTGGGGCGTCCGGCAAGGGTTGGCCTAGGAATCAGGGCGATTATCTCACCGGGGAATGGTTTGACTGCGCACCACGCGCATGGAACAATTGCAGGCAGACCAGAGAACAAGGGGAGGCAAGGCATGACTACGCAGGCAGACTTGAAGAAGGTGCGCGTCTCGATGATGAACGCGGTCCATGACCTGTCGCTGCTGGTGGCCCGGGACGAGGGGCTGTTCCGGGAGCAGGGGCTGGACGTGGAGATCGTCACGACGCCGGGAACGGCGCAGGTGGGCGCGGACCGGCAGGCGATGCGCGACGTTATCTTCGACCGCACGATGGAATCGCTCTACAACTGCGGCGACGTGGACCAGTTCCGCATGTGCGAGTGGGGCATCATGAAGCGGACGGTAGAGGCGGAGGACGCCGGATACCGCGCGGCAAAGATCGTGGCGCTGGGCTCGGCGATGTCCAGCTTCGCCATCGTCACGCGTCCCAACAGCGAGTACTACGAGCCGGAGCAGTTCAAGGACGTGCCGGTCGCGGTGAGCCCGTACAACGGCTCGCACTTCACGACGCTGAAGCTGCTGGAGGGTTTCGTGGCGAAGGACCACATCAAGGTGACCAACGCCGGCACGATGGAAGAGCGATTGGCCGCCATCGGCCGGGGCGAGGTGGCCGCCGGGTCGTTCATGGAGCCTTGGATCAGCGTGGCGCAGAAGCAGGGCTTCCGCATCATCATGGAGAGCCACTCGACCCGCAGCGAGGCGGCGGGCGACGAGTTGGACGGGCCGACGCTGGCGGCGATGTTCAAGGCGCAGTCCGCCGCGGCCGAGATGATCAACGCCAATCCGCAGAAGTACGAGCACTACTTCCTGGCGGAGGCCAAGGGCCTGCTGGAGCCCGGCGAGCTCCAGGCATGGCGGCTGCTCTACGGGCCGGTTGTGCCCTACACCCGCGAGCGCTTTGACTACACGTACAACTGGATGCTGAGCTACCCGGACCTGGTGACGCCCGGCGCCACGTACGACAACACCGTCGACAACCGCGCCTGGGAGTAGGCGCCGCAACGGACGAACGCACGTCGCCGGTCCATTCGGGCCGGCGACGTGCTTCTCAGAGACACTACACCGCGGAGGGACGCATGGCGGACTTTGAGGCGGTCCTGAAGGTTTCAGACCTGCCGTCGGGCGAGATCGTCAAGGTGGAAGTCGGGCTGACGCCTGTCATTGTAGGCAACGTGGGCGGGAGCTACTTCGCCGTGGGGAACACTTGCCCGCACGCGGAGTTGCCCATCGTGGAAGACCGGGCCGATCTGGACGGCGAGGTCGTCGAGTGCGAGTACCACGGCAGCCAGTTCAACATCACCACGGGCGGAGTCGAGAACGGGCCGGCGGTGCTGCCGGTGCAGACGTTCGCGGTCAAGGTCGAGGGGGACGACATCCTCGTCGGCCCGGCGTAGGGCGCGGTGACGCAGGACGGTCCTGCCCGGCTGTACGCGCTGGCCCACGGCCGGGTGCAGGGTGTGTACTTCCGAGCCTTCGTGCAGCGGCACGCGTCGGCGCTTCGGCTCGCGGGTTGGGCGCGCAACATGCCCGACGGCGCGAGCGTGGAGGTCGTGGCCGAGGGACCACAGGCGTCGTTAGAGTCGCTGCTGGCGCAGCTACGCGCGGGGCCCCCGGGGTCGCGGGTGGACTTTGTCGAGGAAAGCTGGATGGCGGCCGAGGAGCTGGACGGGTCTTTCCAGATTCGGTAGTCCCTCGTCAGGAGCAGGAGGAACCATGAAGTCACCAATTGAGCTGAAGGTGTTGGTGTCGCAGTCGTACGCGGACAAGCTGCGGGAGGCGACCGAGGGGGATGCCGACTGCTGCGGGGGCGACGCAGAGGCGCTTGCCGCTTATCCCGCCGAGGTGCTGGAGAAGCTGCCGGGGAGCGTCGTGACGTTCGGGTGCGGGAACCCTGTCGCGCTGGCGGGCATGCGGCCCGGCGAGACGGTGCTCGACCTGGGCAGCGGCGCGGGCCTTGACTGCTTCCTCGCGGCAGAGCAGGTGGGCGAGACGGGCGCGGTCATCGGCGTGGACTTCACGCAGGACATGCTCGACAAGGCGAAGGAAAACGTGCGCAAACTCGGCCTCGGCAACGTGACGTTCAAGCACGGGGACATAGAGGCGCTGCCGCTGGAGGACGCGACCGTCGACGTTATCATGTCCAACTGCGTCATCAACCTCGTGCCGGACAAGGACGCGGTCTTTCGCGAGGCCTTTCGCGTGCTGCGGCCGGGCGGGCGGCTGGTGGTGTCGGACATCGTGCTGACGCGGCCGGCGACGGAGGAGGAGATGGAGAACATGGCGCTGCTGAGCGGCTGCATCTCCGGCTCTCTGCCCGACACCGAGTACGCGGACACCGTGCGGCGAGCGGGCTTTGCCGACGTCACGGTGGAGGGATCGCCGCCCGAGGCCGACGGGTGGGACGGTGAGTTCTGGTATAGCGCAACCATCTCCGGGGTGAAGCGGTAGGGCTGCGATGACGACGGTAACCGTGCGGTCAACGGGAGTTGCGCAGTACGCGGTGAAAACCGCGTTCGGCGACTTTGCCGCGCACGAGGCTCCGCCGTCGGGCGACGGCGCGGCGCCGGACCCGCACAGCCTGCTGCTCTCGGCGTTGGGGACCTGAACGGCGGCGACGCTTCGGCTGTACGCTGAACGCAAGGGCTGGCCGCTGGGCGAGGTGACCGTCGAGGTGTCGATGGAGCACGACGCCGCCAAAGGGACGTCATCGGGCGTTGTGCTGAAGCGAGTGCACGTGACGGGCGACCTCGACGACGAGCAGCGCGAGCGGCTTCACCGCATCGGCGACCGGTGCCCCGTGCAGAGGATGCTGACGGGCGGGCTGCAGGTAGACTCGGCGCTGGAGACGGGGTAGGGGACCCCGACCATGCCGCATCGTCTCCTTTCCTTCAGGACTTCTACACTCTAGCCGCGCCATGTGCGCCAGGGCCTTTCCCACTTGGCCCACGGGTTGATTCAACCTGCGAGCCCTCGCACTCAATCGCCCTTACGCATCCACGAGGGGCATGCCGTGGTGCTCGCGGACCTCATTGATCATCTGCAGGACGCGGTCGCGGTACGGCGCGTACTGGAGCTCGAACTCGCTCATCAGGCGGCTGTTGTCGATGAGGTAGTTGGGGGAGTCCTCTAGGCCGCCGTCGCCGTCGCCGTCGAAGGAGATGTCGGCGTCGGGGATGTAGCCACGGACAATGTCGGCGAGCTCGGCGAGGCTGACTGGAGTGCCCCCGGTGTTGTAGAGGGTGTGCTTCGGCGCCTCGGCGAGGGTGATGCGAGTGAAGGTCTCGGCGATGTCGTCGACATGGAGGGGGATCTGCATGACGCCGCTCTGGGGGAAGGAGACAGGCAGGCCCTGGGCGGGGAGCGTCACCATGCGGACGTGGGCCATGGAGCCGCGCTCCTTGTCGTATCCAGTGACCATGGGCGGGCGGATCCCGATGATGTTCATGCCGTAGACGCGGTTGAACTGGGCGGCCTGGAACTCGTTGTAGCGCTTGTTCATGGCGTAGATGTTGCTGCCGTAGGCGGGGTCGTCCTCGTTCAGCGCCCTGTCGCCGAAGTAGCGCTGAAGGCCGCTGACGGCGAAGGAGCTGGCGTAGACCACGCGCTTGACGCCGCAGAGGCGCGCGGCCTCGAAGCAGTTGTCCATACCGAGAAGGTCGAGGCGAAATGAGAAGTGTGGGGTGTCCTCGCCGCCGCCGATCATGTAGGCGAGGTTGATGATGCGGTCCGGCTGGGCGTCGATGACGGCCTTGACGACATCCTCGAAGTTGGTGATGTCGCCGGCGCGGACGGTGACCTTGTCGCCGAGGGCAGAGTAGTCGGCCGTCGTGGGGTTGATGTCAACGGCCACGACGCGCTCGCCGGCCTCGACGAGGCGGGGGATGGTGCGGCGTCCGATGAAGCCGGTGCCTCCGAGTACGAGTGTGGTCATGGTGCGTCCTCCATTGGTGCGATGTGCCACATAGACAGCTGGCCCTTGGGAATAAGCGCTCTGAAATCAGCCGTGTCTCTACGATGCCAGCAGTGCGGCGAGGTCTTCGCGGCTGGTGCGGCCGGCGTCGGCCAGCTCACGTATGCGGGCGGCGCGCTCCTCGCGGAGTGCTCCGGATGCCGACAGGCCGACGGCGCTGTTCTCCCAGACGAACTCGCCGGCCGCGTGGTCCCAGCGGCATAGCAACCGTCCTCGCGGGGCGCCGTGCCTGACGCCCTCGACCTGCCAGATGCTGGAGACCCACCGCACGGGATTCTCCGGCCACCCGCGGACGCCGAGGAAGACCAGGCAGCCGATGCGCTCGAGCTGGCTGTCCGGTATGGAGCCGTGGGAGCGCAGCTCGTAGAAGGCTTCCTCCGGCGTGTCGGCGTGCAGCGTCCCCGCGATGGAGAAGCCGCGCTCGGCGGTGTCGAAGACCTGCACGACCTGCTCACCGCGCAAGTACGATGGAGTATGGTCGCTGAACTCTGACACGACGAGATAGCCGCCGTCCGGCGACGCCGCCAGGGCGTCCATCTGCGCGCGGTCGCCCGTCAGGTCGTGGCGCGGCACACTGGCCGGCAGGAAGTCCAGGATAGCCTCGGTCGTCGTGCTCTTGCCGGCCTGCCGGGGCCCGGCGGCGACGATGAACGAGCAGCGGTCGTCCATGGCGGCCCAGAGCGTGGAGGCCATCTCCGCGCTCAGGCTGCCGTTCCGGACCAGCTCAAGGACGTTCAGCGCGCCGGGCATCGCTCTCTCCGGCCCTAGCTGAAGTCAGTGATGACGCCGCGGCCGGGCACGCCCTTCTCCAGGTCCGCGTACGCATCCATGATGTTGTCGAGGGAGTAGTGCTTGCCCTCCAGCGAGTCCAGGTCAAGCTTGCCGTTGAGGTAGAGGTCGACCATGGTGTCGAAGTCGACTCGGGGACGTGCGGAGCCGTAGTAGCTGCCCTTCAGCGTCTTCTGGTTGCGCACGAGGTCGATGCCGGGGATGACCGGATCGTCGCCGATGGGGGCGAGGCCGAGGATGGTGGCGGTGCCGCCGCGCCTGATGGAGTGGTAGCACGTCTCGATGGTCTCCGAGGCGCCGAAGGCCTCGAAGGCGTAGTCCACGCCCGCGCCGTCCGTGAGCTCCTTGATCCTGGCGACGGGGTCGCCGTGCGTCGGGTTCACGAAGTGCGTCGCGCCGAAACGGCCGGCGAACTCGAGGCGGCCGTCGTCGATGTCGACGGCGATGATCCGCGTTGCGCCGTTGAGGCGCGCGCCCTGCAGCGCGTTCAGGCCAACGCCGCCGCAGCCGACGACGGCGACGGTGCTGCCGGGGTGAACGCCGGCGTTGAATATGGCGCCACCGACGCCCGTGGTCACGCAGCAACCGATGTAGGCGGCCTGCGGGAAGGGGAAGTTGTCTGGCACCTTGACGCACCCGCTCTCCGGCACGACGGCCTCCTGCGCGAAGCAGGCGACCTTGCCCATGTGGTTGATGCGCGTGTCGCCCTGGTGCAGGCGGGTGGTGCCGTCGAACATGGTTGCGCCGGTGGCGGCGTGGGCCGCGCACAGGTTGGCGCGGTTGGTGAGGCAGTACTTGCAGCGCCCGCAATTGGGCACGAAGGAGAGGATGACGCGGTCGCCGACGTTGAGCGTCGTGACGCCCTCGCCTAGTTCGATGACGGTGCCGGAACCCTCGTGGCCGAGGACGGCGGGGGTGGCGATGGAGCCTTCCTTCTTCATGTAGTGGTGGTCGCTGCGGCAGATGCCGGCCGCGCCGATCTTCACCCGGACCTCGCCCGCCTTGGGCGGATCAAGTTCTACTTCCTCGATGGACAGGGGCTGCCCAAGCTCCCAGAGAACTGCCGCCTTCATGCTTAAGCTCCTTTGCATAGGTTGAGTGCACCGCGAATGATTCGTGGGGCAAGCTTGCCCCATGCTCAAAGCTGCGTCAAGGGGTGAGCCGCCGCCGAACCTTGCCCCCGGTATGGGGGTGTGTCACAATCCGGCAAACCCTTCCCGGAGGCATGTCATGACGACCCTGGCATCGAAGGAAGAGCTGATAGGCCGCCGCGACCCGAACCACACCGTGACGGTGGAGCCGTGCGCCAAGTGGGTGCGCGTCATGCATAACGGCGAGTTTATCGCGGACAGTCGCCGTGCGCTGCTGCTGTTCGAGACGCGGAACGTGCCCGCCTACTACTTCCCGCGCGAGGACGTGCGCATGGACCTGATGTCGCCGACGGAGCTGGTGACCCAGTGCCCGTACAAGGGCAACGCCGAGTACTACTCGCTGAGCGTGGGTGACTCGACGGTCGAGAACGTGGTCTGGGCGTACACGTCTCCCTTTGAGGACACGTGCCCGGACATCTCGGACTACGTGGCCTTCTATTGGGGCAAGATGGACCACTGGTTCGAGGAGGACGAGGAGATCTTCGTCCACGCGCGCGACCCTCACACGCGCGTCGATTGCTTGCCGAGCACGCGGCACGTGCGCATCGAGCAGGGCGGCGTGACGCTGGCCGAGAGCTCTCGGCCGACGCTGCTGTTCGAGACGGGTCTTCCCGTGCGGTATTACCTGCCCGTGACGGACGTGCGTTTTGACCTGCTTGCCAAGAGCGAGAGAGTAACGCGGTGCCCGTACAAGGGAACGGCGAACTACTACTCGGTGCAGGGCGTCGAGGACGGGGATGACCTCGTGTGGTACTACCAGCTCCCGACGTCCGAGTCCGTGAAGATTGCCAACCTCGTGTGCTTCTTCAACGAGCGCGTCGACGTCTACGTGGACGGCGAGCTTCAGGAGCGCCCGGCGACGCGGTGGTCACGGCGGTAGCTCGCTGGTGATCTAGGCCCGCAGCGCCTCCAACTCCTCCGCGGACAGCGGCGCCGCCTCGCCCGGCGCGAGGGTGCCGAGGCGGAGGGTGTGGATGCGCACGCGCTCGAGCACTGTCGGCGGTTTGCCTAGGGAGGCCAGCATTCGGCGGACTTGCCGCTTGCGGCCCTCGGCGAGGGTGACGGCGTAGCGCAGGGCCGAACCTTCCGAAAATCGCGCGACCCTCGCCGGTGCTGTGCGCTGACCGTCGAGGAGGACGCCCTCCACCAGTTCGCGTATGTCCGCCTCTGTCAGCGGCGACTTCAGCACGACGTGATACTCCTTCTCGTAGCCGTAGCTGGGGTGCATGAGTCGGTATGCGAGGCCGCCGTCGTTGGTCATGAGGACGAGGCCGGTCGAGTCCATGTCGAGGCGGCCGACGGGGAAAAGGCGCAGGCCCCGGTACTCGGAAGGAAGCAGGCCGGTCACCGTGGGGCGGCCGCGAGCGTCGGTGACGGCGGAGAGGACGCCGGCGGGCTTGTTCAGCTTGACGTAGACGTGTGGCTCCGGGGCAGCGACCCGTCGGCCGTCGGCCTCGATGACGTCGACCGCCGGATCGACGTCACGGGTTGACTGCGTGACGGTCTCCCCGTTGACGGTCACCTTGCCGTCGGCGATGAGCCGAAAGCAGGCGCGGCGGGGGCCGAGGCCGGCGCCGGTCAGGACTCGAAGGAGCGGCGGCACAGGTCGCGCGGCCCTAGTCCGGGGACTCCCACGCCTCGTAGCCGCCGAAACCGTTCTCCTCGTTCCACTGGAGCGCGTCGACGGCTTGGCCAGTGAAGGACGAGGAATCCTGCTGGGCGAGCCACACGGCGGCGGGCGCGGTGTGGTCGGGCCGCACGGGCGGTCGCCCCCGGACGCGGCCCATCTCGGCCTGCAGGCGCGTCTGCTCCTCGTAGCCGGTGCTGCGTGTGCCGCCGGGGATGAGGGAATTCACGGCGATGTTGTACTCGGCGAGTTCGCCGGACAGCGACTGCGTGAAGTTGTGAAGGGCGGCCTTCACGGCGCCGTAGGGC
>JAPPNT010000162.1 GCA_028873745.1 Chloroflexota bacterium | reverse complement strand
GCCCAGGACCGGCTGCGACGGGCCTTTGCCATTGTTCTCGCCGCTGCAATGCGCGATTCTTCGGAATCCACCCCCCAAAGCCCTGAGGAAGCTCTGCCATATGAGGCGTCTCTCGATTGGCCCCTGCCGCTATAGGCACGCCGGGCTATTCGCAATCTCCTGGGCTACTCATTCCTCCGGATCGGCGCACCTCATCCACTGCACCCCTCAACTTGTTCCTCTCTCTTGCCGGTTCTCTGCCGGTTCCACGTACCGGCAACGGAACGGCTCCCCGTGTCCCACACCTTCGACGCATCGGCCATCTGGTCCACTGACGAATTGACGCTGTTGGCTACAGGTGGTAATCTGCCGCTAACGAGATGACCCGGCGGTGCTGGAAACACCCCGGGCCGTGGCGCCACCTGGGTGAACAGGTGATGCGAAGGCATTCTAGCATTCGCGGACCCGCTTTCGACAGGAGGCGGGTCTTTTGGGTTTCGGAGAGGCAAAGGAAAAGGAGGTGCACATGCCGAGAGAACTGCATACCGCAAGAGAACCCAACCGGGCGGCCATCTACGCCCGGGTGTCTGACAAGAGCCAGGCCGAGGAGGACAAGACCTCTCTGGCAGAGCAGACGGCCGACATGGAGGACTACTGCGCGCGCCGGGGGCTCACCATCGTCGCCCGGTACCAGGAGGTGGGCCGGGGCTGGTCCAAGAAGCGCCCGGAGTTCCAGCGCATGCTGAACGAGGCCCGGGAGGGCCGCTTCGACGTCATCGTCTGCTGGAAGTCGGACCGCCTCAGCCGGGGCATGTTCCCTGCCGCGGCCCTCATGGAGGTCGTGGAGGCGTACCAGCTCCGCATCGAGTCGGTGATGGACGCTGTGGACATGAAGACCTTCGGCCTCATGGCGGCCATCGGGAAGATCGAGCTGGACAACTTCCGGGAGCGGGCGGCCATGGGGAAGCGGGGGGCCGCCAAGCGGGGGCGCTTCTCCACCGGCATCCCGCCCTACGGCTACCGGGTGGGCCCCGACGGCATGCCCGCCGTCGACGAGGGCGAGGCCGCGGTGGTGCGACGCATCTTCCAAGACTACGTGGAGCGGGGGCACGGCATCGACCGCATCGCCTGGGACCTGACGGACGAGGGGGTGCCCACGGCCACCGGCGGGCGCACCTGGCACCAGTCGGTGGTGCACCAGCTCCTGGGCAACCCCGTCTACACGGGCACATGGTCCTACGGCCGTACCCGCAACATCGCCTCCGACGAGGGAACGCGGGTCTTCGCCCAGCCGGCGGACACCTGGATCGCGGTGCCGGTGCCGCCACTGGTGGACGCGGAGACCTTCGCGCGGGCCCAGGCCGCCAAGCGGGCCCGCCAGAGCCGGGCCAAGCGCAACACCCGGGTGCTCTACCTCCTCCAGCACCTGCTACGGTGCGCCGCGTGCGGGCGCACCTTCCAGGCCAAGTCCCGCTGGCGCACCCACGCCCTGCGGCAGGGGAAGCGGATCACCTACGACCTGGCGGCGCCCCGGCGCTACTACGCCTGCACGGGCAGGAAGCTGCGGCTCCGCTGCCGGGAGCGCCTCAGCATCCGGGCGGACCGGCTGGAGGGGCGCGTGTGGGAGGAGGTCAAGGGCGTGCTCCAGCAGCCGGGCGTCATCGTGGCCGGCATTGAGGCCCTGGGACAGGGCGGCGGCGAGTCTCTGGCCGAGGAGCAGGCCCAGGCCGAGCGGGACCTGCGGGAGGTGCAGCTGGAGGAGGAGCGGCTCGTTAGGCTCTACGTCATGGGCAAGCTCAGCGAGGAAATGCTCGACGCCCAGCGCAAGTACATCACCGAGCGGCTGGAGCACCTGCGGGCCAAGGTGGAGGACTACCGGACCCGCGCGGCGACGGAGGTCACCCGCGAGCAGCTGGCCGACAGCGTCCATGCGTGGACGGAGCGGGTGGGGGCGGGGCTCGATGTGCTGACCGAGGAGGAAAAGCGCGACGTCCTTCAGGACGTGGTGGACGAGATCACGGTGGACGGCGAGAATAACCTCACTATCACCATCGCCATCCCGACGGACGGCGATAAGCACATTGCCCCGCCGGTAAGCAGGAACGACGGGGGGATGCGCGGAGGAGGTCAAGGTCGTTGGGCGCGGAGGTCCTGGATACCGGCTTCCGCCGGTATGACGGGGCAGGTTGGGAGGGTGGGAGGCGCGCCCGGTTGGCGGGGTGATGGGCGACCACAAGGGTCGCCCCTACGGTGGGGTTCAGCAAGGGGTAGTGGATGAAGGTGATTGTGGGCCTGGGGAACCCCACGCCCAAGTATGCGAATACGCGGCACAACGTCGGGGCGATGACGGTGGACCGGCTGTGCAAGCAGTGGGGAATCTCGCTGGAACGCAAGAACCGGTATGCGCTGCTGGGTTCCGGGTGGGTCGACGGGAACGAAGTGGCGCTGGCGAAGCCGCGGTCGTTCATGAACCTGAGCGGCGAGCCAGTGGCGTACCTGACAGCCCGGTTCCGGGTGAAGCCGGAGGACATGCTCATCGTGTACGACGACATGGACCTGCCGCTGGGCGTGACGCGGGTGCGGCCGGAGGGCGGGCACGGCGGGCACAACGGCATGCGCTCGATCATCGACACGCTGGGGAAGCAGGAGATCCCGCGGCTGCGGCTGGGCGTGGGGCGGTCGCCGGTCGACGACGCCATCCGGCACGTGCTCGGCGGGTTCACGGACGCGGAATCGGCGGCCGTCGAGCGGCTGCTGGCTCGGGCCTCGGAGGCGGTGGCGTGCTTCGTGGCGGAGGGCGTCGAGGCGGCGATGAACCGGTTCAACCAGACGCCTGCGGAGGACGAGGCGGCGGAGGCGTAGCGGAGGCGCGAGTTCCCTGCCTGCGCTTGGTGTATCATGGCCCGCGAATCCACATCGCAAGGAGTGGCCATGCTTTACGAGCTTCGCACCTACACCGCATGCCCCGGCAAGCTGCCGAACGTCGTCGCGCGGTTCCGCGACTTCACGGCGGCCAAGTTCACGGAGTACGGCTTTCGCATCATCGGGTTCTGGACGCCCCAGGTGGGCGGGTCCAGCCACCAGCTCATCTACATGCTGGCGTGGGAGAGCTACGAGGAGCGCAACAAGTGCTTCGCGGCGTTCCGCGACGACCCGGACCGGGCGAGGGTGTTCGCTGAGTCCGAGGCGAACGGGCCAATCGTGGCCGACGTGCAGAACGTGATGCTGGCACCCACGGACTTTTCGCCGCTGTCGTAGGGGAAGGTTCGCTCCGCAAAGCCCTGGGCTCCGGCTTTCGCCGGAGAAACGGCGGGATGCGTTTGGCCCTTCGACAGGCTCAGGGCGAGCGGGAGCGCCTCCCACCCACCACTGGATTCCCGCCTTTGCGGGAATGACGGGAGGTAGGGGGTTAGCGCTGGGCGAAGCGCTGGAGGGCCTGGCGGACCTGCTCCTCGACGGGGAGGGTGGCGTCGCCTCCGGCGGCGGCCTGGCGGGCCTCGATGGCGGAGTAGCCGAGGGCCTGGAGGGCTTCGGTGACGGCGTCGGCCGCGCCCGTGGTCGGGACGCCGGGCGCACCGCCGGAGAAGCCCATGTCGAGCTTGTCCTTGAGCTCGACGATGACGCGGGCGGCGGTGCGCTGACCGAGGCCGGGCGCCTGCGCGAGGGCGCGGGTGTCGCCGGCGGCGATGGCGGCGGCGAGGGTGTCGGCGGTCATGGCGGAGAGCATGGAGTGGGCGAGCCGCGGGCCAATGCCGGACACGCCAATCAGCAGGGTGAACAGGCGCAGGGCGTCGTCGGATGGGAAGCCGTGCAGTTCGAGGGCGTCGTCGCGGACGATGAGGTGCGTGTGCAGGTGGACGGCGGAGCCGACGGCGCCGAGGGCGGGGACGGCGGACGACGGCACGGAGACGCGAAAGCTCACGCCCTGGACGTTGACTATCGCCCAATCCGGGCCAACCGCTTCGAGGTTCCCACGAAGCCCTGCGATCATTCTTGCCCTTCCTTATCTGGCCGTTGGCCCTTCGACAGGCTCAGGGCGAACGGGGCTAGACCATGGTATTGAGCCGCTCGTGCTGGAGGTGGCAGATGGCCACGGCGAGGGCGTCGGTGGCGTCGACGGGCTCGGGCGGCTTCGACAGTCCCAAGAGGAGGCCGACCATGGCGGCGACCTGCTGCTTGCTGCCCTGCCCGTAGCCGGAGACGGCGCTTTTCACCCGCGATGGCGGGTAGCGGTGCACGTCCAAGCCGTAGTGCGCGGCTGCCAGCAGGGCGACGGCCTGCGCCTGACCGACGGCCATCGCAGAGCGGACGCTGGTGCGGTGGCCGCCCCGGCTGGCGACCTCCGGGGGGATGAAGGGCTCCTCGACGGCGACGACATCGGGGCGCCAAGTCTCGAGCAGTGCGAGGAGCTCCGTATGGATGCGGTGAAGACGGCCGCCGATCTCCATGGAGCGGGGCGCTTTGATGACACCGGCGGTGAGGTAGCTTCCTTCCCCGCGGTCGGCTTCCAGCAGGCCGTAGCCGAACTGGATCGTGCCGGGGTCAATGCCGAGGATGCGCTGGGCCATGGCGCGCCTAAGCCGCCGTCGCGTACTTGTCCAGGACGGTTTCCGGGAAGTCGGCGTTGGTGACGACCTTCTGGACGTCGTCGAGGCCCTCGAGGCGGTCCAGGAGCTTGAGGGTCTGCTCGGCGGCGCGCTCGTCGAGGCCGGTCTGGGTAGTTGGGACGAGGGTGACCTCGGCGGAGACGGGGGCCATGCCGGCCTCCTCCAGCGCCTTGCGGACGGCCTCGAAGTTCTCGGGCGTGGTGCGGACCTCGATGGTGGCGTCGTCGTCGGAGATGTCCTCGGCGCCGTGCTCAATGGCGAGGAGCTCGGCCTCTTCCGTCTGCTCGTCGGAGAGCTGGAGGGTGATGACGCCCTTCTGCTCAAACATCCAGCCGACGGAGCCGACCTGGCCCATCTTGCCGTTGTTGCGGTCAAAGACGTTGCGGACCTCGGAGGAGGCGCGGTTGCGGTTGTCTGTGACGGCGACGACGAGGATGGCGGCGCCGCCGGGGCTGAAGCCCTCGTAGACGAGCTCCTCAAGATCGGCCTGATCGTCGGACTGGCCGGTGGCGCGCTTGATGGCGCGGGTGATGTTGTCCAGGGGCATGTTGTTCTGCCTGGCCTGCTGGACGGCGAGCCGGAGGCGTGGGTTCATGTCGGGGTCGCCGCCGCCGGACTTGGCGGCAATGACGATCTCCTTGGTGAGGCGGGTGAAGAGCTGGCCACGCTTGGCGTCCGCCGCTCCCTTCTGGTGCTTGATGGTTGACCATTTGGAGTGTCCGCTCACGGCCACCTCCTCTGTGGTTCATGCAGTACTGCCACTGTGGCGCGTCAACTGCGGCCATTCTACTCAAGGGTTCCGCGCGAGGTCAAAGCAGACCGGGCACGGGCTCAATGGTGATTACCCTGTTCGCCATGTCCACGTCGAGCACGATGTCCGGGATGGCGGGGACGAGGAACTCGCCGTCCGGGCCTCGGACGACGTAGACGTCGTTGCTGCCGGTCTCGATGATGTCGGCGAGGGCGCCGAGGTCCCGGCCATCAGTGGTGCGGACGGCGAGGCCGAGGACCTGGTGCTGGTAGTAGACGCCCTCGGGCAGCGCGGCGGCCTCTTCCATTGGGGTCTCGAGGATGGCCCCGCGGAAGGCGTCGGCGTCCCAGCGGGTGTCTATGCCGCGGAGCTTGATGAGGAGGAACTTGCCCTGCTGCCAGGAGCCCTCGCTGACGTAGGGGTCGTCGCCGATGAGGAAGCGCGCGCCGTTGGCGAAACGGTCAGGGACGTCGCTGAGGGAGGCGATACGGAGGTGGCCGTGGCGGCCCCAAGGGCCGAGGATGCGGGCGGCAGCCAACCGTTCGGGCTGCTGCGGGCGTTCTTCGGAGGACGGCGGCATGAGCGGCGTCAGACCGAGCCGTCGGGGCTAGAGGATCTGGAGGGACGCGCGGACGCCCTGCTTGATGGCGACCACGCGAAGAAGGACGCGCATGGCCTCGGCGACGCGGCCCTGCTTGCCGATGATGCGCCCCTTGTCGTCCGGGTCAACGTCGAGCTGGATGACGTAGACGCCCTCCTCCTCGACCTGGGTGACCTTGACGGCGTCGGGGTTGTGCGCGAGGGACTTGGCAATGTACTCGATGAGCTCACGCATGGGTTATGCCTTCTCCAGCACCCCAAGGTTCCGCAGCAGGCGTTCCACCGGCTGTGAAGGCTGGGCACCATTCTGCATCCACTTCAGCGCCTTGTCCGTATCTATCTCCACGGTCTTGGGCTCCGAGCGGGGGTTGTAGAGCCCGACCTGGTCAATGTAGCCGCCGTCTCGGGGAGCGCGGGAGTCCATGACCACCACGCGATAACTGGGCTGCTTCTTCTTCCCCATCCGGCGAAGGCGAATCCGCAACATTAATGAAGGACTCCTTCACGACTTATAGTGGAACCATTGGCATTATAGGTAGACATGAAGGTACCTGTCAAACACGCGAGCGCGGGCAGCCCTTTGTACACTGCCTGTCCCTCTGGCAGCCGTTTTGGCCGACGGTGAGGGACCTCAGCGACCGGAGGGGCGCCCCTTTCCGGCGTTCGAAACGGCTACCAGTGCCAGATGGCGTCGTGCTCGTCGAAGAGTTTGGCGAGGTCCGCGCGGGCCACGGTCTGGACGCCGTCACAGAGGTCGCCGGCGGAGATGCCGCGGTCGGCGAGGTCCTCGGCGACGACGTAGACGGGGGCGCCGGTGTTAGTCAGGGCGATGACGTCGTCGTCAATGCGGGGCGGGACGGAGAGGTCGACGCCGCCGATGTTGAGGCCGCTGGCGTCCTGGCCTCGAACGGCGTAGTTGACGGCGTTGCTGCGGAGGAGGATGGAGAGGTCCGCGCCCGCGTTCTTGAGCATGTGACTGACCCACAGGATGGTGTCGTCCTGCTCTTCAATGGTGCCGTGGTAGGCGCGCTCCACGACGGAGAGTATTCCGGCCATGTCTGTCTCCTTGTGGTCGATTCAGGGCTACGGGGCGGCCGCTAGCGCGTTCCGATGATCAGCGTGTTGGTGCTCTCCTGCGACATCTTGAAGAGGTCGCCGGGACCGCCGCGTCGGGGGCCCTCGATCCAGTCGCCTGCGCCGCGCTCGTCGACGCAGAGGCCGCAGTTGACCCAGTCGAGTTTGGGGCCGTCGCCGGCGAGCTCGAAGAGGCCGGCGATGAAGCGGGACGAGCTGGGGTGGTCCTGCTCCTCGATCGACGTGCCCTTGACGGGGTTGGGGTGGGCGGCCTGGCCCTTCATGGTCATGTTGACGGCGCCCTCATAGGCGAAGACGTTGACGTTGATGCCCTTTCGCAGGGCGGCGTCGACGATGCGGAGGGCGGTGGTGGTGGTGCCGGACTCGTACGGCGGGTCCATGAGGGCGATGGTGATGGTCTTGTCGCCTGACGTTGTCATTGCGGTGTTCCTCCCAATGGATAGTGCGGGGCTAGTGCCAGACGGCCTTGACGCCGGGCTCCGCGAGCAGGTCAACGAGCGCGTCGACGCCGGCGGACGTGACGCCGTCAGCGAGCTTGTCGGCGGAGATGGCGCGCTCGCGGAGGGAGAAGTCGTCAGCGAGGATCTTCACGGCGGGAGCGGCGCTGCGGAGGCGGGCGACGGCGTCATTGCTGATGCCCTTGCGCGCCATGAGGACGCCGTTCTGCACCAGGAAGAAGGTGACGTTGTTGCCGGCCTTACACAGGTCTTCCGCCATCTGGTAGAAGTATGACGTGTCGGCGTACTCGAACGGGTCCCGGGACTCCACAAGCAAGTAGTCTGCCACAGTTACCTCCCTTCCTGGCTGTGCTGCCGCACACCACGGGTTGCCGCGTGCTGCAAGTTGCGGCTCCCGTATGATAGCGGGATGGTTAGGTCTTGCCAAATGGCGGCCGTCTGGGATCGCGTTGACGGGGGTAGGCGGCTCGCGGATACTGCGGAATCTGACTGGCAGATGCCGTGGCGAAATTGGTCGGCAGGGAGGACGTGATGGCCGGAGAGATGGAGACGCTGGCCCGTTACATGGTGCATGCACGGGAGGCGTCGCTGCCCCCGGAGGTGGCGGTGAAGGGGAAGCACCACATCCTGGACACCATCGCAGCGATGGTGTCGGGGGCGGCGCTGGAGCCGGGGAAGAAGGCCATCGAGTTTGCGCAGAGCCAGGGCGGGACGGGAGAGGCGCAGGTGCTCTCGACGCCGCTGCTGACGACGGCGGTGACGGCGGCGATGGCCAACGGATTCCTGGCGCACGCCGACGAAACGGACGACTCGCACGCGCCGTCGGGGACGCATCCGGGGTGCGCCATCGTGCCGGCGGCGATGGCGATGGGGGAGCGGAACGGGGTATCGGGCCGGCGGCTGCTAAACGCGGTGGCGCTGGGTTACGACATGTGCGCGCGGGTCATGCACTCGCTGGGGGAGCGGTACACGCTGGAGGCCGAGCGGGGGTTCAGCAGCCACAGCCTCGGCGGGGTCTTCGGGGCGGCGACGGCGGCGGGGGCGTGCACGGAGACGAGCATCGAGCAGATGCGCTACTTGATCTCGTACACGGCGCAGCAGACGTCGGGCATCCCGACGTGGGCGCGGGACACGGACCACATCGAGAAGGCGTTCGACTTTGCGGGGATGCCGGCGCGGAGCGGGGTAACGGCGGCGGTGCTGGTCGACATGGGGTTCACGGGGGTGTGGGACGTGTTCGAGGGGGAGCGGAACTTCTTCCGGTCGTTCTCGCCGTCGCCGAGCCCGGGGGAGATCGTGGGGGAGCTGGCGGAGCGGTACGAGCTGCTTCGGACGAACATCAAGAAGCACTGCGTCGGGTCGCCGATACAGGCGGCGGCGGACGCGCTGGGGCACATCCTGGACGCGCACCCGCTTCGGCCGGACGAGGTGGAGCACATCAGGGTGACGATGGGCGTGGGCGGCGCGCGGACGGTGAACAACCGGGAGATGCCGAACATCTGCCTGCAGCACATGATGGCCGTGTACCTTGTCGATGGGGGGATCTCGTTCGCGGCGGCGCACGACTACGAGCGGTTCGGCGACCCGGCGATGCTGGCGATCCGGGACAAGGTGGAGCTGATCGGAGACGACGCGCTGGTGACGCCGGAGAGCCCCCGGCAGGCGATCGTCGAGGTGACGACGACGGACGGGGCGACGTACAGCGACCACGTGGTGGCGGTGCGGGGGACGATGGAGAACCCGATGACGACGGAAGAGGTCGAGGCGAAGGCGCGGGACTTGCTCGTGCCGGCGCTGGGGGCGGCGAAGGCGGACGGGCTCATCGCGGCGGTGCGGGAGCTGGAGTCGGTGGGGGACGTGCGGGAGCTGCGGGGGTTGTTGGGGGCGTAGGCGCCCTTCGACGGGCTCACGGTGAACGGAGCAATGCTCTATTCTGTCTCTGGTGGCTTGCGCAGTCTATTGAGACGGTCTGCCGCCCTCTTGCTGATTTGGCGCGCCTGTCCAACAGCCCTTTGGCCGACGTCAGTCTTGGCTGCTGCTTCACCCCCTCTGTAGAGCAGATAGAGGCCTGCCGCACCGACTAGCCCTGCACCCCCTGTTGCCACGGCTGCACCAGCAACACCTGCTACGCCAAAAGCGGTTCCACCTGCTGCTATCCCAAACCCACCGAGTCCAGTGACGCTAAGGACGGACAATGCACCCGCCCCGAGCCCACCAAACATCGCCGCCTTTTCGGCGGGTGCAAGAGCGTCAACCCTTTCCCTGAATGTATGGTGCAGGCTCTCGCCTTGGACATCCTTGACTTCATCTACAACTTCTTCCATCAGCAAGATAGCGGCAATGTAGTCGTCAGTCGATTCTTCGGGCGTTTCTCTTGCTGCGGTGAGGTAGCTCACAATTCCATCAAACTTGGGTTGCAGGCTCTCAAAATCTTCTGGAACCAATGGGCGTGTCATGTCTACCATTCTCCGATCGATGAGGTTAGCCCATTTATCCCGCCCCCGCGTGCTCCAGGACTATGTCTATTAGTTCGGGGCCGGGGGGCTTGAGTTTGTCGTCTATTAGCTGCATGGCGGAGACTATGGCGTCGTTGTAGGGGGTGGGGATGGTTACCTCCCGGCCCTTGGCGCAGACGAGGCCGTTCATGTAGGCCACCTCCGAGCGCCGGCCCTTGTGGACGTCCTGGGCCATGGAGGCCAGCCAGTTTATGCGCGTGCGGCGGTTGGCGAAGTAGTCGTCGAGCTCCTCATAGACGTCGCCGCGCTCTGCACCGGCCCAGAGTTGCGCTGGCTTGCCGTTGATGTCGACGACGTTGTAGCCGAGGGCGCGGCCGACCTGCGCGGCCTCCCTGGCGAGGTTGATGGAGATGGTGCGGCATCGGGCGTCGACGGCGAGCTCGTTGGTGCCCATGGCGGTCATGGCGGAGATGGCGTTGCCCATGGAGTTCTGGCAGAGCTTGGCCCAGCGCTCGCCCCAGAGGTTGTCGGTGGCGTAGGCGGCGTCGATGTTGTCGAGCAGGGAGGCGACGTACTCCGAGCGCTCGGTGACCTGCAGGGTCTGCTCGCCGACTCGGAAAACGACGTGGCCGGAGTCTCGGCCGACGGCGCCGCCTCGCTCGACGTGGCCGGGATGCCAGAGGGCGACCTCGATGTGGGAGGCGATGCAACCCATGGCGCGCTCGGGGCCGACGATGGCACCGACGGTCGGGTCGTTCCAGCAGTTCTGGAG
>JAPPNT010000198.1 GCA_028873745.1 Chloroflexota bacterium | reverse complement strand
CCACCGGATCGTCCGCCACAGGAGCGAGGACAGGTACATCAGCACGGCGGGGATGATGTAGAGGTAGTTGGCGGACTTGAAGGCTTCCCAGATCTCGTCCACCTCGGCGCGCCAAAGGAAGATGGCAAGAAAGAATACACTCAGGACAAGGCCAATGAAGAACCGTTTGGACAAAAGCACCGGATAATCTCTCCGGAGAGGGTGTCTAGGCGGATGTGACCTTCATCCCTTTTCGTCTACCCCAAGTATAGAAGCCCAATTGAGACACAAGCAACGGGGCTAGCCGGGGTCGCGGGCGCCCAATTGCAGCAAATCTTCGGAGTAGTACAGGAATGCGTCCTCGGAGCCGAGCGGCGTCTCGAACTCCCGGAAGAGCCAGTACCGGAAGGCGCTCTGCCAGGCGCCGCGGTCCCAGAGGCCGTTCCACGCCGTCCCCGGCGTCAGGTTGCGGTAGCTCTCCGGGAACCACCAGCGATGCTTGTAGCGCATGATCTGCGTGAAGCCGGCGTCGCGCAGGCCCTCGTCGGCTAGCTCCTCGTTGTTGACGTGGACGAGGACGACGCCGCCGTTCGGGTTGTCCGGCTGCCGGGGGCTCGCATACGTCGGGTAGCCGACGGAGTCGTAGTGGCGGAAGTACCACGCCCACGGCCACGCAAAGCCGCTGTGCCCGTCGATGCTGATTGGAATGGACTCGCCCTCGCCCGTCTGCTGAGACCGGCGCTCCACGTCCTGGAAGATGCTGACGAGGTCCGGGGAGCTCATGGTGTAGACCAGCATCTCCGTCGGCGTCTCGCCATTGTGGTACGCGGCGGTCCACCCGGCGCGGACGCCGAGCGCCAGCAGCACGGCGGCGAGGGTCAGCGCGGCGAGCCCCATGCCCTGCCGCGTGCCGATGCGCGTCGCGAAGTAGAACACGCCGGCCACGGCGCCGAAGAGGAGGAACAGGAGTCCCCAGACGCGCAGAAACGCCGTCACGTCGATGACGCTAGGCGAATCGTAGAAGAGCACGCGGTAGGCGAGCAAGAGAGAAAGGGCAGTCAGCGGAAACGCCAGCCACGCGCCCTCCCGCACGACGCTACGCCACGGGGCCGATTCCACGAGGCGGCCGATCGCGAAGCCGCCGAGGAGCGTGCCCGGCAGCATGACGTGCGTCAGCAGCCACGGCATCTTCTCCGCCGCGTGGGTTAAGACCAGGAAGTTGACGACGCCCCAGAAGATCAACACGGCCACGAACCGGGCGGGGGTGGCTATTGCCTCGCGGTTGTGCTCGCGCCGGGTCGTTGCCCACACGACGTCGAGCGGGGCGAGACCGCCGCCGCGGAGCCAGTACCACACCGCGCCGCCGACGGCGGCCGCGACCACGAGGAACTCGTAGTTGCTGCCGATGACGAAGTAGTAGTACCAGGGCTGCCCGCCCCGGCCCACGTCCTGCTGGGCGAGCCAGTAGCCAAGGCTCTGCCAGACGCCCGTCGCGACGCCGGCGGGACTGCTGAGGAAGCTGGTGAACAACAGCACGTAGATGGCCCAGAAGATGCCCGCGCACAGGAGCCATCGCCGCCAGTCCCACATGAGGCCGAGCGCGACGGCAATGGCAGCCAACACGACAGTCACTACGACCGCGAGGTACTGCCCGCCGTCAAGCGGCAGGCCGACGCGTCCGGCGGCCGGGTCGTCGTTGAGGAGCGTGATGCCCAGCGGTCCCTGCACCACGGCCGTCGCGGCGGCGGCCATGGGGAGGCTCAGCGTAAACAGCACGAGCAGTATCGCTGAGGGGGCGCTAATCTCGGAGAGCTTCAGCCGACCGAACAGCACGTCGCGGGCGTCACCGAGAGACAGGAAGGCAAGGAAGGCGCCGATGGAGAAGAGGGTGATATAGACGGTCTCCTTGGTGGCAAAGGCGAGCGCCAGCAGCCCCGCCGCGATGTAGAGGCTCGCGGGCTGCCGGTCACGCATGTAGCGCCAGACGACGATGACCAGACCGAGCGTCAGCGCGGCGACGAGGATGTCGTTGCGGGCGAAGCGGCTGAAGTACAGCAGCGTCGGCGAGAAGGCCAGCAGGACGGCGACGCTCATCGCACCCACGCGGCCCAGCCAGTCGCGCAGGAGCCACGGCAGCGCGACGAGGGCGGTTCCGGCGAGGGCGTAGGCGATGCGAGCCGTCGCGTCGTTGTCGCCGAAGAGGAAGAAGACGAGCGCGTTCAGATGGAACTGCAGCGGGCCGTGCAGCAGCGGGTCGTGGTCGTAGCCGCGGCCGTCCGCGATGTACCAGCTGTAGAGGGCGTGCAGGCTCTCGTCGTGGTGCATGGCGCGGTCGCCCAGCTCCCACACGCGCATGGCGAGGGCGACGAGCACGAGGCCAACGTAGAAGGCGAGCTCCCACCGGAAGGTCAACCACGGCGGCGACAACCTCCGCGCGGGCGGTGGGCCATCGGGCGGCTGGCCGCCGG
The DNA here is from genome assembly GCA_028873745.1 of Chloroflexota bacterium. Classification (GTDB taxonomy): domain Bacteria; phylum Chloroflexota; class Dehalococcoidia; order Lucifugimonadales; family UBA1127; genus UBA1127. The sequence goes on along the minus strand of JAPPNT010000198.1, from coordinate 8,353 downwards.
GGGGCGGCGGCTGGAAGGCCGAGGGGTGGTAGACGATGGGGTTACGCATCGCCTGTAACCTCGTAGACCTGCACGTCGCCTTCGACGAAGGCGAGCGAGAGCGCCGGCGCGAGGTGGTCGAGGCTGTCGACGCCGTACCTGCCGCGCTCCCGTGGGCCGAGGACGACGTAGCGGACGCCGTAGCGCTCGATGACAGCCTCGGCCGTGGGGGCGTCCGGTGCGCCGTAGAGGGCGGCGACGTCCTCCGCGCGGCCCGTCTGCGGCTCACTGGAGCCGCGCCATTGGAGCTCGTGGCCGGGCCAGTTCAGGGGCGAGGGCAGGCCGGTGAAGGAGGCGACGCGCCCGAAGGTCGAGTAGTCGTCGCCCACGGCCTCGACGATGACGTCGTCGGCCTCGGCGTTGTCGCGCAGCCACTCGATGGCCGCGTGCTCGCCGGGCGCCTGCTCGCGCAGGAAGGCCGTCGCGTCGAGGGTGTACTGGCTGCCGGAGGTTGCGTTCACTGTCAGCGCCATCCCCGCTGGAAGATAGAAGGCGCCCACAGCCAAGGCGGCGAATCCAAGCGCTGCGGCCACACCCGCCCGGCGCAGCCACAGACCGCCTTGCAGGGCGCTCCGTAGTCCAAAGTATAGGGTCAGGGGCGCGACTACAGCAAGGACGGTCCACGCCTGATAGTAGAGCTTGAACACCGTGTTCATCCGGTTGCCGAAGAAGTCGACGACGTAGTAAAGCTCCGGCCCCAGCACGAGGGCGACGCCCATCGCCGCCGCGCCGAGGACGAACGCGAGGGCGGCGTCGCCCGCTCGCACTGTCGACGCGAGCAGCCACGGCAGCGCCAACGAGAGCGGCAGCGCGACCCAGAGCCGGTCGACGAGCTCCCCGGTCTCGCCGGTCACGAGCACGGGGCCGAGCCAGAGCGCGAACGGCGCGAGGCCGAGGGCGGCGGCCACCACGACAGGGCGATTGCTCTTCGACAAGCTCAGGGCGAACGGCTTATCCCGCGCTCGCGAACGAAGGGACAGCGCAACGGCGGCAACCGCCAGAGCGAACATGCCCCATACGATGAGGAAGTGCAGCAGGGAGGTTCCCGGCGTCGTCACCAGCGCGATGCCCTTCACCTGCCCCGCAAGCGATCCGGCGTAGTACGGAAGGTACGGCACGATGCCGAGGAACAGCAGCGAGCCCGCGATGCCGGCAGCCCACGCGACGGGACGGCCCTCGCCGTCACGAGCGGCGCGGTAGGCCCGAAGCATCGCCGCGCTGGCGCCGATGGCGAGGAACACCGGCAGATCCCAGGCGTTGATGAACCCCAGCGCCCCCAGCGACAGCCCCATCGCGAGGACGAAGGGCCAGCGGCGCCGCCACCAATCGCCATTCAAGGGCGTCTTATCCGTGAGGAGGACGTAGGTGAAGGCCATGAACAGCAGGACGAACGGGATGGACATAACATGCGGATGCAGGTCGCCGAGGAACCAGCTGAAGAATGGGTACTCGTGGATGGTGGGGTCGAGGCTGACGCCCTCGACGACGGTGTCGATGACGCGGCTTGAGCGCCACCACCACCAGTGGTCGGAGGGGAAGAGGGAGGCGCCGGCGGCGGGGGCGTCGAGGCCCTTGATGCCGACAACGTCCCAGAAGCCCTGTGCGCCGATGCCCCACGCGCGGAGCAGCTCGAACACGCCTTCCAAATTGCCGAGGAAGCCCAGCATCAGCGCGCCCAGCAGACCGACGCCGAACCCCGTCAGCAGCGTCGCGCCGAGGCGGACGGCGACGGACGTGACGAGGCTGACGACGCCCATTGCGGCCATCGCGGGCAAGAGAACGAGCGCGAGGTTGTAGACGTAGCCCGAGGGGATGTCTGCCAGCACACCGGGCAGGCCCATCGTCAGGTAGCCGAAGTAGTAGTAGCTGATGCCGTGGGCGGAGAGCCACGGGTCGCCCGGCGGGAACGTAGCCGCGATCATGGAGGCGTTGAGGAAGGCGAAGTCCATCGGCTGCTCGGTGTGCTGGATGCCGGGCATGCCCGCCCGCAACAGCGCCCACACCACGAATACGGCGAGGAACACGGCCTCCGTCGCCAGCAGCAGCCGCCACTCGCGGCGGACGAAGGCCGACAGCTCCGGCCACATTCGGCGCGCGAGCAACGCCGCCGCGACGGCCAATGCGACGAACACAAGGGCGGCCGTCGCGCGGGGGCCGAGGGGGACGTGGGCGCTGCCCAGCCACCACACGGGGAGCGCGAGCATCAGCATGCCGAGGGGCTTCGCGAAGCCGAAGCCGCGGTCGCGGAGGGCGGGGAACAGCGCGTAGGCGGCGGGGAAGGCCAGCAGGCCAAGGGCCTCGACGGTGAGGAGCCACAGGACGGCGTTTGTCATCAGCGGCCGGCGTCAAAGAGGGCTTCCACGTACTCCTCCGGCGCGAAGGGGGACAGGTCGTCCATACCCTCGCCGGTGCCGACGAAACGGACGGGGAGCCGCAGCTCGCGGGCGATGGCGAGCACGACGCCGCCCTTCGCCGTGCCGTCGAGCTTGGTCAGCACGATGCCCGTGCAGCCGACGGCCTGCGTGAACTCCTTGGCCTGGGCGAGGCCGTTCTGTCCGGTTGTCGCGTCCAGCACCAGCAGCACCTCGTGGGGCGCGGCATCGTCGACGCGGCCGAGGACGCGGCCAATCTTCTTCATCTCTTCCATGAGGTTGTTCTTGGTGTGGAGGCGGCCTGCCGTGTCGACGATGAGCACGTCGGCATTGCGGGCGCGGGCCGCCTGCATGGCGTCGAAGGCGACGGCGGCGGGGTCGCCGCCCTGCTGGTGCGCGATGACGTCCGCGCCGGCGCGCTCGCCCCAATGCTGGAGCTGCTCGATGGCGGCGGCGCGGAAGGTGTCGGCTGCGGCGAGCACGACGCGCTTGCCCTCGGCGCGGAAGAGGGCGGCGAGCTTGGCGATGCTCGTCGTTTTGCCCGCGCCGTTCACGCCGACCACGAGCACCACGAGCGGCTTGTGCTCGCCGGCCCCATTCTCCTCGAATTCAACGGAGTTGAGCACCTCGAGGATGTCAGCCTTGAGGGCGTCGAAGACCTCCTCGGCGGAGTGGGCGCCTCGGGAGCGATCGCGGGCGCGGTCCAACAGCTCCATCGCGAGCCCGACGCCCACGTCGGCCTCGATGAGCAACTCCTCGGCCTCGTCCCAGACGTCCTCGCCGGCGCCGCCGCGGACGACGAGGTCCTTCAGGCGGCCGAAGAAGGTGGCGCGGCTGCGCTCGAGCCCGCGTTCGGCCTCGTCCCTGCCGCCTTTGCGATTCAAGAAGCCAAAGGGCATTGCGTGCGTTGTCCTCCGTATGTGCGGCTAGCCGAATATGCGTGGGACGGCCTCGCCGATGCCGTAGGACAGCGCCGCCCCTACCGAGCCAATGATGAGGATCTCCAAGCCCTGCACCCACGGCGACTTCTTCACGAGCCGTCCCTTCCACATGCCAAGGGCGTAGAGGCCAGCAAGCGTAACCCCAACAGACACCGGGATGGCCGAACCGACTTCCAGGAAGAAGTACGGGAGGATGGGAATCATGGCGGCTACCACAAAGGCCCCGCCCATAGTCAGGGCGTCCTTGAACGGGTTGGAGGTGATGTCCGGGCTGATGCCCAGCTCCTTTTCCAACAGCGTCCGAAGCCACAGATCCTTGTCCTCGGACACCTTGTCGGCGAGGCCGCGTGCCTCGCGGAGGCTCAGGCCCTCGCGCTGGTATAACGAGACGAGCTCGGCGAGCTCCTCGGCCGGGTGCTCCTCCAGCTCCCGCGCCTCCTTCTCGATCTCGGCGCGCTGGAGGTCCTGCTCGGCGCGGGAGCCGAGGAAGGCGCCGGTGGCCATGGAGATCATGCCGGCGAGAGCGCCCGCCAGTCCGGCGACCAGCACGAAGGATGCGTTGTCGCCGGTGACCGCGGCCGCGACGGCGGTGACGAGCGCCAGCGTGCTTACGAGGCCGTCCTGCGCCCCAAAGACCACCTCGCGGACGCGGGAGGAGGCGGCGATGCGCCACCGCTCGGTGTCGACTTCCTCGGTGCTGGCCCACGACTGCCTGTCGATGAAGGGCTCGGCGGCCTCGTTTCTCGCGACAGCCTCGGCCTGCTGGACCTGCGCCGGCGTGGGCTGCGCGAGAGCCTGCTCGGAGAGCTTGTGCTCGAGGTCGTTGAGGCTCTTCTCGAACATCTGCAGGTGGTGCTGCTCGCGGTCCATTGCCATGCGGAAGGTGTCGGCGGCGTCACGGCGGCCCTCGTCGAGGGCGGCCTGGATCATCTGCGGGTAGACGCGGGCCGCCTCCTCGGCCTCGCCGGCGATGACGCTGCGGAGGTTCTCGGCCGTCGACTTGACGTCGCCCGCGACGCGGAGGTGGTTGATGCCGTGGATGTTCTCGGCGCCCGCGACCTCCTGGAAGATCTGCGCGATCTCCGGGTGGCCCTCGATGAGGGCCTGCTGCGCGAAGGCCTGGTACTTCACGTTGGCGACGGACTCGGTAACGATGGCGTTCCAGAGGTTCCTGTCCGTCCTGGTGAGGGAGCTTCCGGTTGTCATGTCCTTCCCCCTATGGGCCCCGCTTTCGGGGCGGGCCGAGGCGTTCCGTTGCGGCTTGCAGGTCACAAGCCCGCCGCACCTATTCTATCCTTCCGCGACCTCAATGAGCACGCGGCAGTGGTCGCTGGGGCCCCATTCGTCGGAGTTGTTGAGGGCGCGGGCGGTGATGCTCTCGTGGAATCCGCGAGAGGCGAAGACGTAGTCGAGTTGGTTCTGCGCGGTTGCGGGAGTCTGTCTGTTGGTGCGGTAGGTGGGGACGTTGCGGGTGTCGGCCGGCAAGCCGTAGGGCGTGGGCGATGCTTGCCTGCCCGCCGGGTATTGCGGCCCCAGAAACTCCATGCCCAAAGCCTCCATACGCGTCCACACGGAGCGTTCACGGGCCGGAAGGGCGAGAGGATTGTTCTCCAACGAGCCATAGGCCATATTGAGGTCACCGGCGGCCAGAATGCGATGTGTAGTCGGGTCCTTGCTGGCGATGAAGGCCGACAAGTCCGAAATGATGCGGTGTACAGAAGCGTCAGAGTAAATCCACGATGACTTGTTTTTGGAGGGGTGTGGCGCCTCCCATCGACCGTACATGGAGACAACGATGAACGGCTCCGCCGAGCCATCGGTCGGGGTGACGCGGGCCGCCGTTATGGTGCCGATGCCGCTCACGGCGATCTCATCGTCCTTGTCCACCCACCCAACTGGACCCACTTGCTTGAACCACTCGACGTTGACGCGGTCAGAGAGGCGCACGACCATCGGCCACCGGTCGAAGAGGGCGGGCCAGCGGCCGTGCCACCAGTCCGAGTTCCATGAATGGGAGTCCCAGGCATCTTTGGGGCCTATGTCCAAGATGACGGGCTCCTCTGCCGGTGGGAGCACCCCATCGCGCAGGGCCACAACGTCGTCCGGCGGCGGTGACGCTTCCTGCAAGAGGGCGACGTCTACGTCCATCCGCAGGAGTTCCCGCCACGGATCGTGCCGCTTGGCGATGTTCCAACTGACGATCTTGATCACGGTCCCCTCCGGGTGGCCGGGCCTACGCTATCTCTCCGCGACCTCAATGAGCAAGCGGCAATGGTCACTGGGGCCCCACTCGTCGACGCCGTTGAGGGCGCGGACGGTGATTCGGTGGGCGATGCTGCGGGACGTGAAGACGTAGTCAAGTTGGAGTTCGGCGTCGGACGGCGTCTGACGGTTGAGCGGGCTGTAGAAGGTGGCAGTGTGCGGGCCTATGAGGGGCAGGCCCATGCGCATCATGTCGGCAAACACCGTAGTATTGCTGTCCCACCACGTAGTCAGGTCGCCTCCGACGATGAAAGGCAGGTCAACGCCGCAATGCTGCTGGATTGCCTGCATCAGCTTGGGCAGATCGGGAGATGTCCTGTGGGAGGCTTCAGCGGCAACAACCCCAAGCCTTTCACCCTCCGCCGTCGTGACTATGGCGACCGATGGGATGCAAATGTCAGAAGGGGCGACTGACGCCCTAAGGTCGGGCAGTGAAATCCTCTCGACCGTGACGTTGCCGGAGATGCCAACAACAACTTCGGAGCAAGACCGAGGCCAGGGACCGAGCCCAACGTCCAACTTGTCTGCAACTTCATCCGGCGGCGTGCAGGCCTCCTGCAAGAGGGCGACGTCGGCGTCGCTGTGACGTTCGTAAAGGAAGCGCCAACCTTCCCTCTTGCGCTGCATGTTCCAGCACAGGATGGTGGTCATGGAGTCCTCCGGGGGTGGGCTTGAACTCGCCAGTTGTTGGGGCGCTTCATGGACGAGAGGGGCTGCTCAGATCTCTACTTCCGTCCATTGGCCTGGCTGTGTGTTGTCCAGAGCCGTGCGGACTGCGTCAATCTTCGGCTCAATCCTCGGCCACCGGTTTGAGAGGAGGACGACAACGGCCAGTCGCTTACCCGCCAGATTTTGCTGGTGCCGCATGCTCTGGTCGGCGGTGATCAGCAGGTCGAAGCCCTCACTCTCAGCCCTGTCCAGCAAGGCCCCGTTCCTCAGCTCCGCCCAACCTCGCTCCGCAGCAGTGTCGATGTCATGGCCCGGAAGGAATCTTCTCAATGGCCATGGCGTATCGTGGTCAAACAGGATTCGCATGGGTGATGTGGGCGTCGATGCTGCTGACAACGTGCTCTAGGACCGCCCTTGCCTGCATTCCTCTACGCCGGGAAACCACTCCAGGAACTCCTGCAGGCTGGCCCCCTCAGCGAGGTTTCCAAAGAGCGCGGACACAGGGACGCGCGTCCCCTTGAACAACCACGCTCCGCTGTGCTTTCCGGGCACGCTTTCCACAGCCGGGCAGGTGTGCCAATCCGTCATAGCGTCACCTCCGACGCCATTATACCCCCACGTCGCTTCACAACCCTAACGTGCAGGTCCTTGCCATGCCATCGATCGGCCCAGTAAACGGCCCGCGCCCGCTACTCCTCGTGCTGGGTGGTTACGCTGTCCTTGCGGGTTACGGTGATGTGGGCGAAGTCGTGCTCGCCGTCTGCGCCGTGCCAGTGCTTCTCGCCGCCGGGGGAGAAGATGACGTCGCCGGGCTCGAGTTCGACCTGCTCGCTCTCCGTCGCGAAGACGCCCTTGCCGTGGGTGACGATGAGGAGCTGGTCGCTGGAGTGGGTGTGGAACTTGTTGCGCACGCCGTGCCCGAAGCCGACGACCGACGCGTTGAAGTCGGTGCTGTCCGGCGCGAGGGGCTGGCGGTAGACGTCCTCGCTGGTGAACAGCGGTGAAGCCGCGGACTCCTTGGGGACCTCGCTGATCTTTGACTTCTTCATGGTGTCCTCCTTACTCTTGTTAGGAGCGGCTGCTTTCCGTGCCTCTGGATACCGTCCGCTGCCGCAGCAGCGGGGCATTCGCCGGTATGACGGGGGGCTAGCGCATGAGGCCGCCGCCGTCGCAGATGATGCTCTGGCCGCTGATCATCGCGGCGTCGTCGCTCGCCATGAAGGCGATGAGGGCAGCGAGGTGCTCCGGGTAGACGCGCTGCTTGATCGCCTGGTTCTGCATCGTTCGGTTGAAGGTCTCCTCGTCGGAGTGGGCCATGGTGCCGGGCGTGGCGACCTGGCCGGGCATGACGGCGTTCACGGTGATGCCGTCGGCGCCGGCTTCCTTGCACAGCGTCCACGTCAGGCCCTGGATGGCGCCCTTGCTGGCCGTGTAGGGGAACTGGCCCGGCGCGCCCGCGAAGGTGGTCCGCGACGCGACGTTGATGATGCGCCCGTTGCCGCTGTCCTTGATGTACGGATAGGCGGCGCGGGTAGTGTGGACGTAGCCCATGTAGTTCACCTGCATGAACCGCTCGACGTCCTCCGTCTTCCAGTCCATGAAGTGGACGCGCGGCGACAGCAGGCCCGCGTTGTTGACGAGGATGTTGATGCCGCCGAAGCGCCCGGCGACCTCCCCCATCACCTGGGCGAGCTGCTCCTCGTTGGTCGTGTCGCAGACCCACGCCTGGGCCTCGCCGCCGGCCGCAGCGATGGCCGCGACGGTGTCGTCGCAGTCCTTGATGTCGAGGGCGGCGACCTTCACGCCCTCCTCGCCGAGCCTGAGCGCGGCGGCGGCGCCCATGCCGCCATGCGCGCCGGTGACCACGGCCACTCGTCCCTGAAGACCCCTCATGCGTACTGTTCCTCCCCGGTTTTGTCTAGTTTGTGCTGCCTGTTATTTGCCCGCTCCCCTGCCCTTCGACAAGCTCCGGGCTAACGGAACGGGCGTTACCTCATGGCGACCGGGGCCGGGCCGTTGGGGTGCCGGCCGCCGCAGGAACGACGGAGCGGCGGGGCGGCTTGTAGGCCG
>JAPPNT010000061.1:7158-10813 GCA_028873745.1 Chloroflexota bacterium | reverse complement strand
GGGGCGTACTCCGTCGAGGCGTCGAACCCGCGGCACGCGCACGAGTGGCGTATGTGGCACGACGTGAAGCTGCCCGACGGGAAGCAGCTCATCCCCGGCGTCATCGACTCAACGACGAACTTCGTGGAGCACCCGGAGCTGGTGCGCGACCGGATCCTCAACTACGCCAACGCCGTGGGCCGCGAGAACGTCATGGCGAGCACCGACTGCGGCTTCGGCACCTTTGCCGGGCGGTCACGGGTGCACCCGACGGTGGTGTGGGCGAAGCTGCGCACGATGGCCGAGGGCGCGAGGCTGGCAAGCGAGGCCCTTTGGGGTTAGGCTAAGGGACAGCGGGTCAACGAGGAGAGGAGCGCCAACCAGGCCATGCAAATGAGAGGGGGCCGCAGCCAGGGTGGGCTGCAACGCGCGGCCAGCATACGCATGCGGCAATCGATGGCACGGCAGCGCGCCGCCGAGTGGGTGGGACACCACTCGGACGACGAGGTCGAGATCAACGGCGCCAGTGGCGTGGCCGGCGGCTACGTGGGACTGTTCGGCGGCATCGCGGCCGCGCTCATCGGTGTGTTCACCGGCGACCGGGAGCTCTACTTCCTCAGCCTCCTCGCCATCCTGATAGTGGGCTTCGCGTACGGCGTGCTCTCCGGCGGCGCCAACACGCGGACGATGAAGGCGACCATCGGGAACGCGTGCATCTTCGGCGGGCTGTTCAGCTTCGTGGCGATCGTGGTCGGGATCATCGTCAGCATCATGGTGATGGTGCCGGTGATGATGGTGTTCATCGCGCTGGACATCGGACGGTACGGGTCGTAGAAAGCGATTAGGAATATTCCGGATTGCCGGAGTATTCCGGAAACGTACGGCAATCCGGCAAAATCAGCGTTCACTTCACCGCAAATCCTGATACAATCCACCACAACATAATGGCCCGGTCAGAGATGACAAGGAGGCATTCATGCTCACGCAAGAAGAGACGGACCTGCTCTGTCGAGTAGGTCCCGGCACTCCGATGGGCGAGCTGATGCGGCAGTACTGGCTGCCGGCCGCGTATCCATGGGAGCTCGAAGTCGACGGCCAGCCGCAGCGCGTCCGTCTGCTGGGCGAGGACCTGCTGGCGTGGCGGGACTCGGACGGCAACGTCGCCTTCACGCAGCAGCGGTGCCCCCATCGCGGCGCGGGCTTCTTCTTCGGCAGGAACGAGAAGGGCGGCCTGCGGTGCGCCTACCACGGGTGGAAGTTCAACGTGAACGGCGACTGCATCGACATGCCGAACGAGCCGCCCACCAGCAACTTCAAGAACAAGATGCACATCACGTCCTACAAGGGCGCGGACTTCGGCGGGGTCACGTGGTGCTACATGGGCCCGAACCAGGAGGACCCGCCCGGACTGCCGCAGTTCGAGTGGGGCCTGGTGCCAGAGGAGCAGCGGAAGCACTACCGCCGGTTCATCTATGAGTGCAACTGGATGCAGGCGCTGGAGGGCGAGCTCGACTCGACGCACGCGCCCATCCTGCACGGGCGGCTACACCTGGAGGACAGCCCGCGCTACGGCGGCTACACCGTCGAGAAGTTCGCGGACTTCTTCGTGGAGAAGCAGGACTACGGGCTGGTCTACGGCGCGGAGCGGAAGCAGCCGGACGGGAACTCCTACTGGCGCGCCAGCCATTTCCTCTTTCCCTTCTACGGCATGTTCCCGGCCACGGCGTCGCGGGTGCCGCTCTCGATCTACGTGCCTATCGACGACTACTACACGATGCACTTCGGGCTGGAGTGGCACCCGACGGAGGCGCTGCCGGGCGAGCGCTACCCGACGCCCGACCTGCCCGACGAGCCGGGCTACCTGACGCCCAACCAGGGCCCGTGGAAGCCCGAGCAGAAAGGCACCTTCTACGCCAACTGGTGGCCGGAGATCTCCCCGGAGACAGACTTCCACATGGACCTCTGGGCCAAGAAGCACAAGAACTTCACCGGCATCCCAAGCGTCCGGCAGCAGGACGCGGCCGTCGAGTGGAGCATGGGCGCCATCATGGACCGCACCAAGGAGCACCTAGGCACCGCTGACGCGACGATTATCCGCGCTCGCAGGCAGATCATCGGCGCGGCGAGGGCGCTGGCCGAGGACGGCACGATTCCGCCCGGCGTCAACGAGCCCGAGTCGTACAAGGTGCGCTCGTGCGCAGTGGTCTTGCCCGGTGGCGTAAACTGGATGGAAGCGCTGGGCGACTGGTTCTTCGCCCGGACGACGGAATACCCGGAGTCGGCCGGGTCGCTGACCGGCCAGTAGGCTGAACGCCAGGCGAGAGGAGAGAAAGCATGCTGACCCCAGAAGAGAACGAACTGCTGTGTCGAGTGGGCCCCGGAACGCCCATGGGCAACATGATGCGGGAGTACTGGTTCCCCGGCCTGCAGTCGATCGAGGTGCCGGAGCGTGACGGCCCGCCGGTACGCATCAAGCTGCTGGGCGAGGAGCTCATCGCGTTCCGGGACACCAACGGTGACGTGGGCCTCATCGACAACTACTGCCCGCACCGGCGCGCGAGCCTCTTCTTCGGCCGGAACGAGGAGGAAGGCATCCGCTGCGTCTACCACGGGTGGAAGTTTGACGTGAACGGCGAGTGCGTCGACATGCCCTCGGAGCCTGCGGAGAGCAACTTCAGGGACAAGGTGAAGATCAAGTCGTACCGCACCCACGAGCGGAACGGCATCATCTGGGTGTACATGGGCCCCCGTGAGGTCCCGCCGCCGCTGCCGGAGCTCGAGGGCAACATGCACGACAACTACTCCATCTCGGTCCTCCACCGGAACTGCAACTGGATGCAGGGGCTTGAGGGCGAGATGGACACCATCCACGTGACCTTCCTGCACCTTGGCCACCTGACCATCCACAACACGGAGCCGGGCTCCATGGAGTACCACCAGGCGCAGAACCGCTACGGCAAGTTCAGCGTCAAGATCACGGATCACGGGACGTCGTACGGCATGGTCCGGCCCACGGACGACGGGCAGGAGTACTGGCGCGTCGGGCACATCCTGTTCCCGTTCTACGCGATGGTTCCGGGCATCGACAACCCGCTCGGCTCCAACGCGGGCTTCCTGTGCTACGTGCCCATGGACGACCACCACACGCTGGAGTGGGGCGTCCGGGCGCTCAAGCCGGGCGAGTCGCCTCGCGACCAGCTCCGCGACTACCAGCCCAACGGCACCGGCTGGTACGACCGCTACAACCTCGACCAGAACTGGGGCAACGACTTCCAGATCGACCGCGAGGCCCAGCGGAAGATGGTCAGCTTCACCGGCATCAAGGGCATTCGCCAGCAGGACATGGCGATGACCGAGAGCATGGGCAGCATCTACGACCGCACCAAGGAGCACCTTGGCACGACGGACCAGATGATCATCCGGACCCGCCGCCGCTACATGGACGCGGCGCGGGCCCTGATGGAAGACGGCACGCCGCCTCCGGGGCTGGAGACGCCGTGGGCCTACCACCAGCGTTCGGGCCAAGCGGTCATTCCCGGCGGTGTCGACTGGTGGGAGTACACCAAGGACGTGCGCGAGCGCTTCGAGCCAAGCGGGATGGTCGTTGATACCCGCGAGATGGAGCCGGCAGGGTAAGCTCGCTGCTCCGCGATTGCTCGACATAGAGAGGGGGCCG
>JAPPNT010000061.1:0-7148 GCA_028873745.1 Chloroflexota bacterium | reverse complement strand
ACCCCGCTTTTTGGCGCGGGCTGGTAATCCCCGGTGCGCCGGTTTTCCCCTAATTCGTGCGGGGGCGGGTACGGCGGCCCCCTTTGCTTTTCCGGCCGACGCAGGGATGGTGACGGAACGGCCATGTATTGACGCTTGGCCTGTGTCTGTTAGAGTGTGCGCGTTCCGCCGTTGATGGGCCTCGTGGGCGCTTGTGTGTGATGGAACGGGAACGGCGGCGCAGAACAGAGTAGGAGACACTAATGCCACCCAAGAAACTGGTGTACGTCGACCGCTTCATCGCTCCGGTGGGTGAGCAGGAGCTGCAGGACCACCCGGATGAGGTGGAGCTGGTGAAGGTGAGCTCGCAGGAGCCCGAAACGCTGTGGAAGGAACTGACCGACGCCCACGGCCTGCACGTGCACGGTCGCGCCATGCCGCCTGACACGCAGGAAGTCATCGACCGGAGCCCGAACCTGCTGGCCATCATTTCCGGGCTGGCCGGCTACGACACCATAGACATCCCCGCGTGCACGGAGGCGGGCGTGCTGGTGTGCAATCAGACAGGCATGGGCAACGAGCCCGTCGCCGAGCACGTCACCGCCGCGATGCTGATCCTCTCGCATCGGGCGCTGCTGGCGGACCGCCAGCTTCACGCGCGCATCGAGCGGCGGCCGGGAGAGCTCGCGGGCAACGACCTGGTCGACAAGACGATCGGCATCGTCGGGTTCGGCGCCATCGGCTCGCGGGTGGGCGAGATCCTGAAGGCCGCGTTCAACTGCCGCATCCTCGCCCACGACCCGATCATGGGGGACGAGGAGATCGCGCGGCGCGGCGGCGAGAGCGCCGAGCTGGACGACCTGCTGTCCGAGAGCGACTTCGTGACGCTGCACACGCCGCTGACCGACCAGACGCGGAACATGATCGGCGAGCGGGAGTACCGGCTGATGAAGCCGACGGCCTACTTCGTCAACGCGGCCCGGGGCGGGTTGTTCGACGAAGAGGCGCTCGAGAAGGTGCTCAAGGAAGGCGTCATCGCGGGCGCGGCGATCGACACGTGGGAGATCGAGCCGCCGTCCTTCGACCACCCGCTGCTGAAGCTGGACAACGTCCTCGCGACGCCCCACAGCGCGGGACAGTCGAAGGAAGCCATGTACAAGATGAGCGAGAATGCAGGAAAGCAATGGCTGGCGATCTTTCGCGGCCAGCGGCCGTCGCCCATCGTGAACCCGGAAGTGTGGCCGGCGTACGCGGCGCGGTACAAGTCCATCGTCGGCGAGGCGCCGGTGGCGTAGGTCTGCCAGCCACACTCCAATCAATATCACGGAACTGGAATAATCGTTATTTCACATCGGATAGAAAACCCATTGACATATATGCAGGTCATCACTAGCATTTTCGGCAGAGTCCAATTGTGGGGCGGGGGCGTAGTGTGACTATGCCCTCTCTCGTTGAATGTGGCGGTCGCCCAACCGCCGGAGGGGGAGAGAATGAGTTCGTGTAGACGGTTTCCCGGGATCGTGGCGCTGCTGGCGATGAGCCTCGCGCTGCTGCTCGTCGTGGCCGCGTGCGGCGGTGACGACGGCGACAGCGGCAGCACGGCCACGACTACGACCACAACCACGTCAACAACCACGTCTGGGGCCGCGGCCGCCCCGACAGCAGCTCCCGCGGAAACGACGTCAACCACGGGCAGCGGCGACACAATGGCGCAGCCCGCCGATGACGCCATGATGATGAAGCCCGTGGTGGACCGGCTCATCTTCGCGACGACGGAGCCAAGCACCGAGCACAGCGACCAGCGGGTGCTCTGCTGCTTCAACGCGCTGCAGCTCAGACCGATGTACGAGAACCTGCTGGCCGTGAACCCGGCCGGTGAGTTCGTGCCGGGACTGGCCACTTCCTGGGCCCTGGAGCCTGACGGCCAGTCCATGCGTATCGAGCTTCGCGAGGGCGTCGAGTTCCACAACGGCAACGGCGAGTTCACTGCAGACGACGTGATCAACTTCTTTGACCAGTTCGTCACATTTGAAGACGCCCACGTCTTTTCCCGCATCTTCTGGCGAGCGTTCACGGAATCGGTCGAGAAGGTCGACGACCACGAGATCGTCTTCCGTATGAAGAATCCCAACAGCTTCCTTTCCCTTGCGCTCTCAGACCGGTGGACGCAGTTGCCGGTGGTGAGCAAGGCTGACTGGGACGCCAACGGCGCCCCGGAGACCCCCGAAAGCACACCGCTGGCCGGCACAGGCCCCTACCAGTTTGTCGACCGGACACAGGGCCAGTTCATCCTCTTCGAGAACGCCCCCGGCGAGCACTGGCGCGCAGAGCCGGACTTCCCGGAACTCGAGCTGCGCTGGGTCTCCGAGGTCTCGACCCGGCTGTCGGCCCTGCTGGCCGGTGAGGTCCACATGGCCGACATCCCGCCCGACCTGCATGGGCAGGCCACGTCCCAGGGGTTCGAGATCAAGAGCAACTCCAACTTCGGCACCCGTGTGTGGATGCAGTTCTACGCGGCCTTCCCGGACCCGGAGACGGGCGTGGATGGCTGGCCGCTCTACCCCGACGCCAAGCTCCTCGACGTTCGCGTTCGGAAGGCCTTGAACAAGGCCATCAACCGGCCGGAGGTCATGGGCGCATTCGCACCGCATGGTGAGCTGATGATCCTGAACCACTTCCACCCGCAGTTCACGGGCTGGAACCCGGAGTGGCAGCACCGGTTCTTCGAAGAGTACGGTTACGACCCGGCCGCGGCGCGCTCCCTGCTGCGTGAGGCCGGCTACGACACCAACAACCCGCTGCAGATCAAGACCCGCATCCGCTCCTGCGTGGTGATGGCCGGCTGCGAGGACGTCACTGAGGCAATCGCCGGCTACTGGCAGGACGTGGGTGTGGACGTGGAGCTGATCACCATTGACGGCGCTTCCCGCAACGCTCTCAGCCGCGCGACGAGGCAGGGCACGGCAGGCGTCGGCGAGGGCATCGTCGACTGGGTGGACGTCGACAACAGCAGCACGCACCCTGTCTTCGCGCTGGCCAACCGGCAGACGTGGCACGCCACCGGCGGCGTCAACGGGTTCGCCACCCCAGAGATGTACGAGATCGTCGGGCGGATCCAGGGAGAAATGGACTGGTCCAAGCACGAGGCGGACATCCGGGCCGTGGGCGAGCTCAGCTTCAACCTGCACGCCAACGTGCCTCTCTGGTACCTGCCCGCGCAGGTAGCCGTTGACCCCAACATCATTGATGAGTACGTCTGGAACGGCACGGAGCACGGGACCTTCACCTACCTCGAGGAAATCGTGGCGGTGAAGCAGTAATGTGCCCGTGTCCGGCGGTCCCGGTTAGTTGACCCGAACGGCGGGGACGGCAACGATGCTGTCCCCGCCGTCGACATAAAGCGACGCCGTAAAGGAGGAGTCATGGACGACGGCAAGCTGTGCATATCGGCGGACTCGCATGTGGTGGAGTCCGTGGAGTTCTTCGAGCCGCTGGCCGACATGTTCGGCGAGAAAGCGCCCCGCGTGGTCATCGAGGACCCGAAGATTGGACCGCAGCTCAACCTCGGCGACGGGCGGCTGGGACTGAGAATCACCGGGTTCTTCATGCAGAACGTTGACTTCACCAAGCCGGAGGCGCAGGAGCTCCTCGCAAAGGGCTACGAGCTGGCCCGGCCCGGCTGTTACGACGTGAAGGAGCGGCTGCTCGACCAAGAGATCGACGGGATCGACGCGGAGGTCATCTACCCCAGCGTCATCTTCAACGTCTACCAAGTGGAGGACCGGAACGTGCTCAACGCCACGTTTCGGCTCTACAACGACTGGGTGGCCGACTACTGCAGCAAGTCGCCCGACCGGCTTTTCCCACTGGCGAGCCTGCAGCTCTACGACCTCGACGAGGCGATCGCGGAGATGGAGCGGAGCAAGCTGATGGGCCACGTCGGCGCCTCGATCCCCGCGTCGGCGCCGCCCGACAAGCTGTATGTGGACCCGTGGTACGACAAGTTCTGGGCCGCCGCCGAAGAAATGCAGATGCCGCTCAACATGCACATCTTCACCGGCGCCACCGCCGACCACGGCCTGCCGAGGAACGACCCCCGCAGCCGCGCCAACGGGCCGATGGCCTTCGCGGGCGTCGCGCTCACGGTGGCGGACCTGATCCAGTCAGGCGTGTGCGAGCGGTTCCCGAACCTGAAGTTCGTAGTGACCGAGTTCGAGACGGGCTGGATTGGCCACGTGCTGAAGCGGCTCGACTGGGCCTACGTCCGCGGCGGCGGCGAGCGCACGATGGGCCTGCCCAAGCTGCCCAGCGAGTACTGGCGCAGCAACTTCTACTGCACCTTCGAGGACGACCCGCTCGGCGTTCGGACCCGCGACTTTATCGACGTCAACACGATGCTGTGGGGCAGCGACTACCCGCACGGCGACTCGATCTTCCCGCACTCGCAGCAGGTGCTGAGCGAGATCCTGGACGGGTGCACGCCGGAAGAGAAGTGGAAGATGACGGTGAAGAACGTCGTCGAGCTATACAACCTCCCCTTCGAGCTGACGGGCCCGGAGCAGGCGCGCATCAACTACGTGCCGACGCCGGAGGTCAAGACGTGGCGGAACTCGCTGCCGCTGACCGAGGTGACGCAGTCCACACCCATGATTTAGAATGGGCCTACCCTGACCAAACTCCACAAACCGAGAGCCAATAGGCGCGAGGAGGAGACATGGACAAGCTGCTGTGCATTTCAGCGGACTCGCACATCGTCGAGCCGCCGGAGTTCTTCGACCCGCTCATCAAGAAGTACGGGGACCGGGCGCCGCACATGGCCATCGCCAACCCGGAGATGGGCCCGCAGATGCACCTGGGCAACGGCAAAGTCGGTTTGCCCGCCGCCGGCTTCCTGCAGCAGAACGTCGATTTCACGAGCCCCAAGGCGCGTGAGGACATGAAGCGCGGCTACGACCTCGCCCTGCCCGGCTGCTACAACATCGAGGAGCGGCTGAAGGAGCAGGAGCAGGACGGCATCGACGCCGAGGTGCTCTACCCCAGCCTCCTCTTCAACGTCTACCAGGTCGAAGACCTGAACATCGTCAAGGACACCTTCTCCGTCTACAACGACTGGATCACGGACTACGTCAGCCCGGCGCCGGACCGGCTCTTCGCCCTCGGCGCGGTGCAGCTGTGGGACCTGGACCAGGCGATCGAGGAGATGGAGCGGTGCAAGTCGTTGGGCCACGTGGGCGTGTGCGTGCCGATCACGGCGCCGCCCGACCACCTGTACGTCGACCAGTGGTACGACAAGTTCTGGGCTGCCGCCCAGGACATGGAGATGCCGCTGAATATGCACCTCTTCACCGGCGCGACCGACAACCACGGCCTTCCGCCCCGGCAGGCGCCCAGCAGGGCGAACGGCCCGATGGGCTTCGCGGGCGCCGCATTCACGATCGCGGACATCATCCAGTCCGGCGTCGTCGAGCGGTTCCCCAACCTGAAGATCGTGATCACCGAGTTCGAGACCGGCTGGATCGGCCACGTGCTGAAGAGGCTGGACTGGGCGTACATCCGCGGCGGCGGGGAGCGCACCTCCGGCCTGCCCATGCTTCCCAGCCACTACTGGCTGCGCAACTTCTACGCCACCTTCGAGGACGACCCGCTCGGCATCCGGACGCGGGACTTCATCGGCACCAGCACGTTGATGTGGGGCAACGACTACCCCCACGGCGACTCGGTCTTCCCGCACTCGCAGCAGGTGCTCAGCGAGATCCTGGACGAGTGCACGCCGGAGGAGCGGTACGAGATGACCGTCAAGAACGTGGTCGAGCTGTACAAGCTGCCCTTCAAGCTGGAGGGCGCGGAGCAGGCCAAGGTCAACTACCTCGACTTCGACAAGGAGAAGACGTGGCGGGCGTCGCTGCCCGGGTACGCGACGGCGCTGACCGGCTAGCGATTGGCGTTCGCACGGGCGAAAACTCGACATAAGCAACGCGAGGGTTGGGGGGACACTCCAGCCCTCGCGGCGCGTTCGGAGTCAGGCGAAACACAGGCAAGGAACCGACGGGGGTGCTGCATGAAGAAGCGGCTGGTGTACTTCGGCCATTGGACGAACCCGATGGGCGAGGAGATGCTCGCGCAGGACGAGAACACGGAGCTGGTGTGCCTGGAACGCACCGCGCCGCAGGAGGAGAAGCTGGAGGCGCTGAAGACCGCCCACGGCCACCTGCTCTCCATGGGGGACCTTCAATTTGACGCGGCGCTGCTGGCGGAGTGCCCTGACCTGCTCGCCGTCGGCTCGCGCGTGGCGGGCTTCGAGGCCGTGGACGTCGACGCCTGCACGGAGGCGGGGGTGCTCGTCGTCAACCAGGGCGGCATCGGCAACGAGCCGGTGGCCGAGCACGTCATCGCCGTCATGATCAGCCTCTCGAAGATGATCCCGCAGGCCGACCGGGCGCTGCGCCAGGGCATCGTGAAGCGGCCGGGACAGTTCGTCGGCGACAACGTGCAGTACCGCACCATCGGCGTCATCGGCATGGGCAACATCGGCGCGCGGGTCGCGGACATCTGCAAGCTGGGGTTCCAGATGCGCGTGCTGGTGCACGACCCGTTCCTCAGCGACGAGGAGATTGCGCGGCGGGGCGGGGAACCGTGCTCGCTGGACGAGCTGATGCAGGAAAGCGACTACATAACGCTGCACGTGCCGCTGAGCGAGCAGACGCGCGGGATGATCGGCGCGCGGGAATTCGGCCTGATGAAGCCGACCGCCTACTTCATCAACACCTCGCGCGGCCCTAACATCGACGAGCAGGCCCTGACGATCGCGCTGCAGGAGGGCTCGCTGGCGGGGGCGGCGCTGGACGTCTGGGACCCGGAGCCGCCGCTGCCGGACAACCCGCTGCTCAAGATGGACAACGTCCTCGCTACGCAGCACACGTCGGGTCCAACCAGGCAGGCGCACGCTGCGATGTCGGAGTCGGCGGCGCTGCAGTGGGCGGCCATCTTCCGCGGCGAGCGCCCCCCTCGGCTCATCAACACGGAGGCGTGGCCGGCGTACATCGAGCGTCACACACGCGTCACCGGCGAGCCGCCCGTAGAGTAGCCCCCGGCTCCGTTCGCCCTGAGCCTGGCGAAGGGCTGTGCTTCCTACTCCCTACCCCGTTCGTCCTGAGGGAATTCGAAGGGTG
>JAPPNT010000173.1 GCA_028873745.1 Chloroflexota bacterium | reverse complement strand
CGACGTCGACGATGCGGGCGTGGCCGGACTCGTCGAGGTGTGTCAGGCGGGTGTCCTCGGCGGGGGCGTCGTCGCGCTGCGATTCGAGGGTCATGGCGCTCCTAGCCGCCTATCCTGTACATCTCGACCTTGCGGGGCGTTGCGCCTGAGGTGACGCGGAGGGCGCGGCGGAGGGAGGCGCGGAGCTCCGAGTAGCGGTCCTCGCGGCGGTCCCAGACGGCGGCGATGATGGCGGCGATGTCCTCGTCCGAGGCGCCGTCGCGCATGGGGCCCATGAGGTCCGTGCCCTCCGAGCCGAAAAGGCAGGTGAAGAGCTTGCCGTCGGTGGAGAGGCGGGCGCGGGTGCAGTCGCCGCAGAAGGGGGCGGTGACGGAGGCGATGACGCCCATCTCGCCCTCGCCGTCGGTGAAGCGCCAGCGCTGGGCGACCTCGCCGGTGTAGTTGGGGCTGGCGGGCTCGATTGGGAGCTCGGCGTTGATGCGGTCGAGGATTTCACGGGCAGGCACAACCTCGGACTCGTCCCAGTTGTTCAAATTGCCGACGTCCATGTACTCGATGAAGCGGGCGATGTAGCCGCGCTCCTTGCACCAGCGGGCGAGGTCCACGATGGTGTGGTCGTTGACGCCTCGGACGACGACGGAGTTGATCTTGATGGGGGTCAGGCCGGCGTCGTCAGCGGCCTGAATGCCCTCCAGCACGCGGTCGACGCTGTGGCCGAGGCCGTTGAGCTGGCCGAAGATCGCCTCGTCCAGCGTGTCGAGGCTGACGGTGACGCGAGAGAGGCCGGCGTCGCGGAGGGGCTGGGCGTGGGCGGCGAGGACGTAGCCGTTGGTGGTCATCGCCATGTCCTGCACGCCGTCGATGCCGGCCAGCATGGCGACGAGCTTCTCGAGGTCGGCGCGCACGAGGGGCTCGCCGCCGGTGATGCGGAGCTTGGTGACGCCAAGGCCGACGAAGACGGCGGCGAGGCGGGTTATCTCCTCAAAGCTGAGCATCTGGGCCTTAGACAGGAACTTGTAGCGCTCTCCGTAGACCTCGGCGGGCATGCAGTACGGGCAACGGAAGTTACACCGGTCCGTCACCGAGATGCGGAGGTCCCTGAGGGGCCTGTTCAGCGTGTCCAGCGGCATTCGTCGCTCCTGTGGGCCCGTGCGGTCTACGGCTGGCGGTTGTCCCACTCGATCAGCAGGGCGGCGGCCTTCCGTGCCGCCCGCGCGCGATGGCTCACCTGGTTTTTCTCCTCAAGGGAGAGCTCCGCCACCGTCTTGCCGTACTCCGGCAGGAAGAAGACGGGGTCATAGCCAAAGCCGCCGTCTCCTCTGGGTCCATACTCAATGATACCAGAACAGTCGCCCTCACAGGTGACGGTGGGCTCGCCGGGGGCAGCGAGGGCGAGCACACAGCGGTAGCGGGCGGTGCGGCGCTCCCACGGGGTGTCGCCGAGGCGCTGCAGCACGAGGGCGGTGCGGTCGTCGTCGGAGGCGTCTTCGCCGGCGAAACGACGAGAGTGGACGCCGGGGGCGCCGTCGAGGGCATCGACCTCGAGGCCGGAGTCGTCTGCGATGGTGAGGAGGCCACTCATGCGGGCGTAGGCCTCGGCTTTGATGACAGCGTTGCCCTCGAAGGTGTCGGCGGGCTCGTCGATCTCCGTCGGGAGGCCGAGGTCGCGGAGGGAGACGAGTGTGTAGGGGGTGTCGCGCAGGAGCTCGGCGAGTTCAAGCACCTTCCCGGGGTTGCCCGTGGCGACGAGGAGTCTTCGTTCCATTCGGCCCTCCGCATTCACCTTAGACCTCCACAGCCGCGAGTCAAGGGGCACAGGCCGCCCGACAACCCTTGCATTGGCGTAGCGGTGAGTCCACAATCGAACTGTTGGCCCACGCCAAGAGACGGGCCACGGGGAGCGATGCGTGCAGCGCAACTGGCAGCCCAAGCCGGGCGACCCGGTTGTCCGGCGACCCAGAGTCCAGGAGACCCGCCCCGTCACTATACGCATCCCCCTGCGCACCCCCCGGCTACGCCCCATCAACTCTCCCATGACGCTCATCGGCGGGCTCACCGCGCTCATCGCCATCGGCACCGTGCTGCTCATGCTGCCGTTTGCGAGCGCGAGCGGGGAGTGGTCGTCGCCGATGAGCGCGCTATTCACGGCGACATCTGCGGCGACGGTGACGGGGCTAGTGGTGGTGGACACGCCGACGCACTGGAGCTTTGCAGGGCAGGCGATCATCTGGCTCCTCATCCTCGTCGGAGGGCTGGGGTGGATGACGATGGCGGGGTTCATCTACATCCTGCTGGGCCAGCGGATCACGCTGCCGCAGCGCATGGCCTTCCGGGAGGGGCTCGGCGACACGCGCATCGGCGGCATCCTGCGGGCGATCCGCAACCTGATGGTGACGGCGCTGGCGCTGCAGCTGGTGGGCGGCCTACTGCTGACCATCAATTTCGCGGCGTCGCTGGGCATGTCGCTGCCCGAAGCCGCGTGGCACGGGGTCTTTCAGGCGGTGAGTGGCTTCAACAACGCGGGCTTCACCACGCTGCCGGACTCACAAAGCCTGAGCGCCTTCCGCGAGGACCTGGTCACGCTGGGTGTCATGGCATTCCTCATCATGCTTGGCGGGCTGAGCTTTGCGGTCATCTCCGACCTCGTGCGGGTGCGGCGGTTCTCGCGGTTCAGCCTGGACACCAAGATCATCGTGGTTGCCAGCGTGGCCTTGTGGGCGCTGGGAGCGCTGGTTGTCTTCGGCTTTGAGTACGACCGGCCGGAGACGCTGGGGGCGATGCCGCTGGGGCAGAAGGTCGTGCACGCGGCCTTCGAGTCGATAACGGCGCGGGCCGCTGGGTTCAGCACCATCAACACCGGCGTGCTCAACTCCGCGACTATCTTCTTCATCATGGGGCTGATGTTCATCGGCACGGCGTCGGCGTCGGCGGGCGGCGGGATACGGCTGAACACGCTGGGCGTGGTGGTGGCGACCATTGTCGCGTCGATCCGGGGGCAAGACCACGTGACGGCGTTTGGCCGCGAAGTGTCGCCGTTCCAGGTGCACCGGGCAATCGCGGTGACAATCCTGGGGTTCCTGCTGGTCTTCGTGGTGGCGTTCATCCTGACGGGAACCGAGAGCGCACACGAGCCGTTCATCAATTTGTTGTTCGAGGTGTTCTCGGCAGTGGGAACCGTGGGGCTCAGCACCGGGATAACGCCGGACCTGAGCGTGGTGGGACAACTGATGATCATCGTGACGATGGTGGTCGGGCGCATCGGGCCCTTGGCGCTGGGTCTGGCGCTGGTGCACCACGAGGGGAGATCACCGTTGTACCGGTACCCGACGGAGCGGGTTAGAATAGGCTAGGGGCGAGTATGGCGAACTCACAAGTCGTTGTAATCGGGCTGGGCAGGTTCGGCGCGAGCGTGGCGTTCACGCTGTACCAGATGGGCCACGACGTGCTGGCGCTGGAAACGGACGAGGCGCTGGTGCAGGAAGCGATGGGCAAGGTCACGTACTCAGTGCGGGCCGACGCCACGCAAGAGAACGTGCTCCGCGAGCTGGGCGTGCCGAACTTCGACATGGCGGTGGTGGCCATCGGTTCGAGCGTCGAGGCGAGCATCATGGCGACGGTGCTGCTGAAGAGCATGGGGATCCCGTACATCGTCGCGCGGGCCCGGACGCCGCTGCACGGGCGGACGCTGGAGCGCGTGGGCGCGGACGTGGTGGTGCACCCGGAGCAAGAGACGGGGCAGCACGTGGCGCGGAACCTTTTCCACCCCGAGGTGCAGGACTACATGGAGATCAGCCCCAACTTCGGCATCAGCATGGTACGGACGTCGGCGCAGGCCGTGGACCGGACGCTCAAGGACATGGGGCTGACGGGCGCCCGGGACAAGTACGGGCTGGCGGTGTTGGCGATACGCAGGGGGCAGGACATCATCCTGCTGCCGGCGGAGGACGAGCGCATCCACGCGGACGACACGCTGGTGCTGGCGAGCAAGGAAGACCTGCTGGACCGGCTGCGGGAGACGGGAGTCGCACAGCTCTCGGCGCTGCGCGAGGGGTAGGCCACGGAGACGCGTGTCCCAAGGGCATTGTGAAGGAACGTGTTATCCCCTTGCGCAACCGTATTGCAGCGTCCATAATCGATTTTTGGACAGCTAGCTGGCCGAGCGACCAAACTCTGATTTGAGTAAGAGCGCCGGATGCACATAAAGCGGCTGCTACTCCCCATCAAAGGGCAGCGCGTCGACGAACATGCGTTGGAGTTCGCATGCAGCCTGGTGCGGCACGAGCATGGCTGCGTCTGCCTCCTCTCCGTCATCGAAGTCCCCCGCGAGTACGCCGTGGACGCCGAGTTGCCGGGCGCCGTCGCGCAGAGCGAGGCGCTGCTGCGGCAGGGCGAGGCCTTCGTCAAGTCACGCAAGGTGAAGGTGGAGGCGGACCTGCTGCAGGCGCGGGACTCCGGCCCCGCCATCGTCAAGGAGGCGCAGGAGGCGCGCGTCGACGCCGTCCTGCTGGGGCTGCCCTACCGCAGGAAGCAGGAGGGCATCGCCTCCCACAGCGACACCGCGTACATCCTGGAGCACTCGCCGTGCCCCGTCCTCATCTTCCGCGAGCCCATGCCGGCAGAGGGCAGCTGGCCATCACGAGAGACCGCCGGAGCGACACCTGAAGGTCAGCGATGAACGTCATCGTCATGGGCTGCGGCCGCATCGGCACCCAGATCGCCATCACCCTCTGGCGGGAAGGGCACCGGGTCACGGTGCTCGACCCCGTCCCCGAGAGCTTCCTCAGCCTTCCCATGGAGCTTCGCGAGACCGAGGGCTCGACCATCGTGTGCGACGGCATCCTGGAGGAGGAGCTGATACACGCGGGCATCAAGGAGGCGGACGTCTTCGTCGCCGTGTCGAACCGAGACAACCGGAACGCGATGGCGGCGCAACGGGCGAAGCACATCTTCAACGTGCCGCACGTGGTCTGTCGGGTGGGCGACGTGGAGCGGCAGGAGATGTACAACAAGCTGGGGCTGGCGGCAATCAGCCCCACAAAGATCACGTCCGCCCTGATTCTTGAGGCGGTCTTCCCGTAACCCATGTACATCGTAGTGGTCGGCGGCGGCAGGGTTGGCTTCTACCTGGCTCGCGCCCTATTCAACGCGGGGCACGAGGTCTTCATCGTGGAGCGGAACAGCCGGCGCGTGGACGAGCTGGTCGCACAGTTCGGCAACGTCGCGATCAAGGGCGACGGGTCGGAGCCGATCATCCAGATGGCAGCGGGCGTCGCGCGGGCCGACATCCTGATCGCGACGACGGGCGCGGACGAGGACAACCTGGCCGCGTGCCAGCTCGCCAAGCACCGGTTCAACGTGCCGAGGACGGTGACGCTGATCAACATCCCGGAGGACGAGCGGCTGTTCGAGATCCTGGGCGTGGACGTGGTACTGAGCAGCACGCAGCTGATATTGGGGGCCATCGAGGGGGAGCTGCCCGCCCACGCGGCGGCGCACGTCCTGCCGGTGCGGGGCGACCGTGAGGCGGCGGCCATCGAGGTGCCGCCGGGGTCGCCGATCATCGGCAGGCGGCTGGGGGCCATCGCGCTGCCGCCGGAGACGTTCATCGTCGCGGTGATCGACCGGAACGGGGAGCTGAAGGAGCTCAACGACGACACGGAGGTGGAGGTCTACGACGAGATCGTAGCACTCGCCGCGTCCGACCAGGCTGAGGCGCTTTTGGAAATCGTGAGCGCCAGGAGATAGGGATGGCGAAGCGCATTGCATACCTCGGCCCGCCGGGGACGTACACGGAGGACGCCACGGAGCGGTACGACGCGACCGCCGAGCGGGACCCCCGGCCGACAATCGCGGCGACGGCGGAGGCCGTGCGGAGCGGCAAGGCGGACGAGGGCGTCGCGCCTATCGAGAACAGCTTGGAGGGCGCGGTCAACGACACGCTGGACCTGCTTATACGCGAGGACGTGCTCATGGTGCGGCAGGAGGTGCTGGTGGACATCCGGCACTGCTTGCTGGTGAAGCCGGGGACACAGGCATCGGACATCAGGGTGGTGTACTCGCACCCGCAGGCGCTGGGCCAGTGCCGCCGCTACCTGGAGGAGACGTTCCCCAACGCGAGGCCGCAGGCGGCGCTATCCACCGCGGCGTCGGTGGAGCAGATGCTGGCCAGCGACGAGCCGGCGGGCGCCATCGCGTCGCGGCGGGCGGGGAACATGTACGGCGCGGAGGTTCTGCAGGAGGACATCCAGGACCAGACGGGGAACACGACGCGGTTCGTGGTGCTGGCTCGGGAGGACCACGAACCAACCGGGGACGACAAGACCTCGATCTGCTTCGACTTCGACGAGGACAAGGGGGCCCTGGTGGGTGACACACCGGGGCTGCTGCACGAGGTCATCCGCGAGTTTGCGGAGCGCAGGATCAGCATGACCAAGATCGAGTCGCGGCCGGCCAAGTGGGAGATGGGGCGCTAAATCTTCCTTGTCGACCTCATAGGGCACCCGTTGGACGCCAATCTGGGGGAAGCGCTGGAGGCAGTGCGGAGGATAACGTCGCACGTCAAGGTCTTCGGCTCCTACCCGCGGTGGCGGGCGCCGGGCGCCTAGCCCGAGCCCTCGACGCGGTAGACGGTCGCCTCCGGGTTCTCGTACGCCACTGACAGCACGCCTTCCTCGGCCAATGCCTCGAATTTTGCCAAGCCCTCCTCCGGGTAGTACTGGCGCTCGGTCTGGCCGATGTAGACGTTATCCACGCGGTACTTCCACAGGAGATCCACAGCCTCTTCCTTGCTTTGGCCCGCGTAGATGAGGTGCACGTCCGCGACGCGCTCGTGCACGGCGGGGCATGGGTCGAGGCCGCAGCGCTGCTGAATCTGGTGCCAGTCCCAGCCGAGGACCGTCGGGAGGCCGGTGTAGACGGAGACGCGGCTGCCCCAACGGTAGAGCGGCGTGCGACCGTCGAGGACGACGGGCGTGCCGTCGAGGGTGTCGCGCAGCCAGTCCATCGCTTGCAGGTCCCACTTCAGCACGGTCTCGCCCTGATCGACGTAGACGGCGTGCTCCATGTATGCCGTGCCGTCGAGGGTGAGGGGCGTCGACACGAAACGCTGCTCGAGGCGGGTCTGCGTGCCGAGGACGGGGTAGACGGCGGAGGCGGCGAGGAGGGCGACGAGGCCGGCCGTCCAGACGCCGGTCCAGAGACGGGGGCGCGTGAACCAGCGTCGCACGAAGCCGAGATGCCAGAGGGCGTAGGCGCCGGCGAGCGAGAAGAAGAGCCACGCCTGCAGGTAGAGCTTGAAGACCGTGTTCTGCCGGTCGATGTCGCCGCGGAGGACGAGGACGTCTACGACCGCGCCGATGGCGAGCGCGACTGCGAGGAGGCCGAGGGGCAGAAGGTGGAAGGGCGCGGCGTTCCTCGCGTCGGAGGGCTCATCTCCCCAGCGCCAACGTCGCACGAAGAGCCAGCCGAGGAGCGGGACGGCGGTCGTGATCAGCAGCGCGCCGAGGAAGGCGAGCGTACCGTAGCCGACCGTCGCGAGGGCGATGCCGAAGGAGACCAGCAGGCCGACGACGAAACCGAGCGCCAGGGACCAGAGTCCCTTGAGCGTCGACATCCAACGCCACATGCGGGGCACGGCCTCGACGGCGAGGAGGGTGACGGCGACGTAGACGAACAGGCCGTGTATGGCGAGGTACTGGCCGAAGGGGGTCGTCGCCGGTGCGAGGCCGAGGCCGGGGAAGCCGTTCACGAGGCGCAAGTGGAAGGGGAACCAGAAGAGGAAGGACAGCGCGATGAACAGGGCGAGCAGGCCCGTCGTGCGGTGCAGCAGCGGGCGGCTGATGCGCCTGCTCGCGAGCCACTGGCCGACGACGATGCTCGCGGCGCCGAGGGCGAGGTAGATGGGGAAGTCCCAGGTGTTGGCCGCCGCAAGGGCGCCGACGGTGAGGCCCAGCAAGACTAGGGTCAGGGGGAATCGCCAGCGGGCGACGCCTCGGCGGGAGAGGAGGACGGCGTTCAGGCAGAGGCCGACGGCGAGCAGGGCGAGGGGCATCGCCATGAGGTGGGCGTGGAGGTCGCCGTAGAGGAAGGTGAAGAAGGGGAACTCGGTGATCTCAAAGCCGGGCGGGTCCGGCGGCATCATGCGCGTGGGCGCCCAGAAGTCGAAGTCGGCGACCATGCCGCGTAGGAGCTGGCCGCCGCCGTGGAGGTTGCCGAGCACGACGGCCATCGTCGTCGCGGCGAGGCCGGCGGCTATCGCCGTCCAGGCGGGCGGGCGCGGGATGCGCCGGAACCAGCGGCGCGCGCCCTCGGTGAGGTTGTAGCCGAGGGAGAAGGCGGCGCCCGCCGTGAGCGCGAAGAAGAGAGGTATGGCGAGGTTGTAGGCGACGGCGGCCGGGATGGCAGTGACGCGGATGAGCGTCGAGACCATGAACTGGCCGAAGTAGTAGTAGTTGAGGGCGCCGCCGGCGAACCAGGGGTCGAGGGGCGGCATCGTCGTCGAGCGGAGGACGGCGTTGAGGTGGGCGAAGTCCATGGGCTTCTCGCCGCCGAAGACCGGGTGCCACAGGTCCGGGTTGGCGGCGCGCACGAGGAGGAAGGCGACGAACGCCGCAAGGAAGAGGGCCTCCTCAGCGAGGAGCAGGCGCCATCGACGGCGCACGAACGCCCAGAGGGACTCGCGGAAGCGCCAGGCCAGCCAGCCGGAGACGGCGGCGAGGAGCAGGAAGCCGAGGGCGATGCTGACGCGGCCAAAGCCGATCCAGCCGAGGCTCGCGAGGAACCAGGGGACGTAGGCGAGGAGCAGGAAGCCGAGGGGCCTCGCGAGCAGGTAACCACGGTCGGGGAGGGCGCGGAAGACGACGAGGCCGAGGGGCAGCACGGCGAGCGTCCCGGCGTAGACGGCCAGCAGCCAGACCGGCAGGGGCCATCGCGCGCCGATGCCGTCGGGGGGCGTGATGTCGCGCAGCGTGCCGCCTGTGCGCTGGCGCTCCCATTCGGCGTCGGAGACGAGCATGGCGTCGAAGGACGGCGGGGCGTCGCGGGCGGCGGCGCCGAGGAGGCCGAGGAGCTGGGCCGAGTTGAGGCGCCCGGTGTTCTGGAAGACGAGCACCTGCGGGTGGTCGTAAACGCTGAAGCTCTCGTCGGCGAAGCCCATATGGACGCGCAGGCCGCCGGGGTTGAAGGCGTCGATGCCGGCAGGCGGGGTCAAGTTGGCGCGGCCGTAGACGTCGTTGACGAGGCTGATGCCGAGGAGGGACGGGTACTTCTGCTCGACGTGCACGAGCTCGTAGCCGAGCTCGCCGGCGAAGAGCATCGGGTAGAAGGCGCGGGTCATGCCGTAGGGGATGGGGTAGTCGTCGGGGAGGCGGGGTATCGTGCCGAAGAGGCGGCTGCTGTAGAAGTAGACGTAGCCGGCCTCTGCGAGGTCGGTGGCTACCTGCGCGATCTTCTGGGGCGTGTCGGGGTTGTACAGGGGCAACTCGCGCTGCTCAAACGGCTCGAGGCCACGCAGTCCCTCCTCCCAGTGCTCCCGCAGGAGGAGCGATCCCTCTGGCGCGTGCTCGTTCAGCCAGTCCGACGCCTGGTTTGCGGGGTGCGGCACGGCGTACATGGCGACGTAGCCGACCGCGTAAAGGGCAGTCGTGAGGACCACGACGCCGACGGCGGCGGACGCCCAGCGGGTGAGCGACGGCGCGCGGTCGCGGAGCCAGTCGAGGCCCTCGAAGAGCATGGCGGCGCCTAGGATGACCATGAGGGGCGCAGCGGGGAGCAGGTAGCGGAGGAACTTGACCTCAAACAGGCCGGTGATGAGCAGCAGCGGGACGAGGAAGGCGAGGATGACCGTCAGCTCGGCGCCTCCGCGCCAGAACGTCTTGACGCTCGCCCACGCAAGGCCGGCGAGGGAGACGAGGCCGAGGAGCGGGCCGAGCCCGAAGAGGGAGAGCTGCCAGGCGTGGTAAACGAAGGGGACAGTGTCGACGTACTGGCGCGTGTAGGGGTAGTCGCG
This sequence comes from Chloroflexota bacterium, assembly GCA_028873745.1. GTDB lineage: Bacteria > Chloroflexota > Dehalococcoidia > Lucifugimonadales > UBA1127 > UBA1127. Next base: position 900 of record JAPPNT010000173.1, on the reverse strand, counting down.
GATACGGCGGACCATCTCGCTCTGCTCGATGAAGGCGTCGGAGAAGCGTGCCCAGTCGAGGATGGCATAGGGCTCGGTCACGACGAAAGCGGCCGCGGCCACGGCCACTGCGCCGCCAAAGGCGATGGCCATGCGCCACCAGGCGCTCGGGACGTCGAAGGGGACGGCGTGGACGGGGGCCTGCCGCCACGCCGCGAAGACGTGCGCGAGGGCGAGGGGCAGGAAGATGGAGGCAGAGCTCACCTTGGTCGCCATGGCGAGGCCAACGAAGAGGCCGGCCCACAGGGAGTCTCGGAGGCGGGCGCGGCGGACGACCTGCACCATGAAGTAGAGGCCGGCGACGATGAAGAGGGTCTGGAAGGTCTCGGCGGCGAAGAAGTGGCTGAGCTGGATGTGCAGCACGGCCAGCCCCGTCAGCGCGGCGGCGAGCAGGCCGACACGGCGGCAGAAGAGGAGCTGGCCGAGGCGGTAGACCATGAAGACGGTCGCGGTGTTGGCGAGGGCGGAGAGGACGCGGCCGACCTTGCTGAGCTCGACTATGTCGAGGTCGACGACGGGGGAGAGGGCAAGCTGCAGGGCCTTCAGGGCGTAGATGGGCAGGGTGCCGTAGGGGAACCAGCGGGGGTTGAGGGGGCTCTCGTCGGTGTCGAGGAGGATGCCGAGGTTGTCGATGGGCGGGAGGGAGAGGTCGTAGGTGTGGGTCAGGATGGCGCGCTCGTCGGGGTGGTAGAGGGCGCCGCCATCCCAGTCGATGCCGTAGAGACGAAGGGTCAGCGCCGCCGCCAGCAGGAGCGGCAGCGCTAGCCGGTTGGCCCACAGCCAGAGGCTCGGCCGCACGGGCGGCGGCGCGTCCGCTCGGACGCCGGAATCAGCGTCCGTCATGGCACGCCGCCACGGCGC